>CAVFBU010000007.1:0-41653 GCA_963620725.1 Vescimonas coprocola
ATCAACGATACATTCGATATTATTAATTTATTAAGTAACACAAAAGGTAAAAGGTATGAAAAAGATTGAAGCAATCATCCGCAAAACGAAGTTTGAGGAGTTGAAGAGTGCTTTGCTCTCTTCCGACATCGACTGGTTTGAGTACCATGATGTACACGGAATTGGACAGAGTCGTCAGGAGCGCATTTATCGTGGTGTGCAGTACAATACCGATGTGATTGAGCGTGTGGCGCTGACCATCGTCTGCCGCGACATGTTTGTGGAGCCGACCATCAAGGTCATTCTGAAGGTAGCGCACACGGGAGAGATTGGCGATGGCCGTATTTTCCTGAGCGATGTGATTGACACCTACTCCATCCGCACGGGTGACAATGGTGACACGGTGCTCCGCGACAAGAAGTAAGCACGACGAGAGAGAGAAAGGATAACATAACAACACAAAAACAAAAAAATAGAATATTATGAATGAAATAGGATTATCACTGGATACCGTATGGATGTTGTTGGCTGCCATGCTCGTGTTCTGGATGCAGCCCGGTTTTGCATTGTGTGAGGCTGGCTTCACCCGCAGTAAGAACACGGCGAACATCCTGTTCAAGAACTTTGTTGATTTCATGATTGGCTCGGTTCTGTTCTTTTTCGTGGGCTTCGGCTTTATGTTCGGCTCTGACGGAGCTGGTTTCATCGGTGCACCAAACTGGGGCGACCTTTCGTTCTACAAAGGTGACCTGCCCGTAGAGGGCTTCCTGATGTTCGAGACGGTGTTCTGTGCCACGTCCGCCACGATTGTGAGTGGTGCCATGGCTGAGCGCACCAAGTTCTCGATGTATGTGGTCTACAGTTTCTTCATCTCCCTTATTATCTATCCGGTGGAAGGCCACTGGACATGGGGTGGTGGCTGGCTGTGCAACGATGCAGCTGACAGCTTCATGATGACCACGTTTGGTACTATATTCCACGACTTCGCCGGTTCTGCCATTGTGCATAGCGTGGGTGGTATTCTGGCACTCATCGGTGCCATTGCCCTCGGTCCCCGTCGCGGTAAGTACGACAAGAACGGCAAGAGCCGCGCTATTCCCGGCCACTCGCTCACCCTGGCTGCCCTCGGTGTGTTCATTCTCTGGATGGGCTGGTTCGGCTTCAACCCCGGTTCTCAGCTTGCAGCATCGGGCGAAGTGAACCGCGTGGCCATCTCCCACGTGTTCCTCACCACCAACCTCGCTGCAGTATGCGGTGGTATTGCCACGATGTTCGTCACCTGGTTCAAGTACGGCAAACCTTCGTTCTCACTGACCCTGAATGGTATTCTGGCTGGTCTGGTAGGTGTGACGGCAGGTTGCGATGCCGTTGACCCCTGGGGAGCCATGATTATCGGTCTGGTTTGCGGTACCGTACTGGTTTATGCCATTGAGTTCATTGACCACAAGCTCCACATTGACGACCCCGTCGGTGCTTCCTCCGTTCACGGTGTGTGCGGTATTCTCGGAACCCTGATGACCGGTCTGTTCTCTGTCAGCGAGGGTCTGTTCTATGGTCACGGCTGGGGATTCTTCGGTGCTGAGGCCTTCGGCATACTGATGATTGACCTCTGGGCTGCCGCTACGGGTACTATCCTGTTCTTCACCATCAAGAAGATTCACGGTCTGCGTGTCAGTGCACGTGTTGAGGATGAAGGTCTCGACATCTACGAGCATGGTGAGGCTTGCTACAACGCATAATAATGGAAACAGAATAAAGTAACTGAAAAATTGATTGCAATGAAAAAGATGAATATCATACTTCTGACGGTGGGACTGCTCTTTACAGCCCCCACCGTTCACGCACAGGACGAGGTGGAGACTACTGTGTCTGCCGATGTTGTAAACCGTTACATCTGGCGTGGTATAGACTGCGGAAATATCAGCGTACAGCCCACACTGGGTGTGGCCTACAAGGGACTGAGCCTCTCGGCTTGGGGTAATGTGGGCCTTGACAAGGAGGACGCACAGGAATTTGACCTGACGCTCAGCTACAGCAAGGAGAATTTCACCGTCGGTGTCACCGACCTCTGGTTCAACAACACGGCCGACCCGCGCTATTTCTACTATAACGCCCACGGCACGTCCCATGTCTTCGAGGGCTTCCTCGGCTATGACTTCGGCGTGTTCTCGGCCACGTGGTACACTGTCTTTGCTGGCAACGACGGCATCAACAACGATGGCAAGCGTGCCTACTCCTCCTACTTCGAACTGAACGCCCCGTTCAAGTTGGGCGGTGTGGACTGGACGGCAACGGCTGCCGCAGTGCCCCACGCCACCACGACCTACGGGACTTCGGGCTTCGCCGTGACCAACCTGTCGCTGAAGGCCACCAAGGACATCCAGGTGACAGACCACTTCAAACTGCCCATCTTCGGACAGGTCATCGCCAACCCGTGCAGCCAGAAGGCATATTTCGTGTTCGGATTTACCCTGCAGCCCTAACGGGCTTGCAGGCCAATCCGGCCTCTACCCTACCCTAACCGAAACGCAAACACAAGACAACACGAAGAGAAAAGATATTATGTGTGGAATAGTAGCAATCTTCCACGTGGAAGAACAGACGCAGGCAGTCCGTGAGAAGGCCCTGCGGATGAGTCAGAAAATACGGCATCGTGGACCAGACTGGAGTGGCATCTACTGTGGAGGCCACGCCGTTCTGGCCCACGAACGTCTGTCTATCGTCGACCCGGAGTCGGGTCAGCAGCCGTTGTACAGTCCCGACAAGCGTCAGGTGCTGGCCGTCAACGGCGAGATATACAACCATCAGGAGCTTCGCCAGCGGTACAAGGGACGTTATGCATTCCAGACGGGTTCCGACTGCGAGGTCATCCTCGCGCTCTACCGCGACCGTGGCATTGATTTCCTGGAGGAGCTGAACGGCATCTTCGCCTTCGCCCTCTACGATGAGGAGCGCGACGAGTTTCTCATCGCGCGCGACCCGATTGGTGTCATTCCCCTCTACATCGGTTACGACAGCGATGGCCGGGTCTATGTGGCCTCGGAGCTCAAGGCTCTTGAGGGGCAGTGCGACCGCTATGAGCCGTTCCTTCCTGGCCACTACTACTGGAGCCGAGAGGGAAAGATGCATCGTTACTACCAGCGCGACTGGATGGACTACGAGGCGGTGAAGGACAACCCCGCCAGTGTCGCTGCCATCCGCGACGGACTGGAGGCTGCCGTGTGCCGTCAGCTGATGAGCGATGTGCCCTATGGCGTGCTGCTCAGCGGCGGTCTCGACAGCAGCATCATCTCTGCCGTGGCCTCGAAGTATGCAGCCATGCGCATCGAGGACGGCAGCAAGACCAAGGCGTACTGGCCGCGTCTCCACAGCTTTGCCGTGGGACTTAAGGGTGCGCCCGACCTGGACAAGGCGCGTATGGTGGCGGACCATATCGGCACGGTACACCACGAAATCAACTATACCGTGCAGGAGGGACTTGATGCCATCCGCGATGTGATTTACTTCATCGAGACCTACGATGTCACGACGGTGCGCGCCTCTACCCCGATGTATTTGCTGGCGCGCGTCATCAAGTCGATGGGCATCAAGATGGTGCTCTCTGGCGAGGGCGCGGACGAGATTTTCGGTGGCTACCTCTATTTTCACAAAGCTCCCGATGCGCGTGCCTTCCATGAGGAGACCGTGCGCAAACTCTCCAAACTCTATCTCTACGACTGTCTCCGCGCCAACAAGAGTCTCTCGGCGTGGGGCGTGGAGGGGCGCGTGCCCTTCCTCGACAAGGAGTTCCTCGACATTGCCATGCGCACCAATCCCGAGGCCAAGCTCTGCCCCGGCTCCACGATGGAGAAGAAAATCGTGCGCGAGGCGTTTGCCGATATGCTGCCCAAAGAGGTGGCGTGGCGACAGAAGGAGCAGTTTTCCGATGGTGTCGGCTATTCGTGGATAGACACGTTGAAGGCGGTCACGGCTGCTGCCGTCAGCGATGAGCAGATGGCGCACGCTGTCGAGCGTTTCCCCATCAACACGCCGCAGAACAAGGAGGAATACTACTACCGCTGCATCTTTACCGAGCACTTCCCCTCGGAGAGTGCCGCGCGCAGCGTGCCCAGCGTGCCCAGTGTGGCGTGCAGCACCGCCGAGGCACTGGCCTGGGACAGTTCCTTCCAACACCTCAACGACCCCAGCGGACGCGCCGTCAAGGGCATTCACGAGCAGGCTTACTGAAGCCTGCTTTTTTTCTGTCATTGTTGGCTTTTCTCGTCGGCTCCGAAACGGAAGTCTCTGTGTGTCACCTTGAAGTTGGAGATGGCCCCCTGCTTCTCCATGATGATGCTTTTGACTATTTGCTTGTCCATTCGAGAATTATCTTAAAGTATACTTTGCAAAAATACGAAAATATCTCGAAATATACTTTAAGATAATTCGCAAATTGTGTTTCTTTAAGAAGAATTTACCAATTCCGCCTGGATTTTGCCTAATTTTTGCTTCTAGAGACACACCGCGAGTGCATGATTGGGCTTTGTCGAATACTTGGAATGGAGGTGTAACCAATGGACGGAGCGGATGTCACCGAAATGGGTGAACGGGTATCGGCGGGAATACGCAGAATGAACGATATAATGCCAAACATTTGGGGATTCTTCCAGTTTTTGGCGAAAAACATTTGGGGATTCTTCCGGTTTTTGGCGAAAAAACATTTGGGGATTTTGGATAAAAAGCGTAATTTTGCACCCATAAAGCAATTGGAATATGGGGACAGAAATGGTTTTTAGGCGCAAGCTGTATAACAAGATGCTGGACTGGAAACGGACAAGTGACGGTTCTACGGCTCTTCTCGTCAAGGGTGCGCGACGGGTGGGGAAGTCCACGATTGTCGAAGCGTTTGCACGACGTGAATACGAAAGTTATATACTGGTGGACTTTGCGGATGCGCCAAAAGCATTGTGGGAGGCTGTCGACAATATTTCCGACCGCAACCATTTCTTCATGCAGCTGCAGTTCATCTATGGCGTGAGACTGTATGAGCGCAAGTCAGTGATTATTTTTGACGAAGTACAGAAATGTCCCAAGGTACGGGAGGCTATCAAGTATCTGGTCAAAGACCATCGGTACGACTACATAGAGACGGGTTCACTGCTTTCTATAAGGAAGAATACTGTCGGCATCGTGATACCGAGCGAGGAGACACGCCTGACGTTGTATCCGATGGACTACGAGGAATTCCTATGGGCTATGGGCGACGGGGTGACCGTCGACCTGTTGAGGGAATGTTTCTCCGCAAACCGCTCGTTGGGAGATGCTACGATGAGAAAATTGCTGCGCGACTTCCGGTTGTATATGCTTGTCGGGGGGATGCCGCAGGCGGTAAACACCTATCTGGAGACCAACAACCTCACCTTAGTGGACAAGAGGAAGAGGGAGATATTGGAGGTCTACATTGATGATTTCTTGAAGATAGACCCGTCTGGCAGAATATCAAAGATGTTCAGCGCCATTCCCGCGCAGCTCAGCAAGAACGTGTCACGATTCCAGCAAACCAGCGTCTTGGGAAAGAAAGAGTCGGCAGACACCATCTCGCAATTCCTTCGAGACATGGAGGATAGCCTTACGGTGAACTTTGCCCATCATTCCGATAATCCGAGTGTCGGGTTGCCGGCCCATACCGACTATAGCCAGTACAAGATGTTTATGGGTGACACAGGACTGTTCATCACACTGGCGTTTTGGGACAAGGACGTGACGGAAAACATCATCTATCAGAAGCTGCTCAGCGACAAGCTCTCGGCTGACTTGGGCTATGTCTATGAGAACATCGTGGCACAGATGCTCGTGGCTTCTGGAAACAAGCTATTCTATCACACCTGGCGTTCCAAGACCTCCAATCACAGTTATGAGGTGGACTTCCTTTTGTCTCGCGGAAACAAGTTGTGGCCACTGGAAGTGAAATCATCCGGCTATCAAGCGCACAAGTCGCTGGATGAGTTCTGCAGGAAATATTCTGCCCACATCGGCAACAGATACTTGGTGTATACGAAGGATCTCCGGAAGGACGAGGAGACTACCCTACTCCCAGTATTTATGACGATGTTCTTGTAGTAGCTACCATTTCCGGCACAGGCATCACCTCGATGCCCGTGCCAGACAGTCTGCTTTTAGCCCCCTTTTACAACACCACAAGGAAGAGAACAAAAAGGTCTCCCTGCCCAGAGAAATCCTTGAGCCTACCAAGTGCTTGCATATAGGGAATAAACACTTACATGTCCTACTTCTTTGTCCAAGTAGTTCCTCCATTTTCTGTAGTAATCATCTTATTTCCAGTAATCGAGAAAGTGGTAGTCCAAGGACCTTCGTCCCACCATTCCTTCTCCGAGTCCCACCAAATGGCAAGTTTATTCCCCTCCACGGTATATTTGCCAGTATCAGCATCAAAGGATGTCTGGTCATTAGGATCATCATACTCAAACCAAGTGCAAGTATAATCTGCTTTGAAAGTGATTGTGTAATAATGGCCATCATCGTTAGGTTCCGTCGTGTACCACGTTCCCACAAGAGGATTAGACGACGAGCCGTTTTCTTCATCATTACTACCACATGCAACAAAGGCTGTTACACTCACGAACAAGCCCAGGGCAAGGCTCAGAATTGAAATTAACTTTTTCATATTAAAACTTTTGTGCCGACTAATCCCCAGATTCCAGCGATTTATAATTAAAGGCGTGGGAACTTTAACTCATTACTCAGCTGAGGCTCTTCATTTCTGAAGTTCTGGAATGCCCGTAAAGTGTAACAAGCAAAGCCCACGCCTCAGATGATATTATAATCCCATAAGGGAATAAAATATCACAGACGTGGACGTTCATGCTCATTATCCACTTTACTTCAATTTTCCAGATTTCAGCTGTAGATAATCGCGCTAAACGCCCTGTCGCAACATCTCCGAAGAGTGCATTGACGTTGCAAGGATACAGTTTTTATTTGAATGACACAAGGAAAAGCAGACTTTTTTTCTCCATAATTTTCCTCGTACATATAAAAGGGATATTGTGACCCTAACGGCGAGTTTCATGAGGTTAACCTCATGAGTCAACGAGGTTAACCTCTAAGGGCGATGAGGTACTACCTAAAGTGCCAAGAGGTATCGTCTCGTTTTTTTTTGAGCGGACTGGCGATAAAATCACCCTACCTGCCACTCCAATCGGTTCACGCCGTCCTGCAGGCTGAAGTTCATGCCCACCTTCACAACGGGCTTGTCCTGCAGCTTGAACGCATCAGCGTAGTAGCGGGACTCGATCTGCGCGAGGGCTTCCTCCACACTGCCATTGAGCTTCAGCTCCATCACGTAGATGGTGGTCTGTGTCACGAGGGTGATGTCGATGCGCCCTTTTGCCGTGTGCTGCTCCACTTGTATGTTGTAGTCGGTGAGCAGGGCAAACATGATGTAGAGCGTCTGTTGCCAGTGGCCTTCGTAATGGGTGTTGTCACAGTAGGGCACGGTCTCCAGAAAGTCGGCGAGCAGTTGCAGACCGCCATTGATGTCCCCATCGTCTATGAAGGTGGACAGCTCGGCAATGACCACGCGTCCCTCGTCCGTGCTGCGTTCCAGATAGCCGGGCAACAGACTGTCGAATAGTCCCACTTCAACTTCCCGGTTGGGAAGGTCTAGTGTATAGAGGCTCAGCCGTGGGTCATAGTCTTTGATGGTCAAGTAGCCACTCTGGTAGAGCAATGGTGTCATGGACGACATCGTCTCCGTGGCCGCATCGAAGGAGGCCGCCTTGGCTTTTGTCTTCCCCAACTGCGAGGGCTTCACGCCGAATTTCCGCATCATGTTGATGAGGTAGGTGGGTGTGCCGGAGCCAAACCAATAGGACTTCGTCTTGCCGTCGGCAAAGCAGTTCAGCAGACTGAACGGATTGTATATGTCGGGCGAAGGCCACGTGAAATGGTAGCCGTCGTAGTGGTTCTTCAGTTCCTGGATAGTCTCCTCCCTCGTCAGTTTCAATTTACTTGCCAGCTCGTCGAGGTCGCAGCTCATCTGCGTGAGTAATTCGTCTTCGGTAATGCCGCAGATGCCAGCATACTCCTCGTCCATAGAGATGTTCTTGATATTGTTCAGCTCGCTGAAGATACTGAGTTGCGAGAATTTTGTGATGCCTGTCAGGAACACGAAGCGGAGCATCGGGTCGCAAGCTTTCAGTGGACTGTAGAAGTTTCGCATGTGTTTAGTGTTATCATGTCGCCTCACTTGTATGTATTTGGCACAAAAATACATCCTTTATGCGAAACCGCCAAGGATTTTTGCAAAAAAAATTCTCTCGGCAGAGAAAAAATTTTTCCTGCCGAGAGACTCAAGGTTTTGTGTTTGTGTGTCGGTATTGTTGTTATTGCTTTTTCAGATAGTCGTCCACCTTACGGGCGGTCTGCTTGCCACTGGCCAGTGCACGTACCACGAGGCTTGCTCCGTTGGCAGCATCGCCGCAGACGAACACGTTGGCGGGGTACTGCGGATGGTCGGGCTTGAGGAATCCCATGGCCAGCAACACCAGTTCGGCCTTGATGACCTCGGGCTTGCCCTTCTCCACCATGAGCGGACGGCCACCCTCGGGGTTGGGCTTCCAGTCGATTTCCTGCACGCGAACACCCGTCAGCTTGCCGTCCTTGCCTAAGAACTCCAGTGAGTTGATGTTCCAGCGGCGCGTACAGCCCTCCTCGTGGCTGCTCGTGGTCTTGAGCGTGCGGGGGAAGGCCGGCCACGGGTTGTTCGGGTCTTCCGGCCCTACGGGCGGCTTAGGCATGATTTCTATCTGTGTCACGCTCTTGCAGCCCTGGCGGTGGGCCGTGCCGATGCAGTCGCTGCCCGTGTCGCCGCCACCGATGACGAGCACGTCCTTGCCCTTGGCCGTGACGAGGTCTTCCTTCTTGAACTCAATGCCGTCGAGGATGCGGTTCTGCTGCGAGAGCATATCGAGGGCGAAGTGTACGCCTTTCAGCTCGCGTCCAGGAATGTTGAGGTCGCGTGCGGTGGGTGTTCCCGTGGCCACGACAACGGCATCGTACTCCCCGGCCAGCTTCAAGTCCTTTAGGTCTATATCTGTCCCGAACTCAAAGCGGATGCCCTCGTCGCCGAGTATCTTCATGCGGCGGTCGATGATGGCCTTGTTGAGCTTGAAGTTAGGGATGCCGTAGCGCAGCAGTCCTCCGGCAGCCTCGTTGCGGTCGTAGATGGTCACGTCGTAGCCTGCCAGGTTGAGGTCGTTGGCGGCAGCCAGTCCGGCAGGACCTGCGCCGATGACGGCCACGCGCTTGCCGTTGCGCTGGGGGTGGTGCGTGAGGACGTAGCCCTCGCGGAAGGCGGCCTCGGTGATGGAAGCCTCGTCCTCGCGGTTGGTGGTGGGCTCGTGCTCCGTCAGGTTGAGGATGCACGACTTCTCACACAGTGCCGGGCAGATGCGCCCCGTGAACTCGGGGAAGGGGTTCGTGGCGTTGAGCACGCGGTAGGCCAGTTCCCAGTCGCCCCGATAGAGGGCATCGTTCCATTCGGGCGGTTTGTTGCCCAGTGGACAGGCCCAGTGGCAGAACGGCACGCCGCAGTCCATGCAGCGCGAAGCCTGTGCCTTGCGTTCCTTGGTGTTCAGCGTCTGCTCCACCTCTCCGAAGTCGTGGATGCGGTCGTGTATCGGGCGATAGCCGGCCTCCTGCCGGTGTATCTCTAAAAATGCTTTTGGATTTCCCATAGTCGTCTGTTTCTTTTTAATAGTCTCTCTGCATGTCTGCGATTTTCTGTCTGAGTTTGTTCATCTGCTCTTCCTGGAGTACGCGCTTGTACTCGATGGGCACCACCTGGATGAAGTCCTCCACGTAGCGCTGCCAGTCGTCAAGCATGGTGCGGGCGAGCTTCGAGCCGGTGTAGAGGTAGTGCTGGCGGATGAGTTCGTGCAGTTCCTTGCGGTACTGCGCCTCCTCCACGAGGTTGATTTCCACCATGTCCATATTGCAGAAGTAGTCGAAGTTGCGGTTCTTGTCCCAGACGTAGGCCACGCCGCCCGACATTCCTGCGGCGAAGTTGCGGCCAGTCTGTCCCAATACGACCACGCGACCTCCCGTCATGTACTCGCAGCAGTGGTCGCCGGCACCCTCGATGACGGCGATGGCTCCGGAGTTTCTCACGCCGAAACGCTCGCCCACCTTACCATTGATGTACAGCTCGCCGCTGGTGGCTCCGTAGAGTCCCGTGTTGCCGGCGATGATGTTGTCCTCGGCGTTGAAGTTGGAGCGTACGGGTGGCAGGATGGCGATGCGTCCGCCGGAGAGTCCCTTGGCGAAATAGTCGTTGGTCTCGCCCTCCAGTTTGAAGGATACGCCCTTGTTGAGGAAGGCACCAAACGACTGTCCTGCAGAGCCTTTGAACTTCACGTTGATGGTCTGGTCGGGCAGTCCCTCCTGACCATAGCGCAGGGCGACAGTGCCGGCGAGCATAGCACCCACGGCGCGGTCGGTGTTCTTGATGGCGAAGTCAAGGTTGACCTCCTCCTGACGTTCCAGTGCTGGTTCTGCTCCGCGTATCATCTGTGCGTCGAGCGAGTTGCTGTCGGCTGGTGCGGCAGTGCCAGGCACGTGGCAGAGGGCAGCTGTGCCGTCGCCCTCCTTGAAGAGCAGGCGGCGGAAGTCGAGCACTGGCTTTTGCTTGCCGTCGCCCTCCGCATCCTTGACGAGAGCCAGCTCCGTGTGTCCCACGATGTCGTTGAGACGGCGGAAGCCCATCTCGGCCAGGTATTCGCGCACCTCCTGTGCCAGGAAGGTGAAGTAGTTGACGAGGTATTCGTAGCGTCCCATGAAGTGCTTGCGCAGCTCGGGGTTCTGTGTGGCCACGCCCATCGGACACGTGTTGAGGTTGCACTTGCGCATCATCATACAGCCCAACACGATGAGTACCGACGTGCCGAAGCCGAACTCCTCGGCACCCATCAGCGCCATCAGGATGACGTCGCGGCCCGTCTTAATCTGGCCGTCCACCTGCAGGCGCACCTGTCCGCGCAGTCCGTTCTTCACCAGTGTCTGCTGTGTCTCGCTCAGTCCAATCTCGGGTGAGATGCCGGCGAAGCGCATACTGCTGGCTGGGGAGGCTCCCGTGCCGCCCTCTGCACCGCTGATGACGATGAGGTCGGCCTTGGCCTTGGCCACACCGGCAGCGATGGTGCCCACGCCGCTCTCGGCTACGAGTTTCACGCTGATGGCTGCGCGTGGGTTGACGTGCTTGAGGTCGAAGATGAGCTGTGCCAGGTCTTCGATGGAGTAGATGTCGTGGTGGGGTGGGGGCGAGATGAGGCTGATGCCGGGGATGCTGTGGCGCGTCTTGGCAATCACCTCGTTGACCTTGAAGCCGGGCAGCTGGCCACCCTCACCGGGCTTAGCTCCCTGTGCCACCTTAATCTGTATCTCTTCGGCGTTGACGAGGTATTCCGTCGTGACACCGAAGCGGCCACTGGCCACCTGCTTGGTCTTCGACGACAGTGAGATGCCGTCAACGGTGCTGTGGAAGCGGTCGGAGTCCTCGCCGCCTTCGCCGGTGTTACTGCGTGTTCCCAATTTGTTCATGGCCAGACAGATGGCCTCGTGTGCCTCCTTCGAGAGTGCGCCGAACGACATAGCTCCCGATACGAAGTGTTTGACGATGGACTCTACTGGCTCCACCTCGTCCACGGGGATGGGGTTCTTCTTGAAGCCGAGGAAGTCGCGGATGAAGATGGGTTTGTCCTTGTCGTCCACCAGACGGGCGAATTCCTTGTATTTCGCATAGTCACCCGTGCGTGTGGCCTGTTGCAGGGTGGAGATGGTCTCTGGGTTCCAGGCGTGGCGGATGCCGTCTTTGCGCCAGTGGAACTGTCCCTGGTTGGGCAGGAATGCCTCGGCGACAGCTGCAGCATCGTTGCCCGTAGCGAAGGCCTTGTCGTGGAGCATGATGGCATCGTGGGCAATGCGCTCCAGTCCGATGCCGCCGATGGTGCTCACCGATGTGCCGAAATAGGCTTTCAGGAGGCTCTCGCTGAGTCCGATGCTCTCGAAAATCTTGGCACCGCGGTAGCTGCGGATGGTGGAGATGCCCATCTTCGCCATAATCTTAAACAGCCCCTTCTTGACGGCCTTGATATAGTTGGCCTCGGCGGTGCCGTAGTCTTCCTGTATCTTGTGACGCTTCACGAGGTCGTCGAGGATGGCAAACGTCATGTAGGGGCACAGCGCCGACGCACCATAGCCCAACAGCAGGGCAGCGTGCATCGTCTCGCGGATCTCGCCGCTCTCCACGATAAGGGCGGTCTGGACGCGCTTGCCGACACTGATGAGGTAGTGGTGGACGGCACTGACGGCCAGCAGGGAGGGAATGGCGGCGTGGTCTTTGTCCACTTCGCGATCCGAGAGGATGATGTAGTTGTAGCCGGCATCAACAGACTGCTCCGCATCGTGGCAGAGCTTTGTCAGTGCATCGCGCAGTCCGTCCTCGGCCTTCTTACACTCGAAGAGCATGGGCAGCTTGACGGTGTTGAAGCCCTTGTAGCGGATGTTGCAGAGGATGTCGAGCTGGGTGTTGTTCAGGATGGGGTGGGGCAGGCGCACCATCTTGCAGTTGCTCTCGTCGGGGGTGAGGATGCCCGAACCCACACGACCGATGTATTCGGTGAGCGACATGACGAGTGACTCGCGGATGGAGTCGATGGCGGGGTTGGTGACCTGTGCAAACTGCTGGCGGAAATAGTTGAAGAACGTCTGCGGACGGTCGCTCAACACGGCCAGCGGTGTGTCGTTGCCCATGGCGGCGGTAGGCTCTACGCCGTTGACGGCCATTGGGGCGATGGTGCCGTCGACATCCTCCTCGCCGTAGCCGAACATCACCTCCTTCTGCAGGAGGTTGTCCACGGCGTTGTCCACGTGGCGACCACTCTTGAGCTTCTCTAACTGGATGCGGTTGGTGGAGAGCCACTGGCGGTAGGGGTGTTCCTTGGCGAGCTGCTCCTTGATTTCGCCGTCGTAGTAGATTTTTCCTTCCTGCGTATCAATGAGCAGAATCTTACCCGGCTGCAACCGTCCCTTCTCAGCCACTTCCGTGGGGTCGAAGTCGATGACACCCGTCTCGGAAGCCACCACCATCGTGTCGTTCTTGGTGATGGTATAGCGGGCGGGACGCAGACCGTTACGGTCAAGCATACCGCCTGCGAAGCGACCATCGCTGAAGAGCAGAGCGGCAGGGCCGTCCCACGGCTCCATCAGGATGGAGTGGTATTCGTAGAAGGCCTTGAGGTCTTCGGAGATGGGGTTCTTGTCGTTGAACGACTCGGGCACGAGGACGCTCATGGCGTGGGGCAGCGACAGGCCGCTCATCACGAAGAACTCCAACACGTTGTCGAGTGAGGCGGAGTCGCTCATACCCGGCTGTACGATGGGGGAGATGGCGGGGGTCAGCGGAGAGTCGTCTTTCAGCAGCACACTCTCGCGTGCCTGCATCCAGCCCCGGTTGCCTCGGATGGTGTTGATCTCGCCGTTGTGGGCCAATAGGCGGAACGGCTGTGCCAACGACCAGGTGGGGAAGGTGTTGGTGCTGAAGCGCGAGTGGACGAGTGCCAGACCGCTGGTGAAATAGGGGTTGGAAAGGTCGGGGAAATACTCGCGCAGCTGACGGCTGGTGAGCATACCTTTATATACAATGTTGGTGTTGCTCAGCGAACAGATGTAGAAGTCCTCGTCGCTGACGCGGTGCTCTATCTTCTTGCGGATGACGTAGAGCGTGCGGGGGAAGTCGGCTACGCGGTCGTCAGCCACGCCGGTCACGAACACCTGCTTGATGTCGGGTTCGTTGGCCAAGGCGGCCTGACCGAGGCAGGCGGGGTTGACGGGCACGTTGCGCAGGTGCATCAGTTGCAGTCCTTCGCGCTCAATCTCCTCAATCATAATGCTGAGAATCTCCTGCTGGCGCTCCTTGTCTTTTGGCAGGAACACCAAGCCAGTGCCGTACTTGCCCTTCTCGGGTACTGGAATGCCTTGCAGCAGTATAAACTCATGGGGAATCTGGAGCATAATGCCTGCTCCGTCGCCCGTCTTCTTGTCGGCACCCTCTGCACCACGGTGCTGCATGTTCTCCAGCACACGCAACGCATTGTCCACCAGGTCGTGGCTCTTGTTGCCATGGATGTTGACTACCATGCCCACGCCGCAGGCATCGTGTTCAAAGTCACGCTGATAAAGCCCTCCTTGTTGGTTGTTTGTTTGCTTACAATCTGTCATATTATCCTCTATTATAACTTGCGTTTTGCTTGCAAAATTACGAAAAATGTTAGCAAGGTGATAAGGAATGGTGCGTTTTCTTTCTACAAACGGACAGTAAATGACGGACTGTAAGTAAAACGACATAAAACGCTTATAATTCGTAAATACTTGCAGTAGATATGTTACAATCAGTAAGTGACGTGTAAAAAGATGGGTTTCTGTGCCGTTTTCTCGTGCAGATTATTTACTTTTGCACCCGTGAAACAGCATCTTTTCCAACTGTTACTGATGTTACTGCTGCTGGCTTTCGGCTCGCAGCAGGAGGCATTGGCGTTGGACAGGGACAGCGCAACGGTGCCGGAAACGGATCGTATCTATGACAACAGCAGCAAGCATGTG
This sequence comes from Vescimonas coprocola, assembly GCA_963620725.1. Classification (GTDB taxonomy): domain Bacteria; phylum Bacteroidota; class Bacteroidia; order Bacteroidales; family Bacteroidaceae; genus Prevotella. Next base: position 14,638 of record CAVFBU010000007.1, read on the forward strand.
CCGTTTGGTGAGGCGTTGCTCACCGACAGCCACGACGGAGGGCGCATCATTGCGCCGCGTGTGCAGCGGTTATTGCCTACGTGTCATGGGCGTTCGGTAGGGCATCGCTTTGTTTTTGTTTCACAGAAGGTAACAACCGCTTTGACCTGTAGTCGCAGTGACGGCCATTGCCGCTGGGAGGTTACGCCCCATCAGGATGCTCCCGCGTGTCAGTATTATGTCATTGCGCTTAGGCGGATATTGCGTTAGCCGTGTGTTTCGGGCTGTCTGCGCGACGGCCTCCCTTCGGTTTATTCATTCTATTATTAATCAAAAGAAACACATTCTAACACACAAAACTATGGCAAGTTACAAACACATGGAGATGGCCAAGTCCCTCTCCAACGATTCACGTATAGAAATCCGCAAAGGTTTTTTGGGTCTCAGCACCTCGCTTTATTACGCGCCTACTGGAGCAAAAGTCAACTTGAAGGTCAATGAGTATGCCGCTGACATGGAGAAGCGTCTCAACAAGCTCTTGCAGAAGGACGGCGGAGAATGGCGCCTGGAGGTGGAGAACGGCAAGTTGCCCACCGTTCCTGTGGGACAGTTCCGACTGGAGGCTGCCTACGCGCAGGATGGTGCGTATCTGGCATTGCAGCTGTTCCGCTTTGTCGACTTCACCTATTCGCCACAGAGCGAGATGGTGGTCTATGAGGGCGATGATGCCAAGGCCGTCTTCTCCGTGCTGTGACCGTGCAGCGTGACACGACGGAAAACGGGGCTGTTGCAGGATACTGCACAGCCCTTTTTCAATGGGCTTCGAGCCAGTTGCTGCCCCATCCGCAGTCGGCCAGCAGGGGAACGCGGAGTGCGATGGCTCCTTCCATCTCTTCCAGCACGATGCGCTCCACCTGTTCGCGCTCTTCGGGATAGACCGAGAAGTTGAGTTCATCGTGTACCTGGAGCATCATCTTGCTGCGGATGCTTTCTTTTCGGAACCGCTCGAAGATGCGAATCATCGCCACCTTGATGATGTCGGCGGCGGTGCCTTGTATCGGGGCGTTGATGGCGTTGCGCTCGGCGAAACCGCGCACGACGGCGTTGGCACTGTTGATGTCGGGCAGATAGCGGCGGCGACCAAACAGCGTGGTGACGTAGCCCTGGCGGCGTGCCACGGCCTTGGCCTGCTCCATGTAGTCATGCACCTGTGGGAAGGTGTCGAAGAAGCCGTCTATCAGTTGTTTGGCCTCGCCGCGTTCGATGTCGAGGCGCTCGGCCAGTCCGAACACGGTGATGCCGTAGATGATGCCGAAATTGGCGCGTTTTGACTTGGAACGTTCGTCGCGAGTCACCTCTTGGATGTCCTTTTTATAGATATTGGCGGCGGTGGCGGCGTGCAGATCCTTGCCTTCGCGGAACACGCGTATCATGTTTTCGTCGCCACTGAGGTGTGCCATCACGCGCAGCTCTATCTGGCTGTAGTCGGCGGAGAAGAAGAGGCAACCAGGCTCGGGGATGAAGGCCTTACGGATCTCTTTACCGTCCTCGCCACGGACGGGGATGTTCTGTAGGTTGGGTTCACTGGACGAGAGGCGTCCCGTGGCGGTGACGGTCTGGTTGAACGAGGTGTGGATATGGCCGGTGCGTGGGTTGATGAGGTGGGGGAGGGTGTCGATGTAGGTGCCTAAGAGTTTCTTTAGTCCCCGGTATTGCAGGATGTGGTCTACGATGGGATGCTTGTGGCGCAGTTGCTGGAGCACTTCCTCGCTGGTCACGTACTGTCCGGTCTTGGTCTTCTTGGGTTTCTCCACGATATTTAGCTTGCCGAACAGGATGTCGCCCACCTGTTTGGGGGATGCGATATTGAAGGTCTCACCGGCCAGGGTGTAGATTTCCTGCTCAATGGCATTCATGCGTTCGGTCAGTTGTGCGGAAGTTTCGGCCAGCGAGGCGGTGTCGATGCACACGCCGTTCATCTCCATCTCGGCCAACACGGGCATCAACGGCATCTCAATGTCGTAGAAGAGGCGTTCGGCATCGTGTTCCCGGAGTTGCGGCTCAAGGCGGTTTTTCAGTTGGAGGGTGATGTCGGCATCCTCGGCAGCATATTCATACACCTGCTGAGGGGTGAGGTCGCGCATCGAACGTTGCCCTTTTCCCTTCGGCCCGATAAGCTCGTCGATGTGGATGGTCTGGTAGTGGAGGTAGGTCTCGGCCATATAGTCCATGTTGTGGCGCAGTTCGGGCTGGAGGAGGTAGTGGGCAATCATGGTGTCCCACAGCGGCCCTTCCAGACGGATGCCGTAGTTGCGCAACACTTCCAAATCGTATTTCAGATTCTGTCCTACCTTCACGATGGTCGTGCTCTCGTACAGCGGACGGAAGATGTCCACGATTTTCTGTGCCTCGACCGGGTCTGCCGGCACGGGAACGTAATACGCCTCGTGTTCCTTCGCCGAAAAGCTCAAACCTACGAGTTCGGCGTCGATGGTGATGGTGGAGGTGGTCTCTGTGTCTATGCTGAGAATTTCTTTTGTCCTAAATTCGTCACAAATCCGGTGCATTTCCTCCTCATTGTCAACGAGATAGTATTTATGTGAGGTCGTTTTTAGGCTTTCATAATTTGAAAATTCTGCGCCGCCTGCATCCTCGGGCGCAAATTCTGCAAAGAGAGAGAGTTGGGCGTTAGCAGATGTTGTAGTATTTTTAGGTTTTTTAATAAACCGGTTAATCATGCTCTTGAACTCCAGTTCTTCGAACAACTGAAGGAGTTTGTCTTCATCGGGTGCGGTCACCTTCAGTGCGTCGAGGTTGAGTTCGACGGGAACATCGGTCTTGATGGTGGCGAGGAAGTATGACATACGGATGTCATCGACGTGGGTTTCGACCTTTGTCTTCAGCGCACCCTTCAGTTCTTCGGTGCGCTTCAAGAGTTGGTCGACACTGCCAAACTGTTCGAGGAGTTTCACGGCGGTCTTCTCGCCTACACCGGGACAACCGGGGAAGTTGTCGGCGGAGTCGCCCATCAGTGCCAGCAGGTCGATGACGGCAGTAGGGGAGGGGATGCCGTATTTCGCCTTGACCTCATCGGGTCCCATCACCTCGTAGCCGCCACCATGGCGCGGACGATAGATGCGCACGTGGTCGGTGACCAGTTGGCCGTAGTCTTTGTCGGGAGTCAGCATGAAGGTGTCCACACCCATGCTGCCAGCCTTGGTAGCCAGCGTGCCTATCACGTCGTCGGCTTCATAGCCGTCCACCTGTAGGATGGGGATGTTCCATGCGTTGAGCAACTCCTTGATGATGGGGACGGCCTTGCTGATGTCTTCCGGTGTGGCCTCGCGTTGTGCCTTGTAGGCTGGGAATGCTTCGCTACGGAAGGTGGGGCCGTGGGGGTCGAAGGCCACACCGATATGGGTGGGTTGCTCTTTGGTGAGCACTTCCTGGAGGGTATTGACAAAGCCGATGATGGCCGACGTGTTGAGCCCTTTGGAGTTGATACGCGGATTCTTGATGAAAGCGTAATAGGAGCGATAAATCAGTGCGTAGGCATCTAAAAGGAACAGTTTATTCATAACATTGCTTATTTTCTGCGTAAAATTACTAAATAATTTCTCATTCCTGCGAGAATTTCGCTACTTTTGCAACAAATTTCTGCGATATGGACTATTTATCCCTAATCAGACAACCGATAGAGGCGGAATTCCGTGATTTTGTGACATTGATGGACAGCAATCTGACCCACAGTGAGGGACTGCTCGAACAGGTGCTGACGCATATCCGGCAGCGCGGTGGGAAGCGTATGCGACCCATGCTGACCTTGCTTATGGCCAAGAACTATGGTGCGGTGTCGATGGTGACACAGTATGCAGCGGTGGGTCTGGAACTGCTTCATACGGCCTCGCTGGTTCACGACGATGTTGTGGACGAGAGCAGCGAGCGACGTGGACAGGCATCGGTCAATGCCGTCTATAACAATAAGGTGGCGGTGCTGGTTGGTGACTACATCCTTTCCACGGCACTGCTTAATGTGTCGAAGACGGGCAATCAGCGCATTGTGCAGTATCTGGCGGAACTGGGACGCACATTGGCGGCTGGTGAGATATTGCAGCTCTCCAACATCCAAAACCAGGACATCAGTGAGGAGGTCTATTTTCAGGTGGTACGGCAGAAGACAGCGGCCCTTTTCGAGGCTTGTGCGGTGATTGGTGCCCTGTCAACGGGTGCTTCCGATGTGGAGACAGAAAAGGCTCGGGCGTTCGGGCAGCAGTTGGGCATCATGTTCCAGATTCGCGACGACATCTTTGACTACTATGACTCGAAGGAGGTGGGTAAGCCGACCGGCAACGATATGGCTGAAGGCAAACTGACGCTCCCTGTCATCTATGCCCTCAACCAGCATCCAATGGAGTCTATGCTGACACTGGCCAGGAAGGTGAAGGAAGGGGCGGTGAACAAGGATGAGATAGCCGTCTTGGTGGAGTTTACCAAGACGTATGGCGGCATAGACTATGCGGAGAACAAGATGCAGGAACTGAGGAGGTTCTGTATGGACTATATCACTGGTAGCGTAAAAGAAAAGGCAATCGGGGATGCCCTGACTGCCTATGTGGATTACGTGATAGCACGCAGCGTCTAAAAGAACTTGGTGTCGTGGCCAATCACTTCGCTCAAGAGTTGATTGGCAAGGCGTGATGTGCCCATGCGGAACCATTGGTTGGTGAGCCATTGCTCGCCCAGCACCTCCTTGACAATGGTGTACATCGTCACAGCATCCATCACACTGTTGAGACCGCCTGCCGGCTTGAAACCAATCTGTACACCTGTCTTCTCGTAGTATTCCTTGATGGCCTGACACATCACGTAGGCTGCCTCTGGCGTTGCCGCAGGCTCTAATTTGCCGGTCGATGTCTTGATGTAGTCGGCGCCAGCATACATAGCGAGTATTGAGGCTTTCTTGATGTTTGAGGCGGTCTTCAAACAGCCGGTTTCGAGGATAACCTTCATCTTTCGGTCGCCGCATACCTGCTTCAGCTCGGAGATGTCGTCCGCTACCTCTTCGTAGTTGCCGCTGAGGAACTTGCCTACTGGCATCACGATGTCTATCTCTGTGGCACCGTCTTTGAGGGCGAGGGCGGTCTCTGCTACCTTCACCTCAATCAGTGCCTGTGAAGAGGGAAAACTGCCGCTCACACAGGCAATTTCCACACCGTCCACCTCAAGGGCTTCGCTCACGGTCTTTGCAAAGCAGGGATAGACGCAGATGGTGGCGACGTGGGGCAGTTCGGGATATTGCTCGTCAAACTGGTTGACGCGCTCGGTGAAGGCCAGCACGCTGTCCTCCGAATCGGTGGTCTTCAGCGTGGTGAGTTCCACGCTGCCCATCAGGAATTTCTTTACTTCGAGGGTGTCGTTCTCATGTACTTTCTCGGCGATAATCCGGCGGACGGACTCGCGGACTTCGTCGTCCGAAAGGTCGCAGTGGTAGAGGCTCAACGCCTTCTCATACTTGTTCTCGTCTGTGGGGTAGAGGGTTTGATTGGTCATATTCTTCTTGTTTTTTATTCTTTGTTGTGCGTATCCATGCAAATAGTGACGGGGCCGTCGTTGAGCAGTTCTACCTTCATGTCGGCTCCGAACTCACCTGTCCCTACGGGTTTGCCCATGGCTTCACTGAGTCTTCGGCAGAAGGCTTCGTAGAGTGGTATCGAAATCTCGTGGCGGGCAGCGCGAAACCACGAGGGACGGTTGCCCTTCTTGTAGCTGGCATAGAGCGTGAATTGGCTCACCACGAGGGCTTCACCACCTTCTTCCATGACGGAGCGGTTCATCACGCCTGCCTCGTCATCGAAGATGCGCAGCCCGACAATCTTCTTGACGAGCCACTCCACATCCTCCATATGGTCTTCTTCACATACACCAAGGAATATCAGTAATCCCTTGCCGATGTGGCCGTGTACCTGGCCTTCTATCGTCACACTGGCGTGTTGTACGCGCTGTATCACTGCTCTCATGCTACAAAGGTAGTGCAAACCGAGCGAAATACAAAGAGAAACGAAGTTTTTCTTTTATTTCCAAGGTGCAGCCTACCTTCGGCCGCAGGCCAAAGGTTTGATTAACCGAGCGAAATACAAAGAGAAACGAAGTTTTTCTTTTATTTTCGGAAATGTTCGAGGAGTATCTTGGCCTTGGCTTCCCCGACAATATCGGTGAGCGTCTCCATACTGGCTTCTTTGATACGCTTCACACTCTTCAAGGCTTTCAGCAGGCTGTCGCGTGTCTTTGGTCCGATGCCTTTGATGTCGTCCAACTCACTGTGTAACTGATGTTTGGAGCGTTTGTCGCGGTGGAATGTAATGGCAAAACGGTGTACTTCGTCCTGGATTTGCGTCAGTAGACGGAAAAGGTCGCTGTCGGGCTTCATACCAATCACCTTCGGTGGAAAACCGTAGAGCAGTTCGTGGGTGCGGTGGCGGTCGTCCTTGGCGAGTCCTGCGATGGGGATAGCAAGGTGTAATTCGTCCTCTACCACCTCACGGATAACCTCCATCTGTCCCTTTCCGCCATCGGCGATGATGAGGTCGGGTAGGGGTGCTTGCTCCTCTGTCAGGCGGCGGTACCGCCGTCTGACCACCTCTTTCATACTGGCGTAGTCGTCCGCTCCTTCAACGCTCTTGATGGTGTATTTCCGGTAGTCTTGCTTTGAAGGTTTGGCTTTCTTAAATACGACACACGCAGCTACGGCATCCGTGCCGGAGATGTTGGAGTTGTCGAAGCACTCAATATGGTAGGGGAGTTTAGACAATTGTAAGGCGTCCTGGAGCTTCTTCATCAATTGTACAGATCGCTGTTCTGGGTTGAGTTTCTCGGCCTGTTTCAGCCGGTCGAAACGGTATTGTTTCCCGTTCATCAGCGACAGCTCCAGCAGCGTCTTTTTGTCGCCGCGCTGTGGCACGGTGACGGTGACACCCTCCAGCGGAAGGTCAATTTCCTGAGGGAGAATGACCTCGCGTGCGTTGCTCTGGAAGCGGTTGCGCATCTCAACAACAGCCAGTTGGAGCAGTTCTTCGTCACGTTCGTCCAGCCGCTTCTTGTATTCGAACGTGAAGCTTTGGTTGACGGCACCGTTGGCTACATGGATGTAGTTCACGAAGGCCGTGTTCCCCTCGTTGGTAACGGTCAGCACGTCTACGTTGTCAATAGTGTGGCTTACCACCTCGCTCTTGGCCACAAACTGGTCAATCAGCATATAGCGGTGTTTCAACTCTTCCGCCTCTTCGAAGCGCAGTTGTTCGGCCAGTGCTATCATTTCCGTTTTTATGCTTCTCAGCACGTCGCGGGTGTTTCCCTTCAGTATCTCGCGTGCCTGTTCGATGTTGTGACGATAGTCTTCTGCCGTCTGTCGTCCGACACAGGGTGCACCACAGTTTTTGATGTGGTATTCCAGACAGACCTGGTGTTTCTTGAGACAGATGTCCTGCGAAGTGATGGGGAAACGGCAACTGCGGGGATGATACAGCTTCCGAATAAGGTCGAGGATGGCGTTCATCGTCCCAACGTGGGAGTAGGGACCATAGTACGTACCCCATTTCTTGTTGATGGTGCGTGTGCTGAAGATACGTGGCAGATGCTCCTTAGTAATACAAATGCTGGGGTAGGTCTTGCCGTCTTTCAGTAGTACGTTATAGCGAGGATTGTATTTTTTGATGAGGGCGTTCTCAAGCAACAGTGCATCCTCTTCCGTATTGACCACCGTATAGCTGATGTCGTGAATCTTAGATACCAGCACCTTGGTTTTGAAACGGTCCACCTCGGTTTGGAAGTAGGACGAGACACGCGATTTCAGTCGTTTGGCCTTACCGACATAGATTATCGTACCCGCGTCGTCGTAGTACTGATAGCTGCCGGGTTTCTCCGGCATCGTTGCTACGATGGCCTTCAGCTTTTTGAGGCGTGTCTCGTTCTCTTCCTTCGTCATAGGAATGCTCTTTGTTTCACGTGAAACGATAGGACTTGGTTTATATAACCATCAGGGTTGTCACATCTACATCCTTCTCCAAATATTCACGCCCGTGCAGTCCTTCGTCTGTAATTTCGATGATGAAATTCATATAGACTTTCTTGGGGTTGAAATGGTTTACCAATTTCAGCGTAGCCTTGGCGGTTCCGCCCGTGGCTAACAGGTCATCGTGAATAAGGACGACATCGTCTGAGGTGATGGAGTCGAGGTGCATCTCTACAGTATCCACACCGTACTCCTTGGAGAAGGATTCCTTGATGACCGTAGACGGCAATTTTCCAGGTTTTCTGGCCAGCACAACTCCGGCACCCAACCGGGTAGCGAGGGCTGCCGCCATGATGAAGCCACGACTTTCGATACCTACAATCTTGGTAATGCCTTTATCTTTGTACAGCTCGTACATTTCATTAACCATGATTTGCATACATTCTGCGTTCTTGTAGAGGGTTGTTACGTCCCGGAAATTGATGCCCTTCTTAGGGAAGTCGGGGATGCAACGCAGGTTTTTTAATAATACTGGATTGTTCATAATGATGTTGTTGTTTTATGAATATTATATGTTTGTTTCATGTGAAACATTATCGCCCAAGTAATACCAGTAATACGTTGATATCACTGGGGGAAACACCGGGAATACGGCTGGCTTGTGCCAGTGTTTCGGGATTTATATCTGCCAGTTTTTGCCGTGCCTCTGTGCTTATTTGTTGCAGGTCGTTGTAGTTGAAACGGTCTTTGATGCGGATGTTTTCCAGTCGGTGCATTTTGTCAGCCACGACTTTTTCACGTTCGATGTACCCTTTGTATTTGATATGTACTTCCACCACTTCCTTGATTTCATCGCGGCGGTTAGGCAATCGCTCCAGTTGTTCTTTTAGTTCCGGTACGACCTGTTCCAACTTATCAATGTTCAGTTCCGGTCGGGCAATGAGGTCTTCCAGTTTGCAGCCGTAGACGAGTGGGGTAGAGCCAAGTGCTTCCAATGCACCATTGATAAGGCGTGGTTTAATGGGGAGCGTGTGGCAGAAATGCTCCATTTCTTCGACACGCTGCTTCTTTTCCATCCACCAGTTGTAACGCTCTGTTTTTGCCACTCCTAAGCGGTAGGCTTTCTCTGTGAGTCGTGCGTCGGCATCGTCTTGGCGGAGCAGGATGCGGTATTCGGCCCTTGAGGTGAACATACGGTAAGGCTCGTCCACGCCCTTCGTCACAAGGTCGTCAATCAGCACACCGATGTAGGCCTCGTCGCGATGCAGTACAAATGGTTCGCCACCCGTGCAGGCGATGGCGGCGTTGATGCCTGCCACAATGCCTTGTCCAGCGGCCTCTTCGTAGCCTGTCGTGCCGTTGACCTGTCCGGCGAGGAACAGTCCCCGGATGACTTTTGACTCCAGTGCGTGTGTCAGTTGGGTCGGGTCGAAGAAATCGTACTCAATGGCGTAGCCCGGACGGTACACCTTGACGTTGCGGAAGGCTGGAATCTGTCGCAGTGCTTCTATCTGCACCTCCATGGGCAGCGACGAGGAGAAACCATTCAGATACATCTCGTTGGTGTCGGTTCCTTCGGGTTCGAGGAACAGCGGGTGCTGGTCGCGGTCGGCAAACGTCACCAGTTTCGTTTCTATCGAGGGACAGTAGCGCGGGCCGATGGATTGGATTTGTCCGTTGTAGAGTGGTGAGTCCTTTAGTCCGGCGCGTAGCACCTTATGTACTTCTGCATTGGTATTACAGGTCCAGCAGGGCAGTTGGGGGAGCGGTCTTGGAGCGCTCAAGTACGAGAAACGGTGGAAGTCGCTCTCGCCCTCCTGAATGTCCATCTGGTTGAAGTCGACGGTGCGGCGGTCAATGCGCACCGGTGTGCCGGTCTTCATACGCCAGGAGCGCACCCCGTGTCGGGTGATACTCCCGGTGAAATGGGGTACTGCAGGCTCGGCGATGCGCCCTCCAGGCAGCATGGTGCGCCCGATGTGAAGGAGTCCGTTGAGGAAGGTGCCTGCGGTGACAACAACGGCCTTGGCGCGTAGCTCTACGCCCCAGACGGTTCTCACGCCTACGGCTTGTCCGTGCTCCACGAGGAGCTCATCGGCCTGATCCTGCCAGATGTCCAAATGGTCGGTGTGGTCCAGTCGTGTCCGCCATTCCCAGATGAACTTGCCGCGGTCGCACTGTGCCCGTGGACTCCACATGGCGGGGCCTTTGCTCCTGTTGAGCATACGAAACTGGATGGCGGTGGCATCGGTCACCAAACCGGTCTGTCCGCCGAGTGCGTCAATCTCCCGCACAATCTGTCCTTTGGCAATGCCGCCGACCGCTGGGTTGCACGACATCTGTGCTATCTTGTTCATGTCCATGGTGACGAGACACGTCTCGGCTCCCATATTGGCCGAGGCACAGGCTGCTTCGCATCCGGCGTGTCCGCCTCCTATCACCAGTACGTCATAATGAAGGGTCATAGATGGATGATGTTTTCGTTCCGTCGGCAAAATTACACAATTTTGCATAAACGGGCAAACGTGCACACCTGTTTTTGCATCCGGCATCCGACAAAGAGCTCGGCAGGGTGGTTGACAAAGTGCTCGGCGGGGCGGTTGACAAAGCGCTTGGCAAGGTGTTGCCTCACTGTTGTCGGCGACTTACCAAGGAGCAACCTTACTCTATGTCCAGTATATGTGCAGTAGATGTCCATTATTTGTCCGATATCCATTGGACAAGTACTGGACAAATACTGGACAAGTACTGGACAAATACTGGACAACGATGGGCGCAAGTCGCCGACAAGTGCGATGCTGATAGCCGACTACTACGGTGCTGATGCCTGCCTACTGCCTACCTACTGCATGAATTCTGCTGCTCCGATTTAGTTTGCAAGTTCGCGTTCGAGCAAAAAAACGCGTCCGAGCAACAAAAAAAGAGAGTTAAACTTTCGTCTAACTCCCTCTGCCTTTAGCCTTGGCGCTTCAGGATGGGCTTGAACCAACGACCCCCTGATTAACAGTCAGGTGCTCTAACCAACTGAGCTACTGAAGCAGGTTTTTCTGTTTTGCGGATGCAAAGGTAACACGTTTTTCCGAAACACACAAACTTTTCGGGAAAAAAAATAGTTTTTCGGTTATTTTTCTATAATTTTGCACCGCAGAAGCACAAAGAAACGTCAGAAACAACAATATCCCATGAACAAATACACCATCTGCCGGCTGTGCCGCACGGCGGCTTTTGCCTGCCTGCTGGCCACTATGCCCGCCAAGGCCGGGGCACAGGAAGCCCGAAATCACAACCTTGACGTGGCCAAGAACATCGAAATCTTCAACGCCATCTACCGGACGCTCGACCTGATGTACGTCGACACGCTCGATGCCAATAGCGTCATCGGGAACGGCATCAATGCCATGCTGCGGTCGCTTGACCCCTATACGGAATACTATCCCGAGAGCAAGCAGAAGGACTTGAAGATGCTGATGACGGGAAAGTATGCTGGTATCGGTGCCGTGGTGCGCTACCATCAGCGGCTGAAGCAGGTGGTCATAGACGAACCCTATGAGGGAATGCCAGCCGCCAAGGCCGGACTGCGCAAGGGCGACGTCATCCTGCAGATTGACGACTCGCTGATGACGGACAAGACGGTGAACTACGTCAGCGAACACCTGCGTGGCGATGCCGGCAGCACCTTCCTGCTGAAGGTCAAGCGTCCGTCGACGGGCAAGACCATGAGTTTCAAAATCACCCGGCAGAGCATCAAGATGCCGGAGATTACCTGGTATGGTATGCGTCCCGACAGTGTGGGTTACATCTGTCTGAGCACCTTCACGGGAGAACCAGCCAAGCCCATGCGTCTGGCCTATCTCGACCTAAAGCAGCGGGGTGCCAAGAAACTCATCCTTGACCTGCGCGGCAACGGCGGCGGTTCCGTCTCGGAGTGTGTCGACATCGCCAATATGTGGTTGCCCAAGGGACTGACCTTAGTGGAGACCAAGGGCAAGTTGCGCCGTGCCAATTCCGACTACAAAACCCGGCTGGAACCCATCGACACCCTGATGCCCATCATCGTGCTGGTGAACGACGAGACGGCATCGGCCAGCGAAATCGTGAGCGGTTCCCTTCAAGACCTTGACCGTGGAATAATAGTAGGTACGCGCACATACGGAAAAGGTTTGGTGCAGATTCCCAATGTGGACTTGCCCTACAACGGCAATCTCAAGTTGACCACCTCCAGATACTACATTCCCAGCGGTCGCTGCATCCAGGCCATCAACTATAAACGCAACGGCACTGGGGTAGGATACAAAGAGTACGTGCCCGACTCGCTCACCCGTGTGTTCCACACCGCAGGTGGCCGTGAGGTGCGCGACGGCGGCGGCATCAGTCCCGATGTGGAGGTGAAGCCCGACACCATACCGAATATCCTCCTCTACCTCGACCGCATCGACTCCACCGAGGTCATGTTCGACTACGTGACAGACTACATCGCCAGCCACCCCACCATTGCTTCGCCCACGGAATTCCGACTGACCGACAAGGAATATGCCGACTTCACGCAACGCGTGCTGAAGGGCGGCTTCACCTACGATCAGATGAGCAAGAAACAGTTTGAAGACCTCGTGAAGACGGCACAGTTCGAGGGCTACTATGACGATGCCAAGGCCGAGTTTGATGCGCTGAAGGCCAAGCTTGACCACCACGACCTTGAGCAAGATCTCAAACGCTACCGAGACGAGATACAGCGGCAGATAGAGCAAGACATCGTGTCAGCCTATTATTTTCAGCAGGGACAGGTGCAGTTCCTCCTCCGGGACGACAAGACGCTACAGAAAGCCGAGCAGATACTCGGTACGGTGGGGGAGTATGAGCGACTTTTGATGCCGAAAAACACAGGGAATAAGAAATAAACCCCGAAATACTTGCAGGATTGACGGAAATGTCGTACCTTTGCAACCGTTCAGAGGAATGGGAGACTCGCAAGAGCCTCTCATTCTTGTTTTAATACCAACAAAGGTGTATGATTAATAAAGAAACAGTAAAGGCCGCAGTAGAAGAATGGCTGAGCCAAAATGACTACTTCCTTGTGGACGCGGACATAACGCCCGACGGCCGCATCGTGATTGAAATCGACCACGCCGACGGAGTGTGGATTGAAGACTGTGCGGCATTGAGCCGCTTCCTGCAGGAACGCCTCGGCGAAGAGCTTGGAGAGTATGAGTTGGAGGTCGGTTCCGCCGGCATCGGCCAGCCTTTCAAGGTCATCCGGCAGTACCTCAACCACATCGGCAAGGAAGTGGAGGTGCTGGCCGCTGACGGCAAGAAATACCAAGGCGTGCTCCAGTCTGTGGCCGACGATGGGCTATCGTTTGTCGTGATGGTCAAGGAGAAGCAGAAGTTGGAGGGTAAGAAACGCCCCGTGCTGGTGGACGTGGAGAAGACCTTCCGTACGGACGAGGTGAAATACACCAAATATCTCCTCTCGTTCAAATAACCCCTGCCACGCGGATACACAAAGCAAATAAACAAAAAATAAATATAAATGGCAACAAGAAAAGATGTCAAAGGTCCGTCTATGATTGAGACCTTTCAGGAGTTTAAGGAGACCAAGAACATTGACCGCACCACCCTTGTCAGCGTGCTGGAAGAAAGTCTCCGCAACGTGCTGGCCAAGCAGTTCGGAAGCGATGAGAATTTCGATGTCATTGTCAACCCCGACAAGGGCGACCTCGAGATTCACCGCAACCGCATTGTGGTGGCCGATGGTGAGGTGCAGGACGAGAACAAGGAAATCTCGCTGACCGAAGCCCAGAAAATTGAGCCCGACTATGAGGTGGGCGAAGAGGTGAGTGAAGAGGTGCGCTTCGAGAAATTCGGACGCCGTGCCATCCTCAACCTGCGTCAGACACTGGCCTCCAAGATTTTGGAGCTGGAACACGACTCGCTCTACAACAAGTACAAGGACCGCGTGGGACAGGTCATCAGTGCCGAGGTCTACCAGATGTGGAAGCGCGAAGTGCTGCTCATTGACGATGAGGGCAACGAGCTCCACCTGCCCAAGCAGGAACAGATTCCCAATGACAACTACCGCAAGGGCGAGACCGTACGTGCCATCGTCAAGGAGGTGCAGAACGAGAACAACAATCCCCGCATCATCCTCTCGCGCACCAGTCCTGTCTTCCTTGAGCGACTGCTCGAAGCCGAAGTGCCGGAAATCAACGACGGCCTCATCACCATCCGCCGCGTGGCCCGTATGCCAGGCGAACGCGCCAAGGTGGCTGTGGAGAGCTACGACGACCGCATCGACCCCGTAGGAGCCTGCGTGGGTGTCAAGGGAAGCCGCGTCCACGGCATTGTCCGCGAGTTGGGCAACGAGAATATCGATGTCATCAACTACTCCAGCAACACCCAACTCTTCATCACCCGTGCGCTGAGTCCCGCCAAGGTGACCAGCCTTACCCTCAACCCCGAGGAGCACAAGGCCGAGGTCTACCTGCAGCCCGAAGAAGTCAGCCTCGCCATCGGTAAGGGCGGCTTGAACATCAAGTTAGCATCGATGCTGACCGAATATACCATCGACGTGTTCCGCGTATCCAACGGAGCAGAAAGCGAGGACGAGGACATCTATCTTGACGAGTTCTCCGACGAGATTGACCAGTGGATTATTGATGCCATCAAGGGACTCGGACTGGAGACCGCCAAGGCCGTGCTCAATGCTCCCCGTGAGATGCTGATCGAAAAGGCCGACCTCGAAGAAGAGACCGTCGACCACCTGCTCAACGTACTCCGTGCGGAGTTTGAATAAGAATGAATACAGAAGAACCGTAAAGCAACAACATTAAATGGGTGTCAGATTAAACAAAGTATTATCAGAATTGAATATAGGACTTCAAACGGCAGTTGATTTCCTGAAAAACAAGAAAGAACTCGGCGAGGTCAAGGAAGAAATGACCACGAACACCAAAATCTCGGACGAACAGTACCAGGCTTTGGTGGACGCGTTCAGCGGCGATAAAGCCGTGAAGACACAGGCCGAGATGATCTTCGCCAAGAAAGCCAAGGAGAAGAAGGTGGAAAAGTCCGAGGAGAAAGTCACCAAGGGCGAGGATTTGTTGGAACAGCGCCAGCAGTTCAAGCCGCTGGGCAAGATAGACCTGGACAACATTGGGAAGAAGCCCCAGGCCGACGAGAGCGAACCCGCACCCGTGGCTACTGCCGTGAGCCAGACCGCTGAACCGCCCGTCGTGGAAAAGGAAGAGGAACCCATAGCTCCCACAACTCCCACAACTCCCATCGTTCCCATCGTTCCCACCACTCCCACAGCAGACCAGCAAGAGGAGCCCGACTCCGCTGCCGAACCTGCCAAGGTCTACACCCTGCCCAATGAGGCGAAATATGTGCCGAAGGTTAATGTGTTGGGCAAGATAGACCTCAGCACCATCAACCAAAGCACCCGTCCGAAAAAGAAATCGAAGGAGGAGCGGCGCAAGGAGCGCGAGGAGAAAGGCAATGCCGGCGAGCGCAAGAAGCGTGAGCGCATCCGTAGTGGCCGTGTGGACATCGAGGCTGCCGCCAACCAAGGCCAGAACGGCCAACAGCAGAGCAGCGGCAAGAACGGCAAGGGCGGACAGCAACGTCCGGGCGCAGGCCAGCAGTCGTCCGGCGGACAAAATGGTCAACAGGGCGGTGGCAAGAAGAACAAGAAGAACCGCCCGGCACAGAAGCCCCTGGAGGTGGACGACGAGGCCGTAGCACGTCAGGTGAAGGAAACCTTGGCGCGCCTGACCTCGAAGAGCCAGAACAAGAAGGGAGCCAAGTATCGCCGCGAGAAGCGCGACGCTGTGCAGGAGCGTCTCAACAGTGAGATTGCCGAACAGGCTGCCGAGAGCAAGGTACTGAAGCTGACGGAGTTTGTGACCGTCAGCGAACTGGCCACCATGATGAACGTCGGTGTGAACCAGGTCATCGGCACCTGCATGAGCATCGGTATTATGGTGAGCATCAACCAACGCCTTGATGCCGAAACCATCAACATCGTGGCGGAAGAGTTCGGCTTCACCACCGAATATGTCAGTGCAGAAGTGCAGAACGCCATCACCGAGGAGGAAGACGACGAGAACGACCTGATCAGCCGCGCACCCATCGTCACCGTCATGGGACACGTAGACCATGGTAAGACCTCGCTGCTCGACTTCATCCGCAACACCAACGTGATTGCCGGTGAGGCCGGAGGCATTACGCAGCACATCGGAGCCTATAATGTTAAGTTGAAGGACGGTCGCCGCATCACCTTCCTCGACACACCGGGACACGAGGCATTCACCGCCATGCGTGCCCGTGGTGCACAGGTGACGGACATTGCCATCATCATCATCGCAGCCGACGACAGCGTGATGCCTACCACCAAGGAGGCCATCGCCCACGCCCAGGCCGCCAATGTGCCGATGGTGTTTGCCATCAACAAGATAGACAAGCCCGGTGCCAATCCCGACAAGATCCGTGAAGACCTCGCCAATATGAACCTCCTGGTGGAGGACTGGGGCGGCAAGTATCAGTGTCAGGAAATCTCCGCCAAGAAGGGTCTCGGCGTAGACGAACTCCTGGAGAAGGTGCTGCTCGAAGCCGAGATGCTCGACCTCAAGGCCAATCCCAACCGAAAGGCCACGGGCAGCATCATCGAGTCGTCGCTCGACAAGGGGCGCGGCTACGTCTCCACCGTGCTTGTGAGCAACGGTACGCTGCGACAGGGCGACGTGGTCATTGCTGGAACGGCCTATGGCCGCATCAAGGCCATGTTCAACGAGCGCAACCAGCGCATCGAAAAGGCCGGACCGGCAGAACCCGCCATCATCCTCGGTCTCAACGGTGCACCGACAGCTGGCGACTCCTTCCACGTGATGGAGACGGAGCAGGAAGCTCGCGAGATTGCCAACAAGCGCACGCAGCTGCAGCGCGAGCAGTCGCTCCGCACCACCCGGACGCTCGGTCTCGACGACATCTCGCACCGCATCGCCCTCGGCGAGTTCCACGAACTCAACATCATCGTCAAAGGCGACACCGACGGTTCGATAGAGGCACTGAGCGACTCGTTCATCAAGCTCTCCACAGAGAAGGTGCAGGTGAACGTCATCTCCAAGGCCGTGGGACAGATCAGCGAGAACGATGTCATGTTGGCGTCGGCCTCCGATGCCATCATCATCGGCTTCCAGGTTCGTCCGTCAGCCGACGCACGCCGTCTGGCCGAGCGCGAAGGTGTGGAAATCAACACCTACTCCATCATCTACGATGCCATCGATGAGGTGAAGTCTACGATGGAGGGTATGCTCGACAAGGTGAAGAAGGAGATTCTGACCGGTGAGATTGAGGTAAAACAGGTGTTCAAGATTTCGAAGGTGGGCACCGTGGCCGGTGGTCTGGTGACCGAGGGCAAGGTGCACAACAAGGACAAGGCCCGCGTCATCCGCGATGGTATCGTGGTACACACCGCTGCCATCGATGCGCTGAAGCGTTACAAGGACGACGCGAAGGAGGTGGCCACGGGTCTGGAATGTGGTATCTCCCTCGTCAACTTCAACGACATCCAGGTGGGCGACGTCATCGAGACCTTCACCGAAATAGAGGTAGAACAGAAACTCTGAGGATACGGACTACACATCCATGGAACTGATAAAAGACAAGGAATTCGGCGGTGAGCGTCCGCTGTTCGCCACGCACGACCTACGGCTGGAGAACGTGACGATTACCGACGGTGAGAGCGGCATCAAGCAATGCCGTAACATCGAGGCTACGGGGTGTCATTTCTACGGTAAATACCCCTGGTGGCACGTGGACGGTGCACGCATCGACCACTGCTACTTTGCCCCCGGCTCGCGCTCGGCCGTCTGGTACACGGATAACCTGACGATGACGGACTCGAAGATTGACGGTCCGAAGTTCTTCCGCGAGATGAAACACGTGCGGCTGGAAAATGTGGAGATTACCGATGCCGACGAGACGTTCTGGCGCGTGGAGGATGTCCAGTTGAAAAACGTGACCCTCCACGACGGCACCTATCCCTTCATGTTCGCCCACGACATCCGTGTCGACGGACTGGTGAGTGACTCGAAGTACATCTTCCAGTACTGCCGCAACGTGGAGGTGCACAACGCGCGCATCACCACCAAGGACTCGTTCTGGGAGTGTGAGAACGTGACCGTCTACGACTCCGTGCTTGACGGTGAGTATCTGGCGTGGCATTCGAAGAATGTGCGCCTTGTCAACTGCCACCTCTCGGGTGAACAGCTGCTCTGCTATGTTGATGGTCTCGTGCTGGAGAACTGCACCATCGACGCGGCCTGCGACCGCCTCTTCGAGTATTCCACCGTCGAGGCCGACATCCGAGGCCACGTGGAGAACATCAAGAATCCGACCTCCGGCCATATCGTGGCCGACTCGATTGGCAGCATCACCATCGATGAGCACGTGTTGCCGCCCAACAACTGCATCATTGAGGTGCGCAAACGACAATAAGAACGATAACTCATGAAATACGATTTTGACAAACCGACCGTGCGTCGGGGAACTCACTGCGTGAAATGGGACACGGCCGCTGCGGACGACATCATCCCCATGTGGATTGCCGACATGGACTTCGAGGTGGCTCCCGCCATAGTGAAGGCCGTCGTGGAACGCGCCAAGCAGGGCATCTACGGCTACACGCTGGTGGAGGACGACTATTACGAGGCCGTCATCTCGTGGTTTCAGCGCCGCCACCAGTGGACCATCCACCGCGACGAGATCCTCTACACCACCGGCGTAGTGCCCGGTGTCACCGTGGCCATCAAGGCACTGACCATGCCCGGCGAACAGGTGGTGATGCTGTCGCCCGACTACAACTGCTTCTTCTCGTCCATCCGCAACAATGGTTGCCAGGTGTCGGAGAGCGTGCTGTTGCGTCAGGGCGACTCGTTCGTCATTGACTGGGACGACCTCGAACACCGCTGTGCCGAGGAGAAAGCCACCGTCTTAC
Source organism: Vescimonas coprocola (assembly GCA_963620725.1). Classification (GTDB taxonomy): domain Bacteria; phylum Bacteroidota; class Bacteroidia; order Bacteroidales; family Bacteroidaceae; genus Prevotella. The sequence goes on from CAVFBU010000007.1 coordinate 33,618, forward strand.
TGCTCTGCAACCCCCACAACCCTACCGGGCGCGTGTGGAGCAAGGAAGAACTGGAGCACATCAACGACATCTGTCTCCGACACGGAGTCAAGGTGGTTAGCGACGAGATCCACTGCGAACTCGTAATGCCCGGCCACCGCTATCAGCCCTTTGCCGCCGTCAGCGAGGCCTGCCGCCAGAACTGTGTGGCACTGAACTCCCCCTCCAAGTCGTTCAACATCGCTGGTCTGCAGACCGCCAACATCGTCTGCGCCAATCCCGAATGGCGTCGCCGCCTGGACCGCGCCATCAACATCAACGAGGTGTGCGAGCTTAACCCCTTCGGCAATGTGGCCCTCATGGCAGCCTACAACGACAGCGAGGACTGGATAGACCAGCTCAACGACTATATCTGGGGCAACTACCAACTGCTCTGCCAGTTTGTTGAGACCCACATCCCGCAATGGAAGGTCTGCCGGATGGAAGGCACCTACCTGCCCTGGATTGACGTGTCGGCAGGCGGCGAAGAGACGGAAGTCCTCTGCCAGCGACTGCTCGACAAAGCCCGTGTGTGGCTCAACCCCGGCACGATGTATGGTCCGGAAAGCGGACGCGGCTACGTGCGCATCAACCTCGCCTGCCAGCGCAAGCGGCTGCAAGAGGCCTTGGAACGAATCAGCAAGAACCTATAGAACAACAGCATACTATGAAACAACAGAACGAAGTCAACGCATGGTCTGTCACCTGGGGTGTACTCATGGCCGTGCTCTTCTCGGCCGCTGCAGCCTATCTCGGACTGAAGGTGGGACAGGTGTTTGAGGCCGCCATCCCCATTGCCATCATCGCCGTGGGCGTGTCGACCGCCGCCAAGCGCAGCAATGCCCTGCGCGAGAACGTCATCATCCAGTCCATCGGAGCCTGCTCCGGTGCGGTGGTGGCCGGTGCCATCTTCACCCTGCCTGCCATCTACATCCTGCAGGCCAAGTATCCGGGCATGGAGACCGACTTCCTGAAGATATTCTTCGCGTCGCTGTTGGGCGGCGTGCTCGGCATCCTTTTCCTCATCCCCTTCCGCCGCTATTTCGTGGAGGCTCCTGCCGAGCAGTTCCCCTTCCCGGAGGCCACGGCCACCACGCAGGTGCTGAAAAGCGGTGAGCAGGGTGGCTCGCAGGCGCGTCCGCTACTGATGGCCGGACTGGTGGGCGGTCTCTACGATTTCATCGTGGCCACCTTCGGCTGGTGGAACGAGAACGTGACCAGCCGTATGATTCCCTTCGGCAGCGACCTGGCCGACCGCGCCAAACTCGTGTTCAAGAACAACACCGGGGCTGCCGTGCTCGGCCTCGGCTTCATCATCGGATTCCGCTACGCCCTCATCATCACGTTGGGTTCGCTCTTCGTCTGGTGGATTGTCGTACCGGGAATGGCGCTGCTCTTCCCCACGGAGGTGCTGAACCAGTGGAACCCCGCCATCACCACCGCCGTGGGCGCGATGTCGCCCGAACAGATCTTCACCAGCTATGGCAAGTCCATCGGCATCGGAGCCATCGCCATGGCCGGCATCATCGGCATCATCAAGAGCCGTGACATCATCATCGGAGCCGTGAAACGCATGAAGCCCACACCGGCCGCAGCCGCTGAAGAGACCTCCGACAAAGAGAATACTGCCGCCGACCTGCCCCTGCGCTTCATCGCCATCGCCTCGGCGGTCACCCTCCTCGTCACCTTCCTCTTCTTCTGGTTCGGTGTGATGAGTGGTGAGCTGCTCTTTGCCGTTGTGGCCATCCTGCTGACCGCCGTCATCGCCTTCCTCTTCACCACCGTAGCCGCCAACGCCATCGCCATCGTGGGCAGCAATCCCGTGTCGGGAATGACGCTGATGACCCTCATCCTGGCCTCCGTCGTCATGGTGGCCGTCGGACTGAACGGCACAGGCGGTATGGTGGCAGCCCTCATCATGGGTGGTGTGGTCTGCACGGCACTCTCTATGGCCGGCTCGTTCATCACCGACCTGAAGATAGGCCACTGGACGGGCACACAGCCCCGCAAGCAGGAGACGTGGAAATTCCTCGGCACACTGGTCAGCGCAGCCACGGTGGGCGGTGTGATGATGCTGCTCAACGAGACCTACGGCTTCGCCTCGGGCGCACTGGCTGCTCCGCAGGCCAACGCCATGGCTGCCGTCATCGACCCGCTGATGACGGGCACGGGTGCACCGTGGCCGCTCTACGCCATCGGTGCCGTGCTGGCCATCATCCTCACCTGGTGCAAGATACCAGCCTTGGCTTTCGCCCTCGGTATGTTCATCCCCATGGAACTCAACGTGCCGCTGCTGGTCGGCGGAGCCGTCAACTGGTACGTGACGACGCGCTCGAAGCGTCCCGAAGAGAACAAGGCGCGCGGCGAGAAGGGCAACCTCATCGCCTCGGGATTCATTGCCGGTGGTGCGCTGATGGGTGTGGTCAGTGCCCTGCTGCGCTTCGGTGGGGTGCAGTTCGACTATACGGCGTGGTGGGCCAACCCCGGGAGCGAGTGGCTCTCGCTCGTGGCCTACGTGCTGCTGATAGCCTATTTCATCCGTGCCACAAGGAAAGCGTGACCGAACCCTCGAAAGCAGTCTGACGATGGAGCAAAAAGACGACAACAGGTTAGTACGTCAGGTGGCCGAACAGAAATACGAGTTCGGCTTCACGACGGATATTCATACGGAGGTCATCGAGCAGGGACTCAACGAAGACATCGTGAGGCTCATCTCGCAGAAGAAGGGAGAACCCGACTGGCTGCTCGACTTCCGTCTCCAGGCGTTCCGCTACTGGCAACAGCAGGAGGAGCCCCAGTGGGGACACGTCCACGTGCCGCCCATCGACTACCAGGCCATCTCCTATTATGCTGACCCCTTGGCGAAAGCACCGCAGGGCGACGGTAAGATAGACCCAGAGCTGGAGAAGACCTTCGACAAGTTGGGCATTCCCCTGGAGGAGCGTCTGGCACTCAGCGGCAACACCGCCGTTGATGCTATCATGGACTCCGTGTCGGTGAAGACCACCTTCAAGGAGAAGCTCCGCGAGAAGGGTGTGATATTCTGCTCCATCGGTGAGGCCGTCAAGGAGCACGCCGACCTCGTGAGGGAATACCTGGGCACCGTCGTGCCCTATCGCGACAACTTCTTCGCCGCCCTCAATAGTGCGGTGTTCAGTGACGGCTCGTTCGTCTACATCCCGAAGGGTGTGCGCTGCCCTATGGAGTTGAGCAGCTATTTCCGCATCAACGCCCGCAACACGGGACAGTTTGAGCGCACGTTGATCATTGCCGACGACGATGCCTACGTGTCCTATCTGGAGGGCTGCACCGCCCCGATGCGCGACGAGAACCAGCTCCACGCCGCCATCGTCGAGATCATCGTCAAGGACCGCGCCGAGGTGAAATACTCCACCGTGCAGAACTGGTATCCGGGCGACGAACACGGTAAGGGCGGTGTCCTAAACCTCGTGACGAAGCGCGGCGACCTGCGCGGTGTCCACTCCAAGTTGAGTTGGACACAGGTGGAGACCGGCTCCGCCATCACGTGGAAGTATCCCTCCTGCATCCTGCGCGGCGACGATTCCGTGGCGGAGTTCTATAGCGTGGCCGTCACCAACAACTACCAGGAGGCCGACACCGGCACCAAGATGATACACATGGGCAGGAACACCCGGAGCACCATCATCTCGAAGGGCATCTCTGCCGGCCACTCTCAGAACTCCTACCGGGGACTGGTACGCGCCACCTCCAGTGCTGACAATGCCCGCAACTACAGCTCCTGCGACTCGCTGCTCCTGGGCAGCAACTGCGGCGCACACACCTTCCCCTATATGGATGTCCACAACGACACGGCCGTCTTCGAACACGAGGCCACCACCTCGAAGATTTCCGAAGACCAGCTCTTCTACTGCAACCAGCGCGGCATTCCCACCGAACAGGCCGTGGGTCTCATCGTCAACGGCTACGCCAAGGATGTCATCAAGAAGCTGCCCATGGAGTTTGCCGTCGAGGCACAGAAGCTGCTCAGCGTCTCGCTGGAAGGCACGGTGGGGTAGGGGTCTGCCGCTCGCGCAGCGTCCACAAGCATACGTTAAACCTATTATATTCTATATATGTTAGAAGTCAAGAACCTGCACGCCACGATTGCTGGCAAAGAAATATTGAAAGGCATCAACCTCACCGTCCGCGACGGTGAGATACACGCCATCATGGGACCGAATGGTTCGGGCAAGTCCACGCTGAGTGCCGTCCTCGTGGGCAATCCGCTCTACGAGGTGACTGGCGGTGAGGCCGTCTTCAACGGCAAGAACCTCTTGGCGATGAAGCCCGAAGACCGCGCCCACGAGGGCTTGTTCCTCTCGTTCCAGTATCCGGTGGAGATTCCCGGTGTGTCCATGACCAACTTCATGAAGGCCGCCGTCAACGAGAAGCGCAAATACCAGGGACTGGAGCCTATGAACGCCGCCGACTTCCTCAAGCTGATGCGCGAGAAGCGCAAGATCGTGGAGCTGGATGCGAAGCTCGCCAACCGCTCCGTCAACGAGGGCTTCTCGGGTGGCGAGAAGAAACGCAACGAAATCTTCCAGATGGCGGTGTTAGAGCCTAAGCTCTCCATCCTCGACGAGACCGACTCGGGACTCGACGTGGACGCCATGCGCATCGTGGCCGACGGCGTGAACAAGTTGCAGACCCCCGAGACCTCGTGCATCGTCATCACCCACTACGAGCGGTTGCTCGACATGATTAAGCCCAGCGTGGTCCACGTGCTGTACAACGGGCGCATCGTGAAGACCGCAGGCCCGGAGCTGGCCAAGGAGATAGAGGAGCGCGGCTACGACTGGATCAAGGCGGAGGCCGATGCAGACGCAGACGGAGCTGATGCTGACGCAGACGCAGCCGACGCAGACGGAAAGGAGTGACCCATGCACGCAGAGAAACAATACATAGACCTCTACCTGTCTGCCGCCGAGACACTCAAGGCGCACAGTGCCCACGTGCTCAATGCGGTGCGCGACACGGCCTTCGAGGACTTCCGCCGCCTGGGCTTCCCCTCCCGTAAGGTGGAGCGGTACAAGTACACCGACATGAACGCCGTCTTCGAACCGGACTACGGACTGAACCTCAACCGCCTCGACATTCCCGTTGACCCCTACAAGGCGTTCCGCTGCGACGTGCCGAACCTGAGCACCTCGCTCTATTTCGTGGTCAACGATGCTTTCTACAACAAGGCACTGCCCAAGGTGGAGCTGCCCGAAGGGGTCATCGTGGACTCCCTGGCCAAGGTAGCCGCCGAACGACCGGAACTCGTGGCGCACCACTATGCAAGGCTCGCCAAGACCAGTGAGGACGGCATTACCGCCCTCAACACCTCCCTCGCACAGGACGGCCTGTTCATCTACGTGCCTCGGAACGTCCGCGTGGAGCGCACCGTGCAGGTCATCAACATCCTCCGTTCGGATGTCGACCTGATGGTCAACCGCCGCGTGCTCCTCGTCATGGAGCAGGGCGCAGAGGCCAAGTTCCTCTTCTGCGACCATGCTGCCGACGACCGCCACTTCCTCACCACGCAGGTCATCGAGGCCTTCGTGGGCGAGCAGGCCAGCCTCGACCTCTACTGCCTGGAAGAGACCCACATCAAGAACCGCCGCGTCAGCAATGTCTACGTGGAGCAGCAGGCCAACAGCCGCGTGAACCACAACGTGATTACCCTGCACAACGGCATTACGCGCAACCGCCTCGACCTCGTCTTCCGGGGCGAGGGAGCGGAGTGCTCCTGCAACGGCTGCGTCATTGCCGACAAGAGCCAGGTGGTGGACAACAACACGCTCATCGACCATCAGGCAGCCCACTGCACCAGTCAGGAGCTTTACAAGTACGTGCTTGACGGCGAGGCGCGCGGTGCTTTTGCCGGTCGTGTGCTGGTGCGCCACGGGGCACAGAAGACGGTGTCGCAGGAAACCAACCAGAACCTCTGCGCCACCAAGACCGCCCGGATGTTCACCCAGCCCATGCTGGAGATCTATGCCGACGACGTGAAGTGCTCCCACGGCAGCACCGTCGGCCAGCTCAACGATGCGGCCCTCTTCTATATGCAGCAGCGCGGCGTGAGCCGCGAGGAGGCTAAGTTGCTCCTGCAGTTTGCCTTTGCCAACGAGGTCATCGACCAGATGCAGCTGGAACCCCTGCGCGACCGCCTGCACTACCTCGTCGAGAAACGCTTCCGCGGCGAGCTGAGCAAGTGTGAGGGTTGTAAACTCTGTAAATAAACACGTCCGACTTATGTACGACATCAACAAGATACGCGAAGACTTCCCCATCCTCTCCAGAACGGTGTACGGCAAGCCGCTGGTCTACCTCGACAATGCCGCCACCACCCAGAAACCGCTCTGCGTGCTGGATGCCATGCGTGAGGAGTACCTCAACGTCAACGCCAACGTCCATCGTGGTGTCCACTACCTCTCGCAGCAGGCCACCGACCTGCATGAGGCAGCGCGCGAGACCGTGCGCCGGTTTATCCATGCGGCAAAGACGGAGGAGATTGTCTTCACCCGAGGCACTACGGAGAGCCTAAACCTCGTGGCCTCCTCGTTCTGCGAGGCGTTTATGAGCGAGGGCGATGAGGTCATCGTCTCCACCATGGAACACCACTCCAACATCGTGCCCTGGCAGTTGCAGGCAGCCCGGAAGGGCATCGTCCTCCGCGTGATTCCCATCAGCGACAAGGGGGAGCTGCTCCTTGATGACTTTGCCCACTTGTTCACCGAGCGCACCCGGATGGTGAGCATCACGCAGGTGAGCAACGTCCTCGGCACGGTGAACCCCGTCAAGGAGATGGTTCGCATTGCCCACGAACACGGGGTTCCCGTCATGGTGGACGGCGCACAGAGCACACCCCACTTCCCCGTGGACGTGCAGGACATGGGCTGCGACTTCTTCGCCTTCAGTGGCCATAAGATGTACGGCCCTACGGGCATCGGCGTGCTCTATGGCAAGGAGCAGTGGTTGGAGAAGCTGCCTCCCTACCAGGGCGGCGGTGAGATGATTGAGCACGTGAGCTTCGAGAAGACCACCTTCGAGCGTCTGCCGTTTAAGTTTGAGGCCGGCACTCCCGACTACGTCGCCACCCACGGCCTTGCCACGGCCATCGACTATGTCTCTGCGCTCGGCATGGACTGCATCGCCCAGCACGAGCAGCAGCTCACCCGTTACTGCATGGAGCAGCTGCGCACCATCGATGGCATCCGCCTCTTTGGCGAACAGGAGGGGAAGGATGCCGTGGTCAGCTTCCTGGTGGGAAACATCCACCACCTCGACATGGGCACCCTGCTTGACCGCCTCGGCATTGCCGTGCGCACCGGCCACCACTGCGCCCAGCCCCTCATGAACCGCCTCGGTGTCAGTGGCACCGTGCGCGCCTCGTTCGCCCTGTACAACACCCCGGAGGAGGTTGACACCTTAGTCAGCGGCATCCGCCGCGTCAGCAAAATGTTCTGAACACCATGTTGGCCAGTCATTACTACACGGGGAAGACGGAAGCCGGGTGCGATGAGGCCGGACGTGGCTGCCTGGCAGGCAGCGTCTATGCCGCCGCCGTCATCCTTCCCGAAGACTACCATAACGACCTGCTCAACGACTCGAAACAGCTGACCGACCGCCGCCGCAAACTGTTGCGCGAGGTCATCCAGCACGACGCACTGGCCTGGGCCGTCGGCATCGTGACCGCCGAGGAGATAGACCGCATCAACATCCTCAACGCCTCCATCCTCGCCATGCACCGCGCCCTCGACCAGCTCACGGTCCGTCCTGAGGCCGTCATCGTGGACGGCAACCGCTTCAAGCCCTACGGCAGTCTGCCCCACACCACCATCGTCAAGGGCGACGGGAAATACCTGAGCATCGCCGCCGCCTCCATCCTCGCCAAGACCTACCGCGACGACTACATGGACCGCCTGGCCGAGGAATACCCCCTGTACGACTGGCACTCCAACAAGGGCTACCCCACCGCCAAGCATCGCGAGGCCATCCGCCGCTACGGA
>CAVFBU010000008.1:0-40914 GCA_963620725.1 Vescimonas coprocola
CTCGACGCGTGTTGTCGTGCAGCGGCGGCAGTGGGGAGACCTGGGCGACTGGCTCGGCCTGGAGGATGAACGCAATGACAAGTCGTTGCTGTGGGAGTGCTATTATATTTATGACTTGCAACTCATGCAGAAGATGGCCACAGTGTTGGGCTACACGGAAGATGCGGCGCAATATGAGACATTGCGCAATGAACGTATTGACTTTTTTAATACCACTTACATTGATGTGGCTTCGGGAAAAACGATAGCATCGTCATTCGATAAGCAACGGGAGGGAATGTCTGTGGACACCCAGACCTCCTACGTCCTTCCTCTGGCTTTCGACATCGTGAAGGCGGATTTGAAACCGAAATTCATAGATAATTTCAAAGCGACCATCTTGCGTGAAAACCGCACGGACAAGGGCGACCTTTGCCCTCCCTATTCCTTGATGACGGGTTTTATTGGTACGGCATGGGTGAATAAGGCCTTATCGGATGCTGGACTGGACAGTGTGGCCTATCGCTTACTGCGCCAAGAGACTTATCCCTCATGGTTGTATCCGATCACTCAAGGTGCAACGACCATCTGGGAACGTCTTAATTCCTACACCAAGGAACATGGCTTTGGCGGCAATAACCACATGAATTCCTTCAATCACTATTCCTTCGGTGCCGTGGCTGCTTGGATGTACAACTACTCCTTGGGCATCCGGCGCGATGAGCAACACCCCGGTTTCCGACATTTCCTGTTGCAGCCTGTGCCGGACGAGGCTGACGGCTTGCAGTATGCGGCAGGTTTTTACGACAGTATGTATGGACGGATTGAAAGCCGATGGGAACGCCAAGGGGACAAGATAATCTATACGTTTTCCATTCCTGCCAACACCACGGCTACGGTCAGTCTGTCGGCTTCTTCGATAAAAGCGGTACAATTGGACGGCAAGACGTTGAGCAGTAGAAGGTGTAGACAGACTGATGGGAAGGTCGTGCTGACACTGCCCTCCGGCTCTTATCAATTGCTGGTCATCAATAACTGAACGCCCCCATTGTCCGTACCGACATTCTTGTCTAATGGCGGGTTTGCGGTAAAAATACTGCAGTTTCTTGTGGAATTTGCGGTGTTTTTACCGCAAATTTCGTATATTTGCACCCATAATCGTCATAAAAGGCAAAAAATATGGAATTGTTGAAGCAACTTTCAGACAGTCTGGTCAAGCGTACGGACACCCGATACTTGAGATATATGTATCATCAGATTCCTTGGAAGAATCGGATGACGGCTCTCGTAGGACCTCGCGGCGTGGGCAAAACGACACTGCTTTTACAGTACATCAAACTGAACCTACAGACGAAAGACACGCTCTATGTAAACGCGGAATCTATCTATTTCGCCAGTCAGACCCTTTTTGAAACGGCCATGAAGTTCAGTCAGTTGGGGGGCAAGCACCTTTTTGTGGACGAGGTACACAAATACAAGGGATGGGCTACGGAACTGAAGATGATCTATGATAATTTACCTGGTTTGCAGGTTGTCTTTACCGGCTCTTCCGTACTTGACATCTATAAGGGCACTGCCGATTTGAGTCGGCGCGTCCTGGTGTATAGGATGCAGGGACTGTCGTTTCGCGAATACCTTGGAATGAGATTGGGAGTCAGTCTTCCTGTCTACACCTTGGCGCAGATTACAGGCAATGAGGTGGCGTTGCCGGAGGAAGTCGAGAATCCTCTGGCGTTGTTCAAAGACTATCTGCGCGAGGGCTATTATCCTTTCTACAAGGACGAAGGATATCGGATGCGCCTGAACCAGGTGGTGAGCATGACTTTGGAGACGGACATCCCCCAATATGCCAACTATTCGGTGATGGTGTCAAGGAAACTGAAGGAACTGATGCAGGTGATTGCGGACAGCGTACCTTTCAAACCCAACATGAGTACCATCTCTACGACGATAAAGGTGGATCGCAACAATCTGCCCGACTACTTCGAACTCATGGAGCGTGCTGGCTTGATAGCCTTGTTGCATGAAGCTACCAAAGGCGTGCGTGGCTTGGGCAAGGTGGAAAAGGTATATCTTGACAATACCAATCTCTCTTTTGCTCTCTCGTCCTCAACTCCCGATGTAGGCAATCTGAGAGAGACCTTCTTCTTGAACCAAATGCGTGTGAACCACATGGTTTTCAATTCGCCCATTTCCGATTTTCTGATAGAGGACAAGACTTTTGAGATTGGCGGCAAGAAAAAAGGGCAGAAGCAGATTGCCAGTGCTGAGGAAGGCTATGTGGTGAGGGATGACATAGAGACGGGTATGGGGAACGTTGTTCCTCTTTGGGCATTTGGCATGAATTACTAAACAATGAAAGACAAAATAACTAAAAACAAGATGTGACATGAGAAAGACTATGCTGCTTTTGATCGTGTGGATGGCTGCTGTGGCTGCTTCGGCACAGACGCTCCGCAACCCGATTATTCCGGGCTATCATCCCGACCCGAGCATCTGCCGCGTCGGCAACGATTTCTATCTGGTGAACTCCTCGTTCCAGTATTTCCCGGGTGTGCCCGTGTTCCACTCCACCGACCTCGTCAACTGGACACCCATCGGCAATGTGCTCAACCGCGAGTCCCAGTTGCCGCTGAAGGGTGCCTCGTCGTGGTTGGGCATCTATGCACCGACCATCCGCTACCATGAGGGCACTTACTATATGATAACGACCAACGTGGGCAATGGCGGCAACTTCATGGTGACGGCCAAAGACCCGAAAGGGCCGTGGAGCGAGCCGATGTGGCTTCAGCAGCAGGGCATCGACCCCTCGCTGTGGTTTGAGGACGGGAAATGCTACATGATGTCGAACCCCGACAACACCATCTTGCTCTGCGAGATAGACCCCGCCACGGGTCGACAGCTCACGGAGAGTCGTCCGCTGTGGCAGGGCACTGGCGGACGCTATCCCGAGGGGCCGCACATCTACAAGAAGGACGGCTACTATTACCTGCTCATCTCCGAGGGCGGCACGGAACTGGCGCACAGCCTCACCATTGCGCGCAGCCGGAACATCTACGGACCCTACGAGTCGAATCCCGACAATCCCATCCTCACCAACTGTAACAGGAAGGGGCAGTCGATGCAGATACAGGGCACGGGACATGGTGACTTCGTGCAGGCTGCGGACGGCAGCTGGTGGGTCGTGTTCTTGGCCTACCGCAACTTCGGTGGCTCTTACCACCACTTGGGGCGCGAAACCTGTCTGGCACCGGTGGAATGGAAGGAGGGCGAGTGGCCGGTGGTCAACGGGGGTCATCCGATAGACACACTGATGCAGGTGCCAGCTCTGTTGGGTACGCCGCGAGACTGCATCAAACACCAGCACGACATCTGTCCCGACGACCCGCAGTGGCTGTATATCCAAAACCCAATTGCCGCCAACTACCGCTTTGCCGAGGGCGGTGTGACGCTGACGGCTTCGGCCAGAACCCTAACCGAGAACAACCGACCGACATTCATCGGACGGCGACAGGAGAGCAGCAGGATGGTTATGGAGACAGAGATTGACGTGGTCTCGCTCGACAAGGGTTGCGAGGCGGGACTCACGGTCTACCAGATTCACGATGGTCACCTCGACCTCTCGGTGGTCAAAGACGGAACGGGACGGTTGAAGGTGCAGGCCGCTGCCACCGTCAAGACGCTCCGTCAGGTGGAGGCTGTTCCGCTGGACAAAGCCCGGAAGGTGCGCCTGCGCGTCACAGCCACCGATGGTAACTATGTGTTTGAATATGCTGCCGATGGTGCACCATTCGCTGCCCTGTCGCAGCAGTCCTGTACGTTGGTCAGTACCGAGGTGGTCGGTGGCTTCACCGGTGTCGTCGTCGGTATGTATGCCCAAGGCAGTGGTTCGGCCCACTTCGGCTATTTCGACTACGCGGAACGGTAGGTGGGTCTGCAGAATGAAGGGCGTACAAGAGAAAAGGGGACTCAGAAAGTCCCCTTTTCTCTTATCACTCATCACTTGTGTCGGTTGGCACGCTGCTCGCGGTATTTGGCCTTCTGACGAGCCGAACCACTGCCGTGCGCCCCGGTGATATATTTCTTCTTCTTCGCCTTGGTCTTCACCTTGTCGTCGCTGGTCGTTGGACCACCGCCCCTACCGAAGCTGATGCCGCGTTCGAGAATCTGGGAGAAATCGTCGTCGTTGATGCGCATACCGTCCGGGGTGTTTAATGGTGGAATAGGCGCACGCCCGTGAAGGCCATGGCGATGTCGTATTTGTCGCAGGTCATGATGACATGGTCGTCGCGCACGGAGCCGCCGGCCTGTGCGATGTACTGCACACCACTCTTGTGGGCACGCTCGATGTTGTCGCCGAAGGGGAAGAAGGCATCGGAGCCCAAGGCCACACCCGTGTTCTGGGCAATCCAGGCTTTCTTCTCTTCCAGCGTCAGCACGTCGGGCTGACGGGTGAAGAACTGCTGCCAGGCACCATCGCGCAACACGTCGTCGTGCTCGTCCTCCGAGATATATACGTCGATGGTGTTGTCGCGGTCAGCGCGCCGGATGCCTTCCTTGAAGGGCAGTGCCATGACCTTCGGGTGCTGGCGCAGCCACCAGATGTCGGCCTTGTTGCCGGCCAGTCGTGTGCAGTGGATGCGGCTCTGCTGTCCGGCACCGATGCCGATGGCCTGTCCGTCCTTCACGTAGCAGACGGAGTTGCTCTGCGTGTATTTCAGGGTGATGAGGGCGATGATGAGGTCGCGCCTGGCCTCGGCGGTGAAGGTCTTGTTCTGGGTGGGGATGTTCTCGAAGAGCGCGTCGTCATCAAGTTCAATCTCGTTGCGTCCCTGTTCGAAGGTCACACCGAACACCTGTTTACGCTCGATGGGGTCGGGGCGGTAGGCCGGGTCTATCTGGATGACGTTATAGGAACCCTTGCGCTTGGCCTTGAGAATCTCAATGGCCTCGGGCGTGAAGCCGGGGGCGATGACACCATCGCTGACCTCGCGCTTGAGCAGCGTGGCCGTCACCGCATCGCAGGGGTCGGACAGGGCTACGAAGTCGCCATACGAGGACATGCGGTCAGCACCGCGGGCACGTGCATAGGCGCAGGCAATGGGAGATGCGTCAAGTCCGGCCACATCGTCCACGAAATAGATCTTCTTCAGCGTGTCGCTGAGGGGCAGTCCCACGGCGGCACCAGCCGGCGAGACGTGTTTGAACGAGGCGGCGGCGGCCAAGCCTGTGGCGGCCTTCAACTCGCGGACGAGTTGCCAGGCGTTGAAGGCATCCAGGAAGTTAATGTAGCCGGGGCGACCGTTGATGACCTCGATGGGCAGCTCGCCCTCCGTCATGAAGATGCGCGAGGGCTTCTGGTTCGGATTGCATCCGTACTTGAGTTGTAGTTCTTTCATAGTGTGTCAGTGCTTTATTTCTGTGCGCAAAGTTACGAAAAATGTGGCAGAATACCGCATCTTGTGGGCAATTCGTTTGGTGGAAAGAAACTTTTCCTGTATTTTTGCACCCGTTATGGAAAAAAAGAGACACGCGCTTCGGAAACTGCTGGAGGCAGTGGAGAAGGAATTACTGAAGAAACCCAACAAGAAGACGCTCGACCGACTGGCTCTCTTGGCAGGGTTTCAGGACTGGCAGGCGTTTCAGGACGCGCTGCACGGCGACGACGATGGTATGGCCAACTATGAGGATTGAAGAAGAAAGAGAGAGACACCACTGTCGCAGGACAGGATGTCTCTCTCTAATTTGTTGGGTATGGCTGTATGCTTATTTAGCAATGGCGGTACGCTTCTCCTTGATGCGTGCTGCCTTACCCGTGAGCTTGCGCAGGTAGTACAGCTTGGAGCGGCGCACCTTGCCGACCTTGTTTACTTCGATGCTGTCAATGTTGGGAGACTCAATGGGGAAGATACGCTCCACACCCACCGTGCCCGACATCTTGCGGACGGTGAAACGCTTCTTGTCGCCGTGGCCGTTGATCTTGATGACCACACCGCGATAGAGCTGGATGCGCTCCTTGGCACCCTCGATAATTTTGTAAGCGACAGTAATCGTATCGCCAGCCTTGAAAGACGGGAACTTCTTGCCGGTTGCAAATGCTTCTTCAGCAACTTTAATTAAATCCATTTTCGTTTCTTAAATTAAATTTGTTGTATCGTCCCGACGCAACATAACAGGCCACTCGTTACTTCCTGCCAGCGATTACGTGGAAAGCGGCTGCAAAGGTACGGCTTTTTTGTGACACTTGCAATTTTTAATCTTCTTTTTTTGCCAGTCACCCCGTTTTTTCGTACTTTTGCACCAAAGAAAGAGACGTTATGAAGAAAAATCTGATGTTTTTTGCGCTCGTCCTGTTCCTGTTTTCAGCCTGTCACACCAGTCGGCAGGTGGTGTCGGTGGAGCGGCAGCGCATTTTGATAGATGACCGCTACGATGTGCATCCTGACAGCCGTGCGGCCGAGTTTTTAGCTCCTTATAAGCACACGGTGGACAGTGTGATGGGTCCTGTGGTGGGTCGCACGACACACTATATGACGGCGCAGCGCCCGGAGGGCGACCTCTCCAACCTGCTGGCCGACATCCTGGTGTGGGCTGGCAAGGACTACGGCGAGCAACCCGTGTTTGGCGTGTACAACATGGGTGGCGTGAGGGCCGCGTTGCCGCAGGGCGAGGTCACCTATGGCGATGTCTTGGATGTCGCCCCGTTCGAGAACAAGATAGCCTTTGCCACGCTGTCGGGTGCTGAGGTGTTGGAGTTGTTCCGCGAGATAGCCCGTGTCGGCGGCGAGGGACTGAGCCACGCCGTGCGGTTGGTCATCGACCGCAAGGGACACCTGCTGGAGGCCACGCTCAATGGTGAACCCATCGACCCGGCCAAGGACTACCGACTGGTCACCATCGACTATCTCCTTGGCGGTACGGACAGCATGACCACCTTCAAGAAATGCCGCGACATCCATTCGCCACAGCAGGTGGAGAACAACTCGCGCTTTGTCATTATGGACTATTTCCGTGAGCAGACGCGGCTGGGACGTGAGGTGGATGCCAAGATAGAAGGTCGTGTGACCGTGAAGGACTAACCTGTAAAAACATACCGATTATGAAGGACAAAAAGAAATATATATTTAATAATAAGGTGTTGACACTGCTGGCCTTGATGTTGCCGCTGTGTCTCTTGTTTGCCGTACCCACCGATACTTCGGCCAAGAACCCCAAACGCCTCGTCATCATCCACAGCAATGACACGCACTCCACCATCATGCCGGTCAGTGCCCTGTTGCCTGACACGATGAAGGCCGGACGTGGTGGCTTCCTGCGCCGCATCGCCATGTTGCAGGAGGAACGCCGGGAGAACCCCGACCTGCTCTACCTCGACAGTGGCGACTTCAGTCAAGGCTCGGCCTACTATACCCTGTTTAAGGGCGATGTGGAGGTGGGACTGATGAACCTCATGGGACTGGATGCTGCCACCATCGGCAACCACGAGTTCGACTTCGGACTGGAGAATATGGCGCGGCTGTTCCGTATGGCCAACTTTCCCATCGTCTGCGCCAACTACGACTTCACAGGTACGCCCTGCGAGGGCTTGGTCAAGCCTTACGTCATCCTTCACCGCAAAGGACTGAAAATCGGTGTGTTCGGCCTCTCGCCGAAGATGGAGGGACTGGTGGCCGAGAAGAACTGTCGGGGGGTCGGGTATCTTGACCCGGTGGAGACGGCTCGGAAGACTGCCGCACTGCTCAAGGAACAGAAGAAATGTGACGTGGTGATTTGCCTGTCGCACATGGGGTGGGACGAAGGCCCGGAGTATGATACGGGCGTGATTCGGGGATCACGCTACATCGACCTCGTCCTTGGCGGACATACCCATACCTATATGAAGAAGCTGAAGTACGCCAAAGACCTTGACGGGCGCGATGTTCCCGTAGACCAGAACGGCAAACACGCCATTTGGGTAGGCAAAATGGTGCTTACAGTAGAGTGAAAAGTACCGAATAACTAAGAACAATAATGCAAATGAAAAGACAATGGGTTGTGGCAGCCCTCATGGTCGGCGTTCTGCTTCCGACCATTGCCGCCGGGAATTTGAAAACGGACTATGCCACGCGCCTGTGGTACAACGTGCCTGCACGGCATTGGCTGGAGGCATTGCCCATCGGCAACTCCCATCTGGGAGCGATGGTCTATGGCGGAACAACCGATGAAAACATTCAGATTAACGAAGAGACGTTCTGGAGTGGCGGACCACACGACAACAACAGTACGAAATCGCTGGCCTTGCTGCCGGAGGTGCGCCAGTTGATATTCAACGGCAAGGAGGAAGAGGCCGCCAAGATTCTCAACGACAGCTTTGTCGTAGGTCCTCACGGTATGCGCTTCCTGCCGATGGCCAATCTGCACATTAAGATGAAGGTGGACGGTGAGGCGAAACAGTTTGTGAGAGACCTTGACCTGCGGCGAGCACTGACGACCACCTCCTTTGTCGTCAACGGCGTGAAATACGAGCGCACCACGTTTGCGTCTATGGCCGACGGCGTAATCGTCTGCCATGTCAAGGCGAGCAAGAAGGGTGCATTGGCGTTCGACATCCGTATGGATGCTCCCTTTGAGCATCAGACGCGGACGACAGCCAACGGAGCCATACTGACGGTGAAGGGTCAAGACCAGGAGGGCATCAAGGCTGCCCTCACGGCAGAATGTGTGGCCGAAGTGCAGAACGACGGGACGGAGGCTACCATCCTCGTCAGTGCAGCCACCAATTTTGTGAACTACCATGATGTCTCCGGCAATGCCGCACAGCGCAATGCCGACTATCTCGGCAAGGTGAAGGGAATGTCCTACGCCCAACTGCTGAAACGCCACGTGGAGGCGTATCAGAAGCAGTTTGACACGGTGTCGCTGATGCTCCCGACGGATGCCAACGCACAGCTCCCCACCGACCAACGGCTTGACCACTTCGTGGGGAGCAAGGATATGGCGATGGTGGCTCTGATGTTCAACTATGGCCGCTATCTCTTGATTTCCTCGTCGCAGCCCGGTGGACAGGCCGCCAACCTGCAGGGCGTATGGAACGACAACATCAAGGCACCGTGGGACAGTAAATATACCATCAACATCAATACGGAGATGAACTACTGGCCGGCAGAGGTGACGAATCTGAGCCTGACGACCGAGCCGTTGTTTTCCTTAATCAAGGACTTGAGTGAAACGGGAGCTAAGACCGCCCGGGAGATGTATGGTTGCCGCGGATGGATGGCGCACCACAACACCGACCTTTGGCGCATCGCAGGCCCGGTGGACGGGGCACAGTGGGGGATGTTCCCTAATGGTGGCGCATGGCTCTCCACGCATCTGTGGCAGCACTACCTCTATACGGGTGACCGGGAGTTCCTGCGGAAATGGTATCCGGTGCTGAAGGGCGCGGCCCTGTTCTATCTCGACTATATGCAGCCCCTTCCCGGTACGCCGTGGAAGGTGACCATTCCCTCGGTCAGCCCGGAGCAAGGCCCCATGGGGAAGAAGACCGCCGTCACCGCAGGGTGTACCATGGACAACCAGATTGCCTTCGATGCCCTGTCCAATGCCATTCACGCTGCTGAAATCCTCGGTGTGGATGAGGCGGAGCGGAAGAACATGAAGGAGTTGTTGGCTCAGATTCCGCCCATGCAGATTGGCAAGTACGGGCAGTTGCAGGAGTGGCTCATCGATGCCGATGACCCCAAGAATGAACATCGCCACATCTCCCATCTCTATGGCCTGTACCCCTCTAACCAGATCTCGCCGTTCTCGCATCCCGAACTATTCCACGCTGCTGCCAACACGTTGAAACAGCGTGGCGACATGGCAACGGGATGGAGCCTGGGCTGGAAAACCAATTTCTGGGCACGGATGCTGGACGGTAACCACGCCTTCAAGATTATCAGTAATATGCTGCATCTGCTGCCGGCCTTGAACGAGAACGGAAAAGCCGCCCGCGAGGACGGACGCACATATCCCAACCTCTTCGATGCGCATCCACCCTTCCAGATTGATGGTAACTTCGGTGTGACGGCAGGTATCGCCGAGATGCTGCTGCAGAGCCACGATGGTGCCGTGCACCTCTTGCCGGCCCTGCCCGACGCGTGGGCGGACGGCGAGGTGAAGGGACTGTGCGCACGCGGCGGTTTTGTGGTGGACATGAAATGGCGTGGAGGCAAACTGTGTGCAGCCAAGGTGCGCTCTACCATCGGAGGCACATTGCGCATCCGCTCGTATGTTCCGTTGAAGGCCAAGGGACTGAAACTGGCAGCAGGGAAATGTCCCAATGCACTGCTGGAGTCTGCGGTCGTCAAACAGCCGGTGGTGCATCCACGGGTGGACGAAGGGGTGAAGGCTTCGATTCCCACAGTGTATGAATATGACTTGGAGACCCAAGCTGGTGAAACGTATAAGATTAACTAAACAACGAATATTATCAACTAAACAGCGTACATGATGAAGAAAGTATTGTTCATAGTGTGTACGGCAGTCCTCTTGGGCTTGCCGCTCCACGCGGATGCCCAGTCGTGGGCAGCAGACAACGGGAATGGCACGTACACCAATCCCTTGTTCTACGATGAGTTTTCCGACCCGGACATCATTCGGGTGGGGGAGACCTATTACCTGGCTGGCACCACCATGCACAGCGTGCCGGGACTGGTCATCCTCCAGTCTCAGGATTTAGTCAACTGGGAACTCGCGTCCTATTGCTTTGACCGTTTTGACAACTCGGACGACTTCAACCTGCGCAACGGCAAGGAGGCGTATGGACAGGGCATCTGGGCACCCTGCATCCGCTATCATAATGGTAAGTTCTATGTCTTCTCCAACATCAACGGTCACGGCCTGCAGGTGTTCATCTCCGACAATGCCAAGGGACCTTGGACACATCAGAAAATCGATGGTGACATCTACGACCTCTCTGTCCTTTTCGATGAGGACGGCAAGGTGTACGCCGTACATAAATATGGTAATGTGACGGTGACGGAACTGAAACCCGACCTGAGCGGCCCTGTGGAGGGCAGCAGCAAGGTGGTGATTCCCGAAGGCAATGCAATGGGAGAGGGACATCACGTCTACAAAATCAACGGGATGTATTACATCCTCTCTGCCGACTACTCGCCGATGGGACGCATGCAGTGTGCCCGGAGCAAGAGCATCTGGGGACCCTACGAGACGTGTGCCATCAGCGTGCGTGAGTCATACGGCTATTCTGCGGCTTGGGTGGTCAACAATATGGGCATCGGACGACCGCTCCCCGAGGATGGCTTTGCCTTCAAGTCCAGCAAGCCCGAGGACACCAAGTTGGCCTGTGCCACGATTCATCAGGGCGGCATCGTTGAGGCTTCGGACGGCAGTTGGTGGGGCGTGTCCATGCAGGACTTCAACGCCGTGGGACGCACCACCTGTCTCTCGCCCGTGACGTGGGTGGATGGTTGGCCGTATTTCGGCCTGGAGAAGAACTTAGGACGCTCGCCGCGCACGTGGTTCAAACCCAACGATAAGGTGAAGACCCCCCATGCACCCTACGACCGGTGTGACGACTTCTCGGGCAAAACGCTCAAGCCCGTATGGCAGTGGAACCACAACCCCAACGACAAGATGTGGTCGCTCAACAAGGAGCGCAAGGGTTGGCTGCGCCTCCACTCGATGCCTGCCCAGCAGTTGCTGTGGGCGAAGAACTCGCTCACGCAGCGTGCCATAGGCCCCGTGTCTTACACCTCGGTAAAACTGGATGCCTCGCGCCTGAAGGTGGGCGATGAGGCCGGACTGGGAGCGATCAATACGCCCTACGCTTCGCTGGGTGTGGTGAAGACCAACGAGGGGTTGCGTCTGCGGTGGTACGATCAAAACGAAAACAAAGGAACGGTGAAGGCACTTGACAGTAAAGTGGTGTGGCTGCGCCTGTGGGGCGACTACGACAAGAGTCTGTTGCAGTATTCCTACTCTCTGGACGGCACGAACTGGACTAATATCGGCGGACAGATATTGTCGCCTTATCAGTTGAAGAGCTTCCAGGGCGTGCGCGTTGCACTCTATGCCTTCAACCGCAATGGCAAGAAGGGCGGCGTGGCCGATTTCGATGACTTCAAGGTGGAGGAACCCCTGGCGGACCGGACGGCCAACCTCCCGGTGGGACAGAAGGTGGTGTTCACTAATCTCGCTGACAGCACGCTGTTGTTGGCTCACCGCCACGGTATGCTGCACATCGGCTGGAACAAGGAGGACCGCAGTCGCGAGGTTATCTTTGAGGTGTTGGACGGCGGAAACGGTACGGTGAAGCTGAGATGTGCCGATGGCCGTTATGTCTACATCGCCGGTGCTGGTTTGTCCGCCGATGTGCGCCTGACAACCGACGAGGCCAAGGCGGAGCGGTTCGTATGGCAGGATATGCTCTACAACCGTTGTATGCTGCTGTCGCTGAAGACGCAGCGGTACATCGGGAAGAACCCGGTGGACGGCAGTCCTTATGCTGCCGACTTCCAGGGTGCTGATGCCGGCATGAGGAACGGCTGTGTGTTCCGTTGGGAACGCTATTCGAAATAAAAAGTGAGTGCTACCATTTTACTATGGGCTGCTTGGGCAGCCATAGTGAATGGTAGCATATTTTTGTCCTTGATGGTGGTGGCGTGGCTTTTATCGTAGACATCGGTGAGTCCGTACATGAACTTCAACTCGGGTCTTAGCTTGAAGAAGGGGAGATAGAAGTCGCAGCCTACGCCGATTTCCAGGAATACGTCCGGTCGCTGGAGCCGGATGTATTCATTGCTGCTGCCGTTGCTGAGGTTGAACATGGGATTGATGCCGGCCATCACGTAAGGACGATAGTTGTTGAACCGCTCCGCACCGAAGATAAGGTCGCAGGCGGAGGAGATATAGGCGGTCTTCAGCACTTGCTGCTGTTCGGCGACATTGCCCTTCGCGTCTGTCGCCATCAGGTTACGGTAGGTGAGGTGACGAGTGCCGAAGAGTAGGGCAGGGGCGATGCGAAACTGGAGGTGGCTGCTGAGTCGGAGCTCCCCTAATGCACCCACGGTGAATCCGGCATCCCACCGGTCCTGATCCACGACCACATGACTCAGATGCTCCGCACCTTGGTCGTCCAGATACGTGGTCAGTCCCGTGTTTTGGAACTCGATGTCCTGCAGATGCGTGCCCACCAGTATGCCGAAATGGAACAGCCGTTGGTCTATATAGGGCTTGTTCTGCACGCGGCGCTGTTGGGCAAAGCCGCACAGCGACAGGGTCAGCAACGCAGTCAGTAGTGAGATAATCCTTGTCTTCATGCGTACTATAACGCACCGCTTTCGACATTTATTGTGTCAAACGCGAAAAAAGACTACCCGAAATTAGGTAGTTTCGAAAATAATGCATACCTTTGCATCATCAATATTTAGTATTCACATTTAATCAAACAAATAACAAGAATTATGGCATACGTAATTGGTGACGACTGTATCGCATGCGGTACATGTATCGATGAGTGTCCCGTAGGAGCTATCTCTGAGGGCGACAAGTATTCAATTGACCCCGACGCTTGCACGGAGTGTGGCACTTGCGCCGGTGTTTGTCCTTCAGAAGCTATCAGTCTTCCTGCATAAGAGACAAGGTAAGTCAAGAGACAAATCCCTCCACTTTCGGTGGAGGGATTTTTGTTTGTTCCCTATTACAACATCAAGTCTCATGGCTCTTTTTTGGAGGGTCTCGGGACAGAAATTAATTTCCCTAGGAAAAACGATCCATTTTCCTAGGAAAAACGATCCATTTTCCTAGGAAATTTTAATCGTTCGTTTTTCCCAAGGATAACACTGAGGCACGTAATCTGCAAAAATATCGTAGTACAACGAAAAATCCGCTTGCAGCATCAGTGTGCTACAAGCGGATTCTGGTTGTTGAAGAATGCGCTTTATTTTACTCCAAGCACTTGCTTGGCAATCTCGTTCTCGGGGTCAATGGCCAACAGCTTGTTGGCATATTCCGTCGACTTGGCCTTGTCTTCCTTCACCACGAAGTAGTAGGACAGCATATAGCGGTAAGCCTCTATCAGACGGGCATTGTCGGCCTTGTCCTTGGTTTCTTTCGGGGCTATCATCTCCTCCAGCTTCTGATAGAAGGGCAGTGCCAAGCCCAATTTCTGGTCGGGATCCTGATAGGAGTTGACGCGAGCACGCATGAACGTGGTGTATTCCACGGCATTCTCATACTTGCTCTCAAGGTCTTGGTACACCTTATCAGCGTTCTGCAACTCCTCTTTCTGTGCATCGCCTTCCATGCCACTGGCCTTCTGGGTGTGGAGCTGTCCGAGCTTGGCCAGGTCGTTGGCTGTCGGCTTCTCGATGTTGGCCAGATATTCCTTGTGGTATTTGATGGCGTTGTCGTAGTCGTCCTTATCCAGATAAGCCTGAGTAATCTGCTCGATGACACCGGCACGCTTGGCCTTGTTGTCCATGTCGGGCTGGGACAGTGCCAACTGGTACATCTCAATGGCCTTGTCGCTCTGCTTGGCTCCGTTGTAGGCGTTGCCGTAGTAGGTGTAGTCAAAGTAAGAGAACTTGGCGGAGTCCGACTGGTTGAAGAGCGCGTCGGCATATTTCAGTGCCAGGTCGTACTGCTTCAGGTCGGTGCTGTTGAAGAAGGCCAGGCGGTTAAAGGCGGCGCTGCGCGGCTTGCGCGTCAGACCATACTGGGCAATCTCCAAACTCTTCTGGTTCTCCTGCTTGAAGAAGGCAGACATAGCGTAGTCGCTCAAGTCGCTGTCCTCCATCTTGGTCATGTCGGCCTTGTTGTAGTATTCGAGAGCCTTGCCAAAGTCGTTGGCGAGGTAGTAGATGCGTCCGGCCAGTGCGTCAACGGCCACATCGGGACGCTGGACACGAAGCTCTTCCAGCACGTTGATGGCCTCGGAGGGACTAATCTTACGGTACACGTTGGCATACTTGAAATAAGCCTCAGGGTTCTTCGGGTCTGCGTAGCGCGCCTGGGTGTAGAAGGCAGCGGCCTCACCACCGTTTTCGGCCAAGGCCTGAAGGTCGCCCAGTATAATGAACGCTTCGGCACTCTTGTTCTTGCTGGCTGCCAGGGCATAGTTGGCAAAGACGTGGGCGTTGGCCGTGTCTTTGGCAGCATAGAATGCCTCGGCGAATGCCAACAGGTTGGCGGTGTTCTTCTTGTTCTTCTTGTAGTAGTTCTTCATCTGCTTGTCGAAATCGGCAGGTTTGCTACTAATCATCTGCTTGACAGCGGCCACATCGGCGGCTGTGCCGTCCTGGGCGTTGGCTTGGGCGCTGAATCCTGTCATCAGCGCACCCATCATTAAGTATTTTATTGTCTTCATAGTCTTTTTGTTTATTTATGATGTATATTATTAGACTTCTCTGTTGTTTCGTCCCGTCATTTCACGATGACGTTGCGTGTCGTCAGGTTGCCGTAGGCCGGCAGCAGTGACGAGTGGAAGATGATGAGCTGACCCTTGGGCGAGGCGATATAGTTGCTGAAGCCAAACGGCAGACCCCGGTAGGAGTCGTTCAGCAGGCAGTATATGGTGCGTATCAAGGGGTAGCTGTCATCGTAGATGTAATACTGGTAGGGCTTGTAGCTATTCTCGGGCGTGGCTGTCTCCATGCGGCTGACGGACATCACGCGGATATTCTTCTTGAAGGTGACGTTGGTCGTGTCCCGTTTGTCGTTCAACCAGTTGGAACCGATGATGCCGATGGCATTCTGTGTCTTCTCCACGTAGTTGATGACTTCGGCCGACTGTTCCACGGCCTGGATGTTGGGACTATTGATGGGCTTGCCGCCCAGGATGGAGTCCTGACAGTAGCGCACGGTGCTTGACTGCGGATGGTCGAAGACCACCTCAATATTGCCCTGCTTGGAGCCGGGATAGATGTCGCTCCACTGCTTGGCCTCGCCGCGCAGGATGCGGGCGATGTCCTTCACCGTGATGCAGGTATCGGGATTGTTTCTGTTGACGATGAGTGCCAGACCATCGTAGGCGATGGGGGCTGACTTCATCGACTTGTATCCTTTGTTCTTGAGTGTATTGAACTCGTTCTTGGTGTATTTGCGAGACGTGATGACCAGGAAAATCTTTTCCTCCATCAGCATCTTCATGGCCGCTGCTTCATCCGTGTAGATGGCTGTGAGCTTGGCCTTGGGGTGGTCGACGTTGAACATCTCCACCTCCTCGTCGATGATGGGTGCAAAACTCTTGTCGGCGGCGAAACTGATGGTTCCCGACGAAATCGTGTCTGCACGAAAATTTTTCGGCTTGCTGCCTTTGCAGGCAGCAAGTCCGAAAAATAGGAGTGTCAATCCAACAAGGGTGTTGAATCTTGTTTTCGTCATATTCAATTACTGAAGTCTGAAGGTTACAGGAAGGGTGTATTTCACACGTACTGCCGAACCGTTCTGCTTACCGGGAATCCAGTGGGGCATGCTCTGTACCACGCGCTTGGCTTCCTTGTCGAGAGAAGAGTCTACCGACTTCACAACCTTCACGTCCGTGATGGAACCGTCGCGCTCTACGATGAACGAAACGATGACACGTCCTTGAATGCCGTTCTCCTCTGCCACAACGGGATACTTGATGCTCTTGCTGAGATACTCGAACAGGGCAGACTGGCCACCGGGATAGGAAGGCATCTGTTCAACCACGTCGAACACCTTGGTCTCCTCTTCCTTCGGAGGCTCCGGCTGTGCGATGACCTCCTTGGCCTTCAGCACCTCGCCGGCAGCATCGTCGTTACCTTTCACGTCGAAAGAACCGATAGCCGTCTTCGTCTTGTTGAGGTCATCCTGTGACTTCAACTCCTCGTCGGGCTTCACCTCGGCGTCCTTCTTGATGACAGGAGGAACGAACTTCACCGAACTCTTCACTTTCTCAACAGGCTTGGCTTCTTCGATTTTCACAGGAGCCTTCTTCTCGACCTTCACCTCTTTCTTGACGATCTGCGAGAGCTCGACATCTGCGGAAATCTCTTCCTTGCTGTTTGCTTCAATGATGGCGTTGACACCTACGATAAGACCGATGGCGGCAGCCAGGATCACCATGATGATGATGGAGTACACATTGCGTGCCCCTGTCGTCTTGCGCAGCTGGTAAGCACCGTAGGCCTTGTTTCTTCCTTCGAAGACAAGGTCAACCCATCCATTGTCAATCAAATCTATCTTAGACATATTTTCTTGCTTTTAGATGTTATTCCATGTCATTTACTTGATACCCTTAGCTTTGAGAAGCTTCATGTCGTCGGGTGAAATCTCGTCAATGACGTACTTACCGATACTGCAAATCTGCATCTCATCCAGTGCGGTGACCATGTTCTCATAGCTCGACGCATCGGTCGGCTTGATGATGATGGTCAGCGTAGGAACTTTCTCACCGTTAATCTCACCATTACGGATCTTGGACAGCTCGTTGTTGTAAGTGGAGTCCGGCATATCGGTCTCCTTCTTCTTCTTATCCAACTCGAGCTTGGCCAGACGAATCTTAGCTACAGGAATGATGCCTTCCTCGGTACGGTGTTCGGTGAGCACCTTGCGGATGCCGTCCTTGCCCCATGTCGTTTCCTTCATGCAGGTCGGGTCGTCGTACTTGGGAATACCCTTGATGTAGTAGATCTTGTCGTCGCCACCCAGATAAATCGTGATGGTGTGAGACTCTTTGGTTGCGTTCTTGTCCGCATCGCTGATGTTCTTGTCGTTGCTCGGCATGGTCAGTTGCATGGCCTGCGGCTTGCTCAGAGACGTACAGAGCATGAAGAACGTGATAAGAAGCATCATCATGTCCACCATCGGCGTGAAGTCGACGCGAACGTTGATTTTCTTCTGCTTGCTTGCTTTTTGTTTTGCCATTCTTTACTCCTCCGCTTCTTTAAACGATGTAATCAACTGATAACGGTTCTCATCCATAGAGCGCAGCTCCGACATGATGGTCTTAACCACCTTGTAGGGTGTCTTCGCATCGGCGTTGATGCAGATCTTCATGTCTTCGCCGGAGTCCAACGCAGTCCGTACCCACATCTGGAATTCGCTCATTCCCTTGGTACCATCACTTTGGACGATACTATCGGTAGGAATTCCCTTGTTGGCCAGTTCCTCTGCCAGCTTGCTCTGGGGCAGTGACAGGTACTGTTCCAACTCGTTCATGGGCACACCGAACTGTGTTGCTTCCAAGAACTTCTGCTGAAGAGCCGGACTGAGCTCCACGCCGAACTTGTCGGTCATTTCAAGCATCGTGGTCTTCAGATAGTTCACGTTGTCCATGCTCATGAACACCTTACCCTTGGGGTTGATGGTGATGTTCAGAACATTGTTCTCCGGAACCTTGACCTTGGCGGCTGACTGTGGGGTGTTCACCTTCACTGGCTCATTCTTCACGAACGTAGACGTCATCATGAAGAAGGTCAGCAAAAGCACCATCACGTCAGACATAGGGGTCATGTCTATCCAGATGTCGCTTTTCTTAATTTTTACTTTACCCATAGTGATAAAATTTTAAAGGGTTAGCAAAAATTAAGCCTCTTCTGTGTGGTTTGCTTCGTAAGTCTGAGCAATGGAGTAACCAACCTCGTCGAGGGCGAATGTCAACTTGTCAATCTTATTGGTGTAGTAGTTGTAAGCCACAACAGCTACCCAAGAGGTCAAAATACCTGATGCGGTGTTCACCAGAGCCTCAGAAATACCGAGAGACAGGGCCTGAGAGTCAGCACCACCACCGGCAGCCAGAGCGGCGAACGAACGAATCATACCTACCACAGTTCCGAACAGAGCGGTCAGCGTACCGAGGGTAACGATGGTGGCGATGATGGGCATGTTCATGGTCAGTGTAGGCATCTCCAACTGGGTAGCCTCTTCGTGAGCCTGCTGGATCTTGGCGATCTTCTGAGCCTTCTTGATGCCAGAAACGGCCTCCATCTCCTTGTAAGCGCGGAGAGAAGCACCTACCACGTTGGCAACAGAACCGCGCTGCTTGTCGCAGAGCTCCTGAGCCTTCACGAAATCGTTGGCGTTGAGCGCAGCCTTGATGTTAGCCACGAACTTGGGGAGCTTGCCCTTACCGAAAGCGGTGTTCAGTGCGAGACCACGCTCGATGGACAGCGCGATAACCGAGAACAAAAGGGTAAGGATCACAGGAACGACGATACCACCTTTGTAGATCGTACCCCACATGTTACCGTCAATGACTTCGCCGTTTGCGGGATTGATGTGATCCGCGTTACCGAGGAAGTACTTGAAGAAACATACTGCGAGAACGAAGCAGACAGCGATGATCCAGAATGCTCCTTTTACTCCCTGAAAGCCCTGACCTTTTTTGGCGGGGGCTGCTTTTTTTGTAGTTGCCATAATTTTGAATGTAATTTTAGTTATTAATAAAGTTATATATGTTTTTGATTTGATGTTATTTGCGGTTTTTAGACACTCGCTTTCCGAGCGTTTTTGTTCTTTTATCGTTAGCAAAGATACTCATTTGTTGCGTACAATCACCACAATTAAGAACTTTTAACGCACAAAAGTTTGTTTTTACTTCAACCGCGCCAGTGTCTCCTTAATCCTGCGCATGGCCTCAATGATGTTTTCATCGCTGGTGGCGTAGCTCATGCGGAAGCACTCCGGGTCGCCGAAAGCGTCGCCGCCCACCGTGGCCACGTGTCCCTTTTCGAGGAGGTAGAGGGCCAGTTCGCTGGAGTTGCTGATGGTGGTCTGTCCGTCGCTCTTGCCGTAGAAGCTGCTGCATTTCGGGAAGAGGTAGAAGGCACCCTGCGGCACGTTGACCTCCAGTCCGGGAATGTCCTTGGCGAGTTTCACGATGAGGTCGCGGCGGCGTTCGAACGCCTGGCGCATCTGCTCTACGCACTCCTGGCTCTGGGTGTAGGCAAACTCGGCGGCCTTCTGGCTGACGGAGCAGGGGCCGCTGGTGTACTGTCCCTGCAGTTTGTTGCAGCCCTTGACAATCCACTCCGGTGCGGCGATGTAGCCGATGCGCCAACCCGTCATGGCGTAGGCTTTCGACACGCCGTTGACGATAATGCTGCGTTCCTTCATATCGGGGAACTGCGCGATGCTCTCGTGGTGTCCCACGTAGTTGATATGCTCGTAGATTTCGTCGGCCAGTACGAAGAGGTCATCGTGTTTCTTGATGACCTCGGCCAGTCCTTGAAGCTCTTCCTTGGAATAGACGCTACCCGTAGGGTTGCTCGGGGAGCAGAGGATGAGCATACGGGTCTTCGGCGTGATGGCGGCTTCCAGCTGTGCGGGCGTCATCTTGAAGTCCTGCTCGAAGCCAGCCTCAACGATGACGGGCGTGCCGCCTGCCAGTTTGACCATCTGGGGGTAGCTCACCCAGTAGGGAGCCGGGATGATGACCTCGTCGCCGGGGTTGACCAGTGCCATGATGGTGTTGCACACGCTCTGCTTGGCTCCGTTCGACACGAGAATCTCGTTGATGGTATAGTCGAGACCGTTCTCGCGCTTGAGTTTGTCGGCGATGGCCTTGCGCAGGTCGGCGTATCCAGGTACGGGAGAGTAGCGAGAGTAGTTCTCGTCCACCGCTTTCTTGGCGGCCTCCTTGATGTGGTCCGGCGTGTTGAAGTCCGGTTCGCCCACACTCATGTTGATGACGTCGATGCCCTGTGCCTTCATTTCCGCGCTCTTCTGCGACATAGCGAGTGTTGCAGAGGGGGCCAGCCGTTGGAGTCGGTCAGATAGTTGTGCCATATGCTTTGTCTTGTATGAGTAGATTTAGTTGCAAAAGTAGTCATTTATTTCTTTTTCACGAAAGAAATCTGCCGTTTTTTGTACTTTCTTCACGAAAATGCAGCAAAATGACGGCTATTTGAGGTGCAGCGTGTGCCCCATGCGGTTTTTCTTCGTTTCGAGATAGTGGCGGTTGAACTTGTTTGGCGTGACTTCGATGGGCACGTTTTCCACGATTTCCAGTCCGTAGGCCTCCAGTCCGACGCGCTTGACGGGGTTGTTGGTGAGCAGCCGCATCTTGTGGACTCCCAGGTGGCGGAGCATCTGTGCACCGCATCCGTAGTCGCGCTCATCGGCCTTGAAGCCGAGGTGGAGGTTGGCGTCCACGGTGTCAAGTCCTTCTTCCTGCAGTTTGTAGGCAGCAATCTTGTTCATCAGTCCGATGCCGCGCCCTTCCTGCTGCATATAGATAATCACACCCTTCCCTTCCTTCTCGATGGCCTGCATGGCCTTGTGCAGCTGTTCGCCGCAGTCGCAGCGCATAGAACCGAGGATGTCGCCCGTCATACACGAGGAGTGTACGCGGACGAGCAGCGGCTCGTCCTCCTTCCATTCGCCCTTGATGAGGGCCATGTGCTCCAGTCCGGTGCTGTTCTGTCGGAAGGGGATGAGACGGAAGTGGCCGTACTCCGTGGGCAGGTCTACCTCTTCACCGACCTCGATGAGCGACTCCTTCTGCAGGCGGTAGGCTATCATGTCCTTGATGGTGATGATTTTCAGGTCGTGCTCCCGGGCGAACTCCACGAGTTCCGGCAGGCGCGCCATCGTACCGTCGTCGTTCATGATTTCCATCAGTGCACCGGCAGGGTAGAGTCCGGCCATGTGGCAGAGGTCAATGGCTGCCTCCGTATGTCCGCTGCGGCGGAGCACCCCGTTGTCCTGCGCATAGAGCGGATTGACGTGGCCCGGTCGGGCGAAGGTCTTCGGTGTGGAACTGGGGTCGGCCAGTGCCTTGATGGTGGCGGCGCGGTCGTGCGCCGAGACCCCCGTGGTGCAGCCCTCAATCTTGTCGATGGTGACGGTGAACGGCGTTCCGAGCAGCGAGGTGTTGTCCTGCACCTGGTGGGGCAGGTCCAGTTCGATGCTGCGACTGATGGTGAGGGGTGCGCAGAGCACGCCGCGTGCGTGTTTCAGCATGAAGTTCACCATTTCGGGTGTGATTTTCTCGGCGGCGCAGATCAGGTCGCCTTCGTTCTCGCGGTCTTCATCGTCGACGACGATGACGAACTTGCCGTCGCGGAAGTCCCGGACGGCCTCTTCTATGGTATTTACTTTGAGTTTTTCCATGATTTATAGGTTCTCTTCTGTTTCCGTGTTACACCTTATTATATATAGGGAGTTGAAATCCGTCTTGGTTATTTCGGCAATCCGCCTGGCGATGAGTTCGTTGTTCTGCGTGATGGCTGCAAGGTCTTTGTACAGTCGGAAGCGGAAGCGGCACATACGGAGATAGAACACGAGACCGACCGGGATGAGCAGTCCCGTGATGGCGTTGAGTCCTTTGCGGCGGAAGGGTCGCGTGTGGGCGTGGGTGGCCACGATGGGCAACCGGTTGAGGTAGGTGATGATGGCGCGGTCGCGCGTGTTCATCAGGTCGCGGATGAGGTCTTCCTCCTTTCCGATGATGCGCTCGATGTTCTGGTCGTCGCCAGGGCGGAAGAACACCTTGATGGGGTTGGGCAGGCGCAGCAGGCGGTGCTCGGCGTTGTACTCCCGTATCTCCTGGTTGATGTCCAGCAGTTGCCGTGCGTCGGTGAGGTAGTCTGGGTCTTCGATGATAACCTCCTTGCTGTTGATGTAGCGTTTCGTGCGCAGGCCGAGCAGGCGCATGAACATAGACTTGTAGAGGTCGATGTTGAACACGACGGAGTCGTTGTTGGCCTTGTAGGTGATGAAGGCCGCCACGGGTGTGAGGACAGCCGTTCCCAAGAGCTTGCCGAACCACACCGTCCAGTTGTCGTCGCGCGCCATCTTCATACCCGTGTTCTCCAGGATGAAGTAGACGATGTAGACGAGCACCGATATGATGACGGGAATGCCGAGTCCGCCCTTTCGGATGATGGCTCCGAGGGGTGCGCCGATGAAGAAGAAGATGAGGCACGAGAGCGACAGCGTGACCTTGTTGATGGCTTCGATTTCGTGCAGTCGCTCGTTGCGGTTGAGGTAGGCGGAGTAGTCGGCCTTGAAGGTCAGGTCGGTGGCTGCTGCCTGTGCATTGTCTGCTGCGCGCTTGATGACGCTCTGCTTGATGTCGGCTGGCAGTTTGGCGAAGACCGTGTCGAACTGGAGCTTCCCACTCTTGAGTGCCGCCACGGCCTTCAGCGAGTCTTTCCCATCGGTCGGCGACAGGTGGAGGTAGTTACGCTGGGCTTCGTAGTAAAC
This sequence comes from Vescimonas coprocola, assembly GCA_963620725.1. Classification (GTDB taxonomy): domain Bacteria; phylum Bacteroidota; class Bacteroidia; order Bacteroidales; family Bacteroidaceae; genus Prevotella. The sequence goes on from CAVFBU010000008.1 coordinate 23,137, forward strand.
GGCGTGTCCCACGGAGTCGTTGTATTCCCGTATGGAGTCGAGGTCGTGGAGGAGTTGCCGCATCCCCTTCGAGCGGGCATCGGTGGCGATTCCCCCGACATCGGCCAGGTTGAAGTCACCATCGAAGTCGAGTAGGATGCGCTTGTTGGCGAAGGTCTCGCGGCGGTAGGGCACATTGGCCGGGCCGGCCATGTCCTGCTGCTTCATATTCTCAAACCACTCACCGCTGTAGAGCGTCAAGAGGATGTGTTTCTTCTCGGCGGTGGACTGCATCGTCCCCGAGTCGGCCAGGATGATGGCGTGGTCGTCGTAGCCACCATTGGTGCGGAAAATCATCAAGCCGTAGAGCATCCCGGTCTCCACGTTCTTCTGCTGGACGTAGATGTTTGAGCCGCTCACACCATCGTAGAAGATGCCCTCGGGGATTTCCATCTCCGGGTTCTTCTGCTTCATAGACAGGAGCAACTGGCGGAACGACACGAACGACCTTGGGCCGATGACCTCCTGGAAATAGAACGAGACGCAGCAGACGCAGCAGACGATGGCGGTGAGCGAGCGCATCGACCGCACGAGGGAGATGCCGGCGGCCTTGATGGCCGTCAGCTCCGAGCTTTCGCCGAGGTTGCCGAAGGTGATGAGGGAGCTGAGGAGGATGGCGAGGGGAAAGGCCTGCGGCATGAGCATCAGTCCCATGTACCAGAAGAACTGAGCCATGACGGTAATCGACAGTCCCTTGCCGATAATCTCTTCCACGTAGCGCCACAGGAACTGCATCATCAGCACGAACTGGCAGACGAAGAAGGTGGCCACGAAGAGCAGTCCGAACTGCTTGGCGATGAAGAGGTCTAACTTCTTGATTCGAAACATTCGAGACGGGAGGTGGTGGGGTTAGAGACCGCTGGCGCGGTGCAGGTGTTCCATGTTCTTGTCCCAGAGGTCGCTAAGGTTGTCAATGTCCTCGTCCTCGGCGTAGTCCGTGACGATGAGGTGGATGTGGCCGGTCAGCTCGCTCTGCTCGATGCGCAGCTCCCAATAAGCCTGCGGGTCGGTCTGCTGGGAGTCCCATTTCAGTCGGATGTAACAGGGCTTGACGCGCTCAACCACTTCCGCCACCTTCATGTCGCGTTCAGTCCAGGGTTCTCCCCAGGAGAAGGTCCAGTGGTCACCATCTTCCGTCACGCGGTCAGCCATCCATTTCTGCATGCCTGCAGCACTGCCTATCATGTCCCACACGATGCGTGGCGACTTGGCGGAGACGGGGTATTCTTTCCTCAGAATATGCATAGTTCGTTCTATTTTGAGTTCGTTTCACTCGCAAAAGTACGATAAAATACCGAGACGGCAAAGTTTTTCCCGAAAAAGTTTTGTTATTTGAAAAGATTGCATTACCTTTGCACCCGCTTTTAAGCCCATGGCGGGGTAGCTCAGCTGGTTAGAGCGTCGGATTCATAATCCGGAGGTCGAGGGTTCGGGTCCCCCTCCCGCTACGAATGGTAGTTAGTAAGGAGTGCGTCAGGCAGGTTTGCTTCGGTGTACTCTTTTTTTCGTGTTTTCCGTGCCTCTGGTTTTGTGTTTTCCATACCCCTGAGAGTAAATCTTCCCAACGGACAAAATATATCTCTCTAACTGGGAAAATATTTTTTCCTGCCTAAGAAAATATTTTTTCCTGCCTAGAAACTTGATTTTTCCTCATTCGGAAAATTCTTATTCTCCGTTCCGAGGGGCACGAATACCCCCCCCATCAAAACATTTCCTTCGCTCCGCACGTAAAATTTTTAGGAAAAAGGGCGGTAGTTAGTATTTTTGTTGTACCTTTGCAACACGTTTCGAAAAAACGCCGATTCGGATAGACAATATAACGTTATACTGCAACTATGGAAGAAACTAAGAAAATAAAGACAGCACTCGTCTCCGTGTTCCACAAGGACGGACTGGAGGAGTTGCTGGCAAAGCTTCATGGCGAGGGCGTGAAGTTCCTCTCCACGGGCGGCACACAGGCCTTCATCGAGGGTCTTGGCTATGAGTGTGGGAAGGTGGAAGACGTGACGACCTACCCCTCCATCCTCGGTGGACGCGTCAAGACGCTGCACCCGAAGGTGTTTGGTGGCATCCTCGGACGCCGCGACAACGAGGGCGATCGGCAGCAGATGGCTCAGTACGAGATTCCGGAAATTGACCTCGTCATCGTTGACCTCTATCCCTTCGAGCAGACCGTGGCCAGCGGAGCCTCCGATGCTGACATCATCGAGAAGATAGACATCGGTGGCATCTCACTCATCCGCGCCGGGGCCAAGAACTTCAACGACGTGGTCATCGTGCCCTCCAAGGCTGAATACAGCGTGCTGCTCGACATCCTCAACCGACAGGGTGCCGCCACCACATTAGAGCAGCGACGGATGTTCGCCACGCGTGCCTTTGGGGTGAGCAGCCACTACGACACGGCCATCCACGCGTGGTTCAATAAATGATAAAACAATAGAAAGATTATAAACGAAAAACAGAAAGACTATGGGATTTTTTAGCTTTGTACAAGAAATAGCCATGGACCTCGGAACGGCCAACACCATCATCATCAAAGATGATAAGATTGTGGTCGACGAGCCCTCGGTGGTGGCCATTGACCGCCACACCGACAAGATGATTGCCGTCGGCACTGAGGCCAAGATGATGCACGAAAAGACGAACGCCAATATCCGCACCATCCGTCCCCTGCGCGACGGCGTGATTGCCGACTTCTCTGCCTGCGAGCAGATGATGCGCGGACTCATCAAGATGGCGAGCAGTGGGTCACACCTCTTCTCGCCCTCGTTGCGTATGGTCATCGGCGTACCATCCGGCTCTACCGAGGTGGAGCTGCGTGCCGTGCGCGACTCGGCAGAACACGCCGACGGACGCGATGTCTACCTCATCTTCGAACCGATGGCTTCTGCTATCGGTATCGGCATTGACGTGGAAGCACCGGAAGGCAACATGATTGTTGACATCGGTGGTGGCTCGACGGAGATTGCCGTCATCTCGCTCGGCGGCATCGTCAGCAACAACTCCATCCGCACCGCCGGTGACGACCTGACGGCTGACATCCAGGACTATATGGCGCGCCAGCACAACGTGAAGGTCAGCGAGCGTATGGCGGAACGCATCAAAATCAGCGTGGGCGCGGTGCTCACCGACCTCGGTGACGAAGCCCCGGAGGACTTTGTGGTACACGGCCCGAACCGCGTCACCGCATTGCCTATGGAGGTGCCCGTCTGCTACCAGGAAATCGCACACTGCATCGACAAGACCATTGTCAAGATAGAGAACGCCATACTGTCGGCCCTTGAGGGCACACCACCAGAAATCTATGCCGACATCGTGAAGAACGGCATCTGGCTCTCCGGTGGTGGTTCGCAGCTGCGCGGCCTCGCCCGGCGTATGCAGGAGAAATTCAACATCCCGTTCCACGTGGCCGAAGACCCGTTGCACACCGTGGCAAAGGGTGCAGGCATCGCGTTGAAGAACCTCAACCGTTTCTCTTTCTTGATGCGATAAGGCGAGATGCAAGCGCTGCTGGAGTTCTTAAGAAGGTACAACCACTGGTTGCTCTTTGTGCTGCTTGAAGCCGTCAGTGCCGTGCTGCTGTTTCAGAACAATAGTTATCTGGGCAGCGTGTGGCTCTCGTCGGCCAATGCCATGGCCGGAAAGGTCAACAGCATGAGGTCACAGGTGGATGCGTTTTTCTCGATGGCGACAGCCAACGAGGAGCTCACGCTGCGCAATTTCCATCTCGAACGGCAGGTCACGCAGCTGCGCCGCCTCTACAATGAAGCCACCCAGGACACTACGGCAGCGGAGCGACAGGAGCAGCAGATGTTCGGTCACTACCGCCTCGTGCCAGCAAAGGTGGTCTCCAACGAGTTGCACCGCCCCGACAACCTGATAACCATCGACCGGGGGTCGGCTGACGGCGTTGAAGTGGGGATGGGTGTGGCCAGCGGACTGGGTGTCGTCGGTGTCACCTGTCTCGTCTCAGACCACTACTCCGTCGTACTCCCCGTGCTCAACAAGTCGTCGCACATCAGCTGCGTCATACGCGGACGGGGCTATTTCGGTGTGCTGCGCTGGGACGGAAAGGATGCCGCCGTGGCCTATCTGGAGGATGTGCCGCGCCACGCCCGCTTCAAGTGGGGCGACAAGGTCGAGACCAACGGCTACTCCAGCATCTTCCCACCGGGAGTCATGGTGGGACGCGTGGAAACCGTCTACAACTCGGCCGACGGACTCTCCTATCGTGTCAAGGTGCGCCTCTTCACGGATTTCGGATGCCTACGCGACGTGGTCGTCATCAGCGACAAGTCCGTCAAGGAGCGTGCTCGCCTCTTGCAGTCCGCAAGAGACTCTCTCGAACTGAACGTCAAGGAATAAAAAACGCAAATGTCCATCGATACTTTAAAACGGATAGTACTGTTTGTCGTCTACATCTTGGCGCAGGCGACGGTGTTCGGGCGCATCCATCTCTTTGGAGTCGCCACGCCGCTGTTCTATGTCTATTTCGTGGCGAAGTTTCCGAAAGGCTATCCCCCAGGGGGCATCCTGCTGTGGTGCTTCTGCCTCGGCCTGGCTGTTGACATCTTCGCCAACACGCCCGGAGTGGCCGCAGGCTCGCTGACCTTCATCGGTCTCCTGCAGCCCCTGCTGCTCACCCTCTTTGCGCCACGCGACACAGCCGACGGCCTCGTGCCGTCCATCCGCACCCTCGGGTTGGGCAAGTTCACAAGCTACGCGGTCTTTCTGGTCGTAATCTACTGCCTGGTCTTCTGTGCACTGGATACGTTGTCCTATTTCGACCTCACGGCATGGATTCTGTATGCGGCAGGCAGCGCGGTATTCACGCTGGTTCTGATTATGACAATGGAAAGCGTCAGACGGTAGCCCATGAGAGAAGACGGAATAAACAACAGACCCTATGTCATCGGCGGTATGGCCGTGTTCATCATCGTGGTCTATATCGTGCGCCTCTTCTTCCTCCAGCTTATGAGCGATGACTACAAGAAGAACGCCGACTCCAACGCCTTCCTCAAACAGGTGGAGTACCCCTCGCGCGGCATCATCACCGACAGGAAGGGGACGCTGCTCGTCTACAACCAACCGGCATACGACATCATGGTGGTCATCAACGAGGCCAAGAACCGCCTCGACACGCTGGAGCTCTGCAGGACACTCAACATCACGAGGGAAGAGTTCGACCGGCGCATGATGAACCTGAAGGATCGCTCCAAGAATCCGGGCTACAGCCGCTTCACGCAGCAGATGTTCATGAGCCAGCTGTCCGACAAGGAATACTCCGTCTTTCAGGAGAAGATGTTCCGTTTCCCCGGCTTCTACGTGCAGAAGCGAAGCATCCGGCAGTATATGTACCCTTACGCCGCTCATGTGCTGGGTGATGTGGCTGAGGCATCGCCGGACGACATTGAGGAAGACGACTACTATGCTCCCGGCGACTACATCGGGAAAATGGGTGTGGAACGGAAATACGAGAAACAGCTGCGCGGCGTGAAGGGCATGAAAATCTTCCTGCGCGATGCCCACGGGCGCACGCAGGGTCGCTATCAGAACGGGGCACTGGACAAAAAGCCCGTGCCGGGGAAGAACCTCACCCTGTCCATTGACATGGAGCTGCAAGCCCTGGGCGAACGCCTGATGGAGGGGAAGATAGGAAGCATCGTGGCCATTGAGCCTTCCACGGGCGAGGTGCTCTGCATGGTGTCGTCACCATCCTATGACCTGCGCAAGATGGTGGGACGGCAGCGCTCCAAAAACCATAAAATCCTGGCCAGGAGTCCGCTCAAGCCGTTGCTCAACCGCAGCATCATGGGACAGTATCCGCCAGGCTCCACCTTCAAGACCACCCAGGGACTGACCTTTATGAGCGAGGGCATCATCAGTCCGACCAACACCGTCTATCCCTGCTCGCACGGCTTCACTTTCCGGGGCTTGCACGTGGGTTGCCACGGACACGCGTCGCCGCTCTCCCTCGTACCTGCCCTCTCCACCTCCTGCAACGGCTATTTCTGCTGGGGACTATACTATATGTTGGGAGCCAAGCGAAAATACGGGTCGGTGCAGAACGCCATGAACCGCTGGCGCGACTACATGGTCAGCATGGGCTTCGGCTATCGCCTCGGCATTGACCTGCCGGGCGAGAAGCGCGGCTTGATTCCCAACGCCGAATACTACGACAATGCCTACCGGGGTTCGTGGAACGGACTCACCGTCATCTCCATCGCCATCGGACAGGGCGAGGTCAACGCCACGCCGCTGCAGATAGCCAACCTCGGAGCCACCATAGCCAACCGCGGCTTCTATCACGTGCCGCACGTGGTGCGCCAGGTGCAGGGCGAGCCGCTCGACACGCTCTACACGCGCCGCCATTACACCATGGCCAAGCGTCAGGCCTACGAGTATGTCGTGGAGGGCATGAAGGCTTCGGCCACGGGAGGCACCTGCCACGCCCTTTCAAAATATCCCATCGATGCCTGCGGAAAGACGGGAACGGCACAGAACCGCGGCCACGACCACTCCGTCTTCATGGGCTTCGCACCGAAGGACAACCCGAAGATTGCCGTGGCCGTCTACGTCGAGAATGGTGGATGGGGAGCCACCTATGGCGTACCCATCGGAGGACTTATCATGGAACAGTATATTAACGGAAAACTCTCGGAAGCCTCGATGAAGCGCGCCGATGAGTTCCAACACAGACACATCACGTATGGCAGTACCGGCAGATAGAACAAGAGGGAAGAGTGTGTTCCACTCCATCGACTGGTGGACGATTCTGATTTATATCGCTCTGCTGTCGTTCGGCTGGGTCAGCGTGTGCGGAGCCAGCTACGCCTATGGCGATGCAGACATCCTCAGCCTGGACTCGCGCTCGGGTATGCAGCTGGTGTGGATTGGCACATCCATCGTCTTGGGCTTCGTCATCCTTATGTCCGACGACAGCTTCTACGACACCTTTGCCTACGCCATCTATGCCGCACTCTTGATACTGCTCTTTGTCACGATATTCAATCCGCACCAGATCAAGGGCTCCCGGTCGTGGCTGGTGCTCGGGCCGCTGCGCGTCCAGCCGGCTGAGTTTGCCAAGTTTGCCACGGCACTGGCAGTGGCGAAGTTCATGGCTGTCTACGGCTACAGCATCCACCGGTGGAAGGATTTCGCGGCAACGCTGGCCATCGTCCTCGTGCCCATGATGTTCATCGTGCTCCAGCGCGAGACGGGTTCGGCTGTGGTGTACCTGGCCTTCTTCCTGGTGTTCTACCGGGAGGGAATGTCGGGTTCGGTGTTGTTCACCGGGGCGGCTGCCGTACTCTATTTCGTGGTGGGCATCCGCTATGCGGAGGTGTATATGGCCGACTCCCCGACCAGCATCGGCGAATTTACGGTGCTGCTGATGATTCAACTCTTCACGGCAGGACTGGTTTGGTTTTACGGCGACAACAAACGGTTGGCGTGGCGCATCGGCTGGATAACCTTAGCCATCACGCTGTGCTCCTTGCTGTTGCTCAAGGTGTCCTTCAACATCGGCTATATCCAGCTGGCTATGACGGCTGTGCTCCTGGGCTATTTGCTTTGGGAGGCGCTGAGTACGCGCCTGCGCAACTACTATTTCATCGCGCTCTTCACGTTCGGCTCGGCCTGCTTCTTCTATGGCACAGACTTCATCCTGAACCACATGATGGAACCGCACCAGCGTACGCGCATCAATGTGCTGTTGGGATTGGAACAAGACCTTAAAGGTGCAGGATACAACGTACACCAGAGCGAGATTGCCATCGGTTCGGGTGGACTGGAAGGCAAGGGCTTCCTCAACGGTACACAGACCAAGCTGAAGTTCGTGCCCGAGCAGGACACCGACTTCATCTTCTGTACGGTGGGCGAAGAGGAGGGCTTCTTGGGTTCTGCCAGTGTCTTGCTGCTGTTTTTAGCCCTTGTGCTGCGACTCATCAAACTGGCGGAGCGACAACCGTTCCGCTTTGGACGCGTGTATGGCTACTGCGTGCTGAGCATCTTCCTCTTCCACGTCTTCATCAATGTGGGTATGGTATTGGGACTGACCCCGGTCATCGGCATCCCACTGCCGTTCTTTAGCTACGGCGGATCGTCGCTGTGGGGATTCACCATCCTGCTGTTCATCTTCCTGCGGATAGATGCCAGCCGCAATCAGACCCGTGTGTCGCGGTAACACTTACGCGTGGTCGTCGGACTCCTGCGGTCTGGGCTTGTGCGGTTGCGGCTGTCGCCTGTCACGATGGGGCTGACCATTGCCTTGCTGACCTTGCTGACGCGGTTGCCCGTTGCCTTGCTGACGCGGTTGCCCCTGCTGTTGACGCGAGTTACCATTGCTGTTGTCAATGGGTTTCCGGGCCGGCTTTTTCTTTTTCTTCTTGCTCTTGTCAAAGCGGTTGATGTTCTCCTGCGTGGCCAGGTCAAACATCCGCTTCTCGTTTTTCTGTGGGCCACCTTCCTGAAGCGACTGTGGTTTCTCGCCGCGGCGGTTCATCTCAATAATCTGTTTGGCGCGTTCTGCGGTGATGGTCTCCAGATTGGCCGCCACGTTCTTGTCCGTTGAGTAGGTGACCAGTCCGGCTAAGATGTCGGTCTTGAAGAGGTGGTATTCCGCATCCTGAGTGACGAGCAGGATGTCCTTTGCCGGCAGTTTCCTGCTGGCCTCCACATAGTCGTCGACCTCGTAGTTGAGGCAGCACTTTAGTTTGGCACACATACCGGCCAGCTTCTGCGGATTGAGCGAGATGTCCTGGAAGCGTGCGGCACTCGTGCCGACGCTGACGAAGTTCTTCATCCACGTGGCGCAGCACAGCTCGCGGCCGCACGGCCCGGTGCCTCCGATGCGCCCTGCTTCCTGGCGTGCGCCAATCTGCTTCATCTCGATGCGCACGTGGAAGGTGGCGGCAAGGTCCTTGATGAGTTGCCGGAAGTCCACACGCTCGTCGGCGATGTAGTAGAAGATGGCCTTGTTGCAGTCGCCCTGATACTCCACATCACCAATCTTCATCTTCAGTCCGAGGTTCTTGGCAATCTGGCGACTCTCAATCATCGTGGCGTGTTCGCGGCTCTTGGCCTCCTTGAACTTATCCATATCCACGGGGCGCGCGATGCGGTAGATGCGCTTGATGTCGTCAGCACTCTTCAGGTGGGCTTTCTGCACCTGCAGCTTGACCAGCCGACCGGTCAGCGTCACCACACCGATGTCGTGGCCAGGACTGGCTTCCACGGCAACGATGTCGCCTTTCTTCAGTTCCAACTTGTTGACGTTGTGGTAATAGCCCTTGCGGGTGTGCTTGAACTGCACCTCCACCAGGTCGGTGGTGTCGATGTTTCCCGGCACGTCAGCCAACCAGTCGTAGGTGTTCAACTGGCGGTCTTGCCGGCCGATGGCTTGATGGCACAGGCCGCGCGTGCATCCCGTCTTTATTTCGAGGTCTTTTGTCTTTTCCATGTCTTGTATAATATATATGGTGTATGATGTTGTCTTGTCGTTATTTCTGTATGAGCAGCACAATCATCTGGATGGCCAGGTGGAAGAATACGATTTTGGCGTTGGCATTCTGTCCGATGTCGCGGATGGCGAGGGTGAACAGGTCGCTAATCTCCATCACGTTGGCCTCGTTGATGTACCGGGCGAAATTCTTGGCGAAGTCCTCTTCGCGCTCCGTCATATAGCAGAGGTCGCGTTCTCCGAAGTTGTACATGAAGTTTTCGCGCGTCAAGCGGAGGGCGTATTCCAAGAACCGCTTCTGCTTCTCGCGCCCCGTCGCTGCCATGCGTTCGCTCCAGGTCTTCATATCCTTCACCCGACGGGCATAGGCCATGCGCATCAGGGTCTGGAACATATCCAGGAAGAACTCGTTCTCCGAGTCGGCCTTCAGCGTCTCCAGGGCTTTCAGCCAACTGCCTGCGGCCATGTGGGCGATGCGCTCTGCCTGGTCGGGTGCCAGACCGCGCTGTTCTTGCAGCGCGTTCACGATGTCTTTGTCTGCGATGCGTTTCACGTCCACGCGCTGCACCCTGCTGCGGATGGTCTCCAATAGTTTTTCCGGAGCCTCGCAGACCAGTAGGAATACCGTCTGGCTGGGCGGTTCTTCCAAGAGTTTCAGTATCTTGTTGGCGCAGTCGATGTTCATGCGTTCGGGAAGCCAGATGAGGCTGACCTTATAGCCGCCTTGGCTGGATTTCAGCGACAGCTTGTGGGTCAGTGCGTCGCTCTCCCCGGCCGTGATGATGGCCTGCTGGTTGCCGGCTCCCATGTGTTCCATCCATTCGTTGATGGTGAAATACGGCCCACCCATAATCATATCGTGCCACGGCCGTATGAAGTCGTCGGAGACGGGCTTGTGGTCGGTCTTCATGGAGGGCAGCTTGATGGTGGGGAAGGTGAAGTGCAGGTCGGGATGCTCCCATTTGGCCAGCATGGCCGCATCGTTGGCATTGCGGCGGAGCAGGTGGGCGGCGAAGGCCATGGCCAGTGCCATCTTGCCGCAGCCTGTCGGGCCGCAGAGCATAAGGGCGTGTGGCAGACGATGCTCGTCCACCATCTGGAGAAGCCGCTGCTGGGCTTCCTGCTGTCCTATCACCTGTTCGAATCCCGTCATAGCAGTCGTTTGGCGATTTCAACAACCGAGTCCACGGCTGATACGGTATAGAAATGGATGTGATGTACCCCGTGGGCATAGAGTTCCCGGCACTGTGCCGTAGTCCACTCGATGCCCAGTTGGCGCGCCTGTTCGTCGGTCGTGCACCGGGCGATTTCCTTGGCCAGTGCCTCCGGGATGTCGCAGTGGAACGTCTTCGGCACTACGGTCAGCTGGCTGAGCTTGGCCATGGGTTTGATGCCGGGGATGATGGGGATGGTGATGCCCATCTGGCGTGCTTGCTCCACGAAGGAGAAGTATTTCTCGTTGTCGTAGAAGAGTTGCGTCACGGCATACTGTGCCCCGAGATCCTGCTTCTGCTTCAGGTACTCCATGTCGCGCTCCAGGTTGGGTGCTTCCTCGTGTTTCTCGGGATAGCAGGCCACACCGAAATCGAACCTCTCGCCCGGATGGTTGATGGGTGTGCCGTCGGCAAAGTAGCCGTCGTTGAAGCGCGCCACCTGCCGAATCATGTCCGTGGTGTGCGCATGACCACCCGGTGTGGGGGTGAAGCGGCTGTCTTCCTTGGCCTTGTCGCCCCGCAGCAGCATGAGGTTGCGGATGCCTAAAAACTGCAGGTCGATGAGTTCGTATTCAATATCCTCAACGGTCGTCCCACTGCAGATGACGTGGGGCACCACGGGGATGTTGTAGCGTTGCTGGATGGCGGCGGCAATGGCCACCGTGCCGGGACGGCGACGGACGCGGAGTCGCTCAAACTGTCCGTTGTCCAGTTCGCGGTAGACGTATTCGCTGTGGTGCGTCGTGATATTGATGAAGCCAGGGCCGAACACGGACAACTTGTCAATCGTCCTGAACAGTGCCGCTGTTCCGTTACCCTTCAGGGGCGGAAGCACCTCGAAGGAGAACCGGTGTTCTCCATGGTCTTGTCTGATGTATTCTGCTACGGTCATTCTTGGTTTCTGTGCACAATGCGCTACAAAGTTACAACAAAAAGCCCGAATGGCCAAAAGAAATGCGTGTTTCTCCCATTTTCGTCCGCCAAAAGACGTACAATGGGCTTGGCAGAAGGGGAAAAGAGGCGACAGGCAGCACATGGGACTCCCCCAGTGTTGCTGCCTGTCTGTAATGAATGAGTTGATAAATAATGTGTCTTTGTGTCAGGGACGCTGCCTATCCGACTTCTTGTCCTTGTCCGCCGTGGCGTAGAGTCCGATGCAGGCTCCGATAAATCCGCCACTCTTCTGCGTGCTGAGGTTCGAGCCGTCCACGCCGCGTGCCAGCACCTGCCATGCGCCGTTGCCCTCGGCATACAGGAAATCGTAGTAGCGGTCGTGGGCTTCCACCTTCAGTTTGAGTGGTCCGTTGCCCACGGGGGCGGAGGCGAGGGGCATGGTGAAGCGTTCGCTGCGTGTCAGCGTGAGCATGGGTTTGCCGCCGACAAGGGTCTTGCCGAACACGATGTTGTGGTCTTCCTTCTGGAGCAGGGCCACACCAGCCAACTCGTTGTCGCTGCGAGGCGTGAAGTCAAGGGTGGTCTCTGCGGTGAAGGTGCCGTGCTGCTGGCGCACCCAAAGGGCTGACATCGGTTCGCGCCGATAGATGTTGCCCGACTGCAGGGTGAGGGTCAGCGTGCCGTCACCGGTTTTCCAGAAACAGTCAGCGTCTCTGAGGCGCATCCAACGGCTGTCGAGGGTGGCCTGGTCGAAGTGGTCCTCATAGGTGAAGTTACCACTGAAAAGGTTTTCTCCAGTCGGTTGCAGCCCGGCTTTCTCGCCAACGGGGGCAATGGCGGTGTTGGGTTCGAGGATGGTGGGCCATCCGTCTTTCCAGGTCACGGGGAGCAGGTAGGTGTCGCGCCCCGTGTTGTACATATCCTGCTCATAGGGACGGCAGCCGAGGAACACTGCCCACCACTGACCCTTCTGGTCCTCCACGAGGTCGGCGTGGCCGGCACTGGAGACGGGGTTCGGGCGGTCAGCCTTCAGTCCCGTGCGCTGGGTGAGGATGGGGTTGTGCGGACACTCCTCCCAAGGGCCGTTCGGACTCTTGGCGCGCAGGATGACCTCGCTGTGCCAGGGACCTGTGCCACCTTCCGCACACATCAGGTAATAGTATTTCTTGTATTTGAAGAGGTGCGGCCCTTCAATCCATATCGGACGGGCTTCCACGTGTGTGCCTCCGCGCAACACCTCCTTGAAGTCGCCCTTGATGCTGTCGCCCTTCACGTCGAACTCGAACATACGGATGGCGCGCTGTCCCTCATAGTCGGCCTTGCCCACCACTGGCGCGTTGTGTACGATGTATCCCTTGCCGTTGTCGTCGAAGAAGAAGGCGGGGTCAATGCCGTCAATCTTCGGCAGGTAGATGGGTTCGCTCCATCCCTCGGCGGGGTTCTTGGTCTTGACGAAGAAGTTGCCGGCTCCCACATTGGTGGTAATCATGTAGAACGTCTTGTTCTTCTTGTTGTAGCTGATGGCTGGGGCATAGATGCCGCCCGAGACGTGCTGTCCCTTCAGCGGCACCTGCGATGGACGGTCGAGCACGTGGCCAGCCGATGTCCAGTGGACGAGGTCCTTGCTGGTGGAGAGGGGTACGCCAGGGAAGAACGTGAACGAGGAGTTGACCAGATAGTAGGTGTCTCCGACCCGGCAGACCGACGGGTCGGGGTAGAATCCGGCCAGGATGGGGTTGTAGTACTGGCGCGTGCGGTCGATGGACGCGCTGAACCGGCTGTCATTGCCCGTGTAACGGAAGTTGGAGAACTGTGCCGTCTGCGCCGATGCTGTCGTGGCGACGGCAAGGGCAAGGGTGGCGATAAGGTTTCTTTTCATGTGCTGTGATATTGGTTGCTGTCGGTGTTGTGTTCCGACGCTGCAAAGTTACGCAATTCACAGCAAATGGAGTTTGTCTCGTGTTACGGAAACTTTCTCTTATCGTTCATTTTCGCGGTTCATGTACTCTCTGGGCGAGCATCCGTAGAGATTTTTGAACATGGTGCTGAAGCTGGCGGAGTTGGAGAAGCCACAGCGGAACATCACGTCGGTGATGTTGTGTCGGGAGGAGCGCAGCATCTTGGCGGCCTGTTGCAGGCGGATGTTGCGCACGAAGCCGTGTGGGGTCTGGTTGGTCAGTTCCTTCATCTTGCGGTGCAGGTGGACGCGGCTGATGCCTACCTTTTGGGCGATGGTGTCCACGCTGAGGTCGGTGTCGCTGAGGTTTTCGTTGATGACCTGCATGATGCGCTCCATCAGGGCTTCGTCGGGAGTTTTCAGCTGCACGTCTTCCACATTGGACTCCTGACTCTCGTTGCCGTTGAACTTGTTGCGGAGTGTGCGCCGTGAGGTCAGCAGGTTGAGCACGGTGCGCCGCAGGATGTCCATATTGAACGGCTTGAGGATGTAGGCATCCGCCCCGGTCTCCAGTCCTTCCAACTGGTCTTCCTCGCGACTCTTGGCCGTGAGTAGGATGACGGGGATGTGGTTGGTGGTGATGTTGGACTTGAGCTTGGAGCAGAGGGTCATACCATCCATCTCGGGCATCATGACATCGGAGATGACCAGGTCGGGCTGCAGGCGGACGATGTCGTGGAGTGCCTCCTTGCCGTTGTGGTAGGTCAGCAGTTTGAAGTCATCGGACAGTTGTGTGCGCAGGTAGTCCAGGATGTCGTCCTCGTCCTCGATGAGGGCTAAGGTGGCCTTTCCAGCCTTGGAGTTTTGGGACGGCTCACCGACCGATGGGGATGCCTCTGCCGGCAGTTCCTGTCCGTTCTCCACTGCATCGTCCTGTCCCATTTCCTCCAGCAGTCCCGGCTCGTCTTTGGCTTCCTCCTCTTCGGCGATTTCCTCCGGTTTGAGGTGGTCGCAGCCCAAGGGGAGGCGGATGACAAACTCGCTGCCGTGCGCGAAATCGGGTTCTTCGCCCTTTTCGTTGTTACGGGCCACGATGGTGCCGTAGTGCAGTTCCACGAGCGAGCGGGCCAGATCCAGTCCGATGCCTGTCCCCGTGTTGCGGTCGTTGGGACTCGTCGGACTCTGGTAGAAACGCTGGAAGATGGTCTCTATCTTGTCCTTCGGTATTCCGATGCCGTTGTCCTTCACGGAGATGTAGGCGTGGTGGCCGGTGTGGGTGAGGCGGATGACGATGCGTCCGCCGGTGGGTGTGAACTTGAAGGCGTTCGACAGGACGTTGATGAGCACCTTGTCGAAGTTGTTGGGGTCGATCCAGATGGGCAGCGTTTCCGCGTCGTGCTCGAACGTGAAGGTGATGTTCTTGGCGGAGGCCTGCTGTTGGAAGAGCTTGTACTCATCGCCGATGAACGTGACGAGGTCGGTCTGCCGCATGTGCATAACCATCTGTCCCTTGTCGATTTTCCGCAGGTCCATCATCTGATTGATGAGGTGCAGGATGCGTTCCGAGTTCTTCTTGATGATCTCGTAGATGCCTTGCCGCTGTGGGTCTTTGTCGGTCTTGATGAGCGAGAGCAGTGGGGTGATGATGAGGGTCAGCGGGGTGCGGATGTCGTGGCTGATGTTGATGAAGAAACGGAGCTTGGCCTCGCCCATCTCTTCCGCGTGGATGTGGCGTTGCAGCAGCAGGTTGTCCTGTTCGCGCTTGCGCCGGTACCGAACGTAGCCCCACATCAGCAGCAGCGCGAGGGCGAGGTAGACGAGGCGCGCCCAGATGCTGGCGTACCAGGCCGGATGGATGGTGACGGTGAAGGTGCGCACGGGTGTCTCCTGCTGGTTGTTGATGGCCTTGACGCGGAACTTGTAGTGGCCAGCGGGCAGGTGGGAGAAGGTCAACTCGTTGATGCCCGGCTGCATCGTGTGCCACTCCTCGCCGTTGATGCTGTAGGCGTATGCGGTTTGTCCGGTGTGGTTGTAGGTGAGGGTCGAGAACTGCAGGGCGAAGGAGTTGTCGTCGTAGGCCAGCTCAAACTGCTTGGCGTCAAACACGGGTTCGTCGGTGACGGTGTGTCTGCCGGACTTCATACCGGGATAGACGGTGCGGTTGCCCACGATGAGGCGCGAGATGCTGACCTCGGCGTTCCATACGGGCTGTTTCAGTTGGAGTGGATCAAACCAGTTGAGTCCTCCCGTACCGCCGAGCAGCAGCTGTCGTCCGCCGTCGGCAGCAAAGACGGCAGCGTCGCTGAATTCATTGCTCTGCAGACCGCTCTCCAGGAAATAGTTGTAGGTCTTGCCGCTCTTGGTGTGCAGCCAGCACAGGCCGTATATGGTGCCAATCCAGATGTCGCCGCGTGCGTCTTCCGTAATCAGCGACACGCTGTTGTCGGGCAGTCCGTCGGAGGTGTCGTAGTGCTTCGCCGTGGTGCTCTTCCCGGAGTAGCAGTACAGGCCGTTCTCCGTGCCGTACCACACGTTGTCCTTGCTGTCGGCGAAGACGCAGTGGGAGAAGGAGCCGACGTTGACGCAGTTGGTGTTGTATCGGTTCAGCCAACTGCCGGTCGCGATGTCCAGGCAGGACAGTCCGATGGATGTAGCCACGTAGAGTCGCCTGTGGTCGGGCGAGAGTGCCAGCTTGGCAATATAGTCGTTGGGGATGCTGTTGACGTGGCGGTCGGTGTCGGCTCCGGGCAGCATCCTGTACACCTTGAGACTGCCGTCGGGGCGGCGGCAGATCAGACCGCTGCCCATGGTGGCCATCCAGATGTTGCCGTGGCGGTCGGCCTTGAGGTCGAACACGACGGGGTTTTCCTTCAAGTGGAAGTCGTAGCGGTGGTAAGTGCCCGTGGGGTCGACGTAGCCGCAGCCGTCTTCATAGTTGCCAGTCCAGATGTTGCCCTCCGCGTCTTCGCACAGGGCCAGGATGGCCAGCGGCAACGTGACCACGTGGGTGGAGGCAACTGGTGTCGAGCCGTTGAAGGTCAGACGGTAGAGGCCACCCTTGTCCGTGCCCACCCATACGTAGCCGTCGCGGCTGCGCAGCACACTGGACACGCAGTGCTCACCAATCATATTGCGTGAGCCTATGCGGAATCCCATGTAGCCGAAGACAAGGGGACGCATGGGTTGCATGAACACACCCTTCTGGAGCATACTCATCCAGACGTTGCCCTCCGCATCCTCAATGACGCAGTTCACCTTGGTCTTGCTGAGGTCGATGCGGTTGCAGAAGAACGGGTTGTCGGTCAATGCTCCCGTGGTGGGCTGGTAGACGAAGACTCCCTTGCCGTCGCAGCCGATGTAGATCTGGCCGTTACGCGCCACATAGAGATTGTTGATGGGGAGGTCTTCCGTGCCCGGCACAAGGACGGGCCGTTTGGCCTGCGGAGCCATAACGTAGAGTCCCTGGCGCAGCGTGGCGAAGTAGAGGTTACCCTGTCGGTCTTCCGCGATTTCGCGCACCTGCAGACCGGCCGTTTCGGGGAGTCGGGTGGAGAGCTTTCCGTCTGCCTCCAACCGGAGCACGCTACCGTCGCCATAGGCAATCCACAGCCGCTTCCGGTGGTCTTCAAAACAGAACTTGGGGTGCTTGTAGCGACTGACGGCTCCGCCGACGCTGACGGCCTTTTCCTTGTTGACCACGCGCAGCAAACCATAGCCCGACACGCAGACCATCACGTCGCCGTTGCTGCGGATGGTAATATGCTGCACATAGGAGTGTACCTCCCTTCCGTCCACCATCATGGGCAGGTTGCGGAAGCGGAAACCATCGTAGAGGCACAGGCTGTTGTTCGTGCCGAGGTAGAGGTTGCCCTCGCGATCCTGCGCCATGCGGTTGATGTAGTTGTTGGCAAAGCCGCGCCCGTCCTGGTCCGAGCGGTACATAACACTGAAGTTGTAGCCATCGTAGCGGTTCAGTCCGTTGCGTGTGGCAATCCATATAAAGCCGTGCTTGTCCTGCAACACCTGGTTGGCGTAGTTGCTGGACAGCTGGTTGTCGGTGTCAAACAGCTGGCCGGTCTGTGCACCGACGGGCATCAGGAGCAGGCTGACCAGCAGCGTGATGATGGTTCTTGGCATATAATACATTAGTAGTAGGTCGTTGTAACGATATGCAAAGTTACAAAAAAAATGCGAACGGCGGTTCAGTCGCCCCGTTTTTTATGCCGAATTACTCGGATTGAGTATGCTTTAGGAAAACATTTGGCAAGCTTTTG
>CAVFBU010000009.1:0-40914 GCA_963620725.1 Vescimonas coprocola
TCTCTTCCTGTGAGACTTCACGGTACGTTCCTCATGGTTGATGACCGCCAACTGTACCCTGCGTCTGCCGTAGAGCACGTCCTCACCGAGTGGCGTGACATGCAGATGGCGGTCCTCATTGTAGGCGATTTCGAAGAATCCCATCTGCAGCATCTGCAACAGATAGTCGTGCCAGTCGCGGGCAGAGGTGTCGCGTCCGGCAGCAAAGGTCTTGATCTCGTTGTATTTGTTGCGTATGACATCGGGTGACACTGTTCCCCTCAGTATGTCCACCGTGAGGGTGAAGCCGATGTTCTCCTTTGTGCGGACAATAGCCGACAGCGCTTTCTGCACCATGATGGTTCCATCGAACATCTTAGGTGGCGTGTGACACACATCGCAGTTGCCACAGTCCTTCCCACTGATTTCTCCAAAGTAGTTCAGCAGGATGCGCCGCCTGCATACCTGTGCCTCAGCGTACTCCTGCATCCGCTGCAGCTTGTCGAGGTTGATGTCGCGCTGACCACTCTCATCGGCAAACTTCTTCAGCGTGATGATGTCCTGTAAGTTGTAGAACAGCACCGTCTCGCAGGGCAGGCCGTCCCGTCCGCCACGCCCTATTTCCTGATAGAAACTCTCAATGCTCTTCGGCAGGTTGTAGTGAACCACGAAGCGCACATTGCTCTTGTCGATACCCATGCCGAAGGCTATCGTGGCACATATCACCTGTACGCGGTCATTCTGGAAGTCGTCCTGCACCTGGTTACGCCTTGAATGGGGCAGTCCTGCGTGGTACACGCCAACGGAGAATCCCTCCCGTTCCAGCTTTTCTGCCAGCTCCTCGGTGGTTTTGCGAGCCAAGCAATAGATGATGCCACTCTCGCCTGGATGTCTGCGAATCAGTTCTGCGATGACGCGCAACTTATCCTTTGCCCCATAGCCGCGCTTCACGTCCAGGCTCAAGTTCGGACGGTCAAAGCTGCTGACGAACGTCTTAGCACCCTTGATGTCCAACTGCACAAGAATATCATCCTTGGTAATCTTGTCGGCAGTGGCTGTCAGTGCCATAACTGGCACACTCGGAAACAACTGCTTCAACTGCCCCAACTGGGTATATTCCGGTCGGAAATCGTGTCCCCAGCTGGAGATGCAGTGGGCCTCATCGATAGCGAACAGCGACACCTTGACATCCTGCAGTATCGTCAGTACGCCGCCCACCAGTCGTTCCGGTGATATATAGAGCATCTTCACCTTTCCGGCCACACACTGGTCGATGATGTCGCGGTTATACCCCTCGTCATTACTGCTGTTCAGTGCCTCCGCTGCAATACCATTCATCCGCAGTCCCTCCACCTGGTCCTTCATCAGCGAGATAAGTGGCGACACAATGACCGCCATTCCGTCCATCAGCAGTGCCGCCATCTGGAAGCACAGCGACTTGCCGCCACCGGTAGGCATGAGCACCAGCGAGTCGCCCCCACCGATGGTATGCTTGATAATCTCCTCCTGCAGCGGACGGAACTCGTCATAGCCGTAGTAGCTTTTGAGCACCCGTTTCATCTCTGAACTGTTTACCATGGTTTTGTTTTTTTGAACATTTCCTAAAGATGGATGCGTCCCGAGAGGAAGAAGCGTCGGGTGCGCGCAAAATAGATAATCACGCCCACCAGGTGTACCACTGCTACGGTCCAGAAGGTCGTGGCGTAGCCTAAATGTTCGGCGATGGCACCTCCGGCGATGATGCCGATACCGACACCCACATCCCACGAGATGAGGATGGTAGAGTTGGCCGTGCCCCGTTCGTTGTGGTGGGCCATGGAGATAATCATATTCTGGAAGGCCGGCCACAGGTGGCCGTTGCCCAGTCCGACGAGGATGGCCGAACCGTAGTAGCCGACAGCGTTGGGGGAGGCGATGAAGATGGTGTAGCCAACGAGCGAGAGCAGCATACCCTCGGCAGCGTTGCGTGTCAGCTTCCCTTCGCGCAGTGCCTTACTGCCCTGCAGGCGCGACAGCATCAGTCCGACGGAACAGCACAGGAACCACGTGCCCGTACCTTCCGTCATTCCCAACACCTGCTTGCCATAGATGGCAAGATAGTTGCTCAGCACACCGAAGCAGAAGCCGAAGAACACCATGTTGAAGCCTAACAGCCACCCCCGTTCCAGGAAGAAGCGATCGAGGGAGAGTCGCTTAGGCTTTGGCTTGGGTGCCATGGGTTTCAGCCGCACCGTGGCATCGACCGCCCATCCTAACGTAGCGATGGCGAGTGCCAACCAGAACAGCAGTTCGAAGTTGTGGGTCTCGGAATACAGGAAGAGGGCGAAGGTGGGGGCGATGGCCATGGCCAGGTTGTTGCTCAGTCCATAATAGCCTATCCCCTCGTTGCGTCTCGACGATGGCAACACGTCAATGGCCACCGTGGAATTGGCCACGGTCAGCGCACCGAACGGGCCGCCGTGCAGCGTGCGCACCAAGGCAAACAGCAGCAGTGAGCTGGCTGCCAGATAGCCGGCAAAGAAGACAGCGAAGGTGGCAAAGCACACCATCAGCACCTGTTTGCGCGGAAACGTATCGACGAAATAGCCGCTGAACGGTCTGAACAGCAGTGCCGTGACGGTATAGCCCGACAATACCAGTCCTATCACGTCCTTTGTCGCTCCGAAGGTCTCGCTGAGGTAGAGCGGAAGGAGTGGTGTCAAGAGGTAGAAGGCGAAGAACAGCGCAAAGTTGGCCGTCATCACTCGCACATAGTTTGTGTTCCACAGTCGTTCCATGGGCAAAGGGTGTTTTTTATTCCGCAAACTGCCGCAGTGCGGCAATCAGTTCATTGTTCTCACCTTTCAGTCCGACGGTCACGCGCAGACAGTTGTCGCAGAGCGCGACACGCGACCTGTTGCGCACGATAATGCCCCGGTTCACGAGATAGTCGTAGGCCGCCTGTGCATCGCTCATGCGTGCCAAGAAGAAATTGGCATCGGAGGGATAGACGTGACGGCAGATGGGTAGTTCGTGGAAGGCCTTCATCATGCGCATCCGCTCGTCCAGGATACACTTCACCCATCCCTGCACCTCATACGGGTTGCGGAGGGCTTCCAGTGCTTCCACCTGCGTCAGCCGGTTGACGTTGTAGGGATATTTCACCTTGTTGAACAGGCCAATGATTTCCGGGCTGGCGAAAGCCATCCCCAGTCGGATGCCTGCCAGTGCCCACGCCTTGCTCATGGTGTTGAGTACGATGAGGTTGGGGTGGGAGGCCACCTCGCTGCGGCACGACTGCTGTCGCGAGAAGTCGCTGTATGCCTCATCAATGACAACGATACCACTGAAGCGTTCCACCACGTTCAGCATCTCCTGCCGGTCGAGCGAGTTGCCCGTGGGGTTGTTGGGGGAGCAGAGCCACACCAGTTTCGTGTTGTCGTCGCAGACCTGCAACAGCCGGTCGGCCTGAAACTGGAAGTCTCCATCGAGCATCACGGTGCGGTACTCCACATTATTGATGTCGGCACAGACGCGGTACATCCCGTAGGTGGGTTCTATGGCCACCACGTTGTCCTGTCCCGGTTCGCAAAAGATGCGGTAGGCCAGGTCGATGGCCTCGTCGCTGCCGTTGCCCAGGAATATCTGTTCCGGTGCAACCCCTTTTATTTTGGACAGTGCCGTCTTGAGTTCCCGTTGCAGGGGGTCTGGATAGCGGTTGTTGGCCGTCATACTATATGGGTTCTCGTTGGCATCGAGGAACACGTGTGCCTGCTTGCCGGAGTATTCGTCGCGCGCCGAGCTGTAGGGAGCCAGTCGCCAGATATTGGGTCGTGTGAGTTGTTCAAGTGGTTTCATGGTTCTAAAGCGATTTAATTCTGATAGTCATCGCGTTACGGTGAGCATCGAGGTGTTCGGCGGCGGCCATGAGTTCCACGGCGTGTCCGATTTCGCGGATGCCCTGTCCCGTGAGGTGTTGGAAGGTAATCTTGCGGCAGTAGCTGTCGAGGTTCACGCCATTGTAGGCCGTGGCGTAGCCGTGGGTGGGTAAGGTGTGGTTCGTGCCACTGGCATAGTCACCGGCACTCTCGCAGGCATACTGTCCGAGGAATACGCTTCCGGCGTTGACCACCTTTCCGGCCAGTGCCTCATAGTCGTCCACCTGTAATATAAGGTGTTCGGGGGCATAGGCGTTGGAGAGTCTCATAGCCTCGTCGAGGTCGCGTACCAACACAAAGTTACTGTTCTCCAGGGCTTTTTCCGCCATGTCCCTGCGTGGCAAGTCCTGCAACTGCCGCTGCACCTCCTGTTGCACCTCGTCGAGCTTCCGTTCTGCTGTCGTGATGAACAACACCTGCGAGTCGCTGCCGTGTTCGGCCTGTGACAATAGGTCAGCGGCCACAAAGGCCGCATTGGCGTTGCCGTCTGCCACGACACAGACCTCCGAAGGGCCTGCTGGCATATCGATGGCCACATCGGCGAGGCTCACCTGTTGCTTGGCCGCCATGACGTATTGGTTGCCAGGCCCGAAGATTTTGTAGACCTTCGGGATGCTTTCCGTGCCGTATGCCATGGCCCCGATGGCCTGTATCCCTCCAGCCTTAAAAATCCTGCTGACCCCAGCCACGCGTGCAGCGTAGAGGATGGCCGGATTCACCTTACCCTCCCGGTCGGGTGGTGTGCAGAGCACGATGTCGCCGCATCCGGCAATCTTCGCCGGAGTGGCCAGCATGAGGATGGTGGAGAAGAGTGGGGCAGTGCCTCCGGGAATATAGAGACCCACCTTTTCGATGGGCACGCTCTTCTGCCAGCACGTGACACCGGGGCGCGTCTCGATGCGCTTGCCCTCAAACTGCTGTGCGGCATGGAAGGTATAGATGTTGTCGTGAGCCAGTCGGATGGCCGCCTTGAGCGCATCGTCCAACAGTCCTTCAGCCTCGTCCATTTCTCCAGCAGAGACCGCCAGCGTTTCCAGCGTCACGTGGTCAAACTTCGCCTCATAGGCCTTGACGGCCTCGTCGCCCCTCGTCCGGATGTCGTCCAGCACGTCCTTTACCGTGGCACGCAGCTGCGAGAGGTCCAGGTGCGGACGTTGTGTGATGGCATCCCATTCTTCCTGTTGTGGATAGCGGTATATTTTCATGGGTGTTGTTCCTTTCCGTGGTGTCCCTTAGAGAATCATCTTTTCGATAGGGGTCACGAGGATGCCCTGTGCCCCCATCTCCTTCAGTTTCCCGATAATCTCCCAGAAGCGTTTCTGGTCAAGCACCGTGTGTACCGAGCACCATTCGTCATCGGCCAGGGGGATGATGGTGGGACTCTTCAGTCCCGGCAGTACGCTGATGATTTCCTGCAGGCGTGCCTTGGGAGCGTTCATCCGCACGTATTTCTTGTCCTCGGCATCCTTGACGGCCTTGAAGCGGAAGAGCATCTGTTCAAGCACCTCACGCTTTGCGCTTTCCATCTGTTTGTTGCCGATGAGCAGTGCCTCGCTCCTCATGACCACCTCCACCTCGCTCAGGTTGTTGCTCACGAGGGTGGAACCGCTGCTGACGATGTCGAAGATGCCGTCCGCCAAACCGATGCCCGGACTGATTTCCACCGATCCGGTGATGACGTGGATGTCGGCATGGATGCCGTGCTGATCCATGAACTGCCGCAGGATGTTCGGATAGGAGGTGGCTATCTTCCTGCCATTAAACCACGACAGTCCCGGATAATCGATGTCCTTGGGAATGGCCAGCGAGAGGCGGCACTTGGAAAATCCCAGTCGGGCGATGATGTCGGCATCCTCGCCGCGTTCCACAAACTCGTTTTCTCCCACTACGCCGAGGTCTGCCACACCGCTCGCCACACTTTGTGGAATGTCGTCATCGCGCAGGTAGAGCACCTCCAGCGGAAAATTCTGCGATTGTACCAAGAGTGTTCGTCGTCCTGAACTGACCTTTATGTCGGCCTCTGCGAGCAGGTTCATCGTGTCGTCAAACAGACGACCTTTGGATTGTACTGCAATTCTCAACATATCAAATAATCTATTTCTGGTGATTTTCAGTGCAAAAGTACGCAATTCCGGCCATATTTCCAAAAAAATGATTACTTTTGCAGGCGGTTTTGAAGAATTTGATGCGAAAGGGTATATATATACATTTTTTCCTGCTTTTGCTCCTGCTGACCGCCTGCAAGCGTAGACAGCCAGAGCAGACACTCACGCCGTGGGGCAGTGAGACGGAGGACTCGCTGTCGGCGGGTTTCGACCTGGAGCAGATTGTGGGCAACGGCGAGATGATTGTACTGACGCAGACAGGTCCGGAGACCTACTATGACTATCACGGGCGTTACCTTGGAACGCAGTACTTGCTATGTCAGCGCTTTGCCGAAAAGATGGGTGTCGGCTTGCGCGTTGAGGTCTGCCGGGACTCTGCCGAAACGATGCACCGCCTCAAGGCCGGCGACGGAGACGTGGCCCTGTTTGCCGCACGCGACAGTCTGCTGTCTTGGAAGGTTGGTCCCGACAAACCGCAACTGGAACGGGAGATACGGTCGTGGTATCGTCCGCAGTATCTGGCCGAGACACGCAAGGAGGAGCAGTATCTGCTGTCGTCGCGCTCGGTCAAGCGTCACGTCTATGCCCCGATGCTCAATGCCAAGGGTGGGGTCATCTCACGCTACGATGCACAGTTCCAGAAACACGCCCGGCGCATCCACTGGGACTGGCGGCTCTTAGCTGCCCAGTGTTACCAGGAGTCCACCTTCGACCCCCAGGCGCGTTCCTGGGCAGGAGCGTGCGGACTGATGCAGATTATGCCTTCCACCGCCGACCATCTGGGCTTGGCTCATTCCGACCTGTTTGATGCGGAGAAGAACATTGCCGCTGCGGTTAAGTATCTGGATGAACTGGACGGCCATTTCAGTGACATTCCCAACCGGACGGAGCGCATCAAGTTTGTGCTGGCAGCCTACAACGGTGGCTTCTACCACGTGCGCGATGCCATGGCACTGACCCGGAAACACGGCAAAGACGAGCACCGCTGGAACGATGTGAGCCAGTATATATTGGCCCTTGCCCAACCACAGTATTACACCGACCCCGTGGTGAAAAACGGCTATATGCGCGGCACGGAGACCGAAGACTATGTGCGGAAGATTATGGCGCGCTGGAACGGCTATCGTGGGGTGAAGACACCGCGCACAAACGTTATGGGTGTGCCCCAAAAAGCGCATCATTCAAAGAAGAAATACAAGATAGAGTGATTTTTTCGCACATACGCTTTCGTGAAACGAAAAAAATGCGTATCTTTGCAGACATTCTCAAAAACATCAGACAATGAAACAGACCATACTTGTTACGGGCGGCACGGGCTTCATCGGCAGCCACACCACCGTAGAACTGCAGAATGCCGGGTACAAAGTAGTGATAGTGGACAACCTTTCCAACTCCGATGCCAAGGTGGTGGACGGCATTGAGAAGATTACGGGCATCCGTCCTGCTTTCGAGCACGTAGACTGCTGCGACATAGAGGCCATGGAACGCGTGTTCTGCAAGTATCCCGACATCGCAGGCATCATCCACTTTGCCGCCTCGAAGGCTGTCGGCGAGAGCGTGGAGAAGCCGCTGCTCTACTACCGCAACAACATTGTCAGTCTGGTCAACCTGCTTGAACTCATGCCCAAGCACGGGGTCAAGGGCATCATCTTCTCGTCGAGCTGCACCGTGTATGGACAGCCCGACCCCGAGAACCTCCCCGTCACCGAGGATGCACCCATCAAGCCTGCCGAGAGTCCTTACGGCAACACCAAGCA
The DNA here is from genome assembly GCA_963620725.1 of Vescimonas coprocola. Taxonomy (GTDB): domain Bacteria; phylum Bacteroidota; class Bacteroidia; order Bacteroidales; family Bacteroidaceae; genus Prevotella. Next base: position 7,759 of record CAVFBU010000009.1, read on the forward strand.
AATCAACGAAGAGATTATTCGCGACGACATCCACAGCGGTGCACCCATCAAGGCCATCCTGCTGCGCTACTTCAACCCCATCGGGTCGCATCCATCGGCCATCATCGGTGAGCTGCCCAACGGCGTGCCCATGAACCTCATACCATACGTTACACAGACGGCTATGGGCATCCGCGAACAACTCAAGGTGTTCGGCAACGACTACAACACGCCCGACGGCACCTGCATCCGCGACTATATCTACGTGGTGGACCTGGCCAAGGCTCACGTCAAGGCCATGGAACGCGTGCTTGACACCGACAGCGAATCCCTTGAGGTGTTCAACATCGGAACCGGACGCGGCTGCTCCACCAAGGAAATCGTGGAGGCCTTCGAGAAAGCCACGGGCGTGAAACTCAACTGGACCTTCGCACCGCGCCGCGAGGGCGACATCGAGAAGGTGTGGGCCAATCCCGAAAAGGCCAACAAGGTATTGGGATGGAAGGCCGAGACCTCCCTCGAAGACACGCTGCGCAGCGCCTGGCACTGGCAGCAGAAGCTCCGCGAAGAGGGTATACAGTAAATACCCACCCATGGAGTGGCATAAAGAAAGAAGACAAGACGTATAACCAGTCTTCAACAAGTAGGACTGCGTTTTTATTTTGTGTTTGTGTTGTTATGGGCCCCCGATGCGAATCGAGGGCTCATTCTAAGTACAGACCGCACCTCGGAAAAGAAGACAAATGGAAGACCAAATACTCGACCAACTCAACGACAACCAACGGGCGGCAGTGACCTGGTGTGACGGACCGCAGCTGGTCATAGCCGGTGCAGGATCCGGCAAGACCCGTGTGCTGACCTGTAAGATAGCCTATCTACTGGAGCACGGATTGTGCCCTTGGAACATCCTTGCGCTGACCTTCACCAACAAGGCCGCACGCGAGATGAAGGAGCGCATCGGACAGCTGGTGGGCAGGGATAGGGCGATGCGGTTGCAGATGGGTACCTTCCATTCGGTGTTTGCCCGTATCCTCCGCAACGAAGCCGCCATCATAGGTTATCAGTCTTCTTTCACCATCTACGACCAGAGCGACTCGCGGTCGCTGGTCAAAGCCATCATCCGCGAAATGGACCTTGACGACAAGGTCTATAAGCCGACAGCGGTGGCCGACCGCATCTCCAGAGCCAAGAACCACCTGATTCTTCCGCAAGCCTATGCCGTGAGTGCGTGGGCAAGGGACGATGCCGTGCGTCGCCAGCCCGACTTGTCAACCATCTATCAAAGATATTGCGAGCGTTGTCGGCAGTCCAATGCGATGGATTTCGACGACCTGTTGGTCAACACCTTCCTGCTCTTCGACCGCCACGACGACATCCGACAGAAATACATCGGGCGGTTCCAGTACGTCCTTGTTGACGAGTATCAAGACACCAACTATGTCCAGCAGGCCATAGTCTCACAGCTCACCAAGGAGCGCGGACGCATCTGTGTGGTGGGCGACGATGCGCAGAGCATCTATGGTTTCCGGGGAGCCAACATCGACAATATCCTCAATTTCCAGCAGAAATATCCCAGGGCACGCCTCTTTAAGCTGGAGCAGAACTACCGTTCCACGCAGTTTATCGTGGAGGCTGCCAACAGCCTCATCCGCCACAACCAACGACAGATTCCCAAAAAAGCCTTCAGCCTCAACGGAGACGGTGAACGCCTCATACTCAAGACCGCCTATAGCGACCGGGAAGAAGCCGTCATCGTCTGCAAAGACATCCGGCGCATCCGTCGGGCTGAGGACGGTCATTACAGTGATTTCGCCATCCTCTACCGCACCAACGCCCAGAGCCGCGTCTTCGAGGAACAGATGATGAAAGACAACATTCCCTATCGTATCTATGGTGGGCTGAGCTTCTACCAGCGTAAGGAAATCAAGGACGTGACAGCCTACTATCGCCTCGTAGTCAACCCTGACGACGAAGAGGCCCTGCGCCGCGTCATCAACTATCCGGCACGCGGCATCGGAGACACCACCGTCCGCAAGATTATCGAAACGGCAGGCAGTGCCGGTGTCAGCCTGTGGACGGTTCTCACGCAGCCCCAACGCTATCCGCTGCCCGTGGGCAAGGCTACATGGGCGCGCCTTGATGCTTTTGTACAACAGGTGGAGGGCTGGCGGCAGCGGCTGTCCACGGAAGATGCCTACGACCTTGGCCATGCCATCATCATGGAGAGTGGAGTCAGCAAGGACATCTACTCCTCCAACAATCCCGACGATGTGGCGCGACAGGAGAACCTGGAGGAGTTTCTTGGTGGCTTGAAGGACTTTGTGGAGAACGGCCGTGAGGAAGATCAGGGAGACCGGGTGGCACTGGGCGACTACCTGCAGGACGTGGCACTGCTGACCGACCTCGACAGCAAGCAGGGCGATGACGATGACCGCGTGACGCTGATGACGGTACATAGTGCCAAGGGACTGGAGTTTCCCACGGTGTTCATCGTGGGTCTTGAGGAGAATATCTTCCCGTCTCCCATGAGTATGGGTTCTGTGCGAGAACTGGAAGAAGAGCGCCGCCTGCTCTATGTGGCTATCACCAGGGCGGAGCGTCACTGCATCCTCACCTGTGCACAGAACCGTTGGCGTTACGGAAAACTGGAGTACGACACCCCATCACGCTTCATCAAGGACATCGACAGCAGTCTTATCCGCGAAGAGTCTCCGCGTTCTACGTTTCAGTCTTCACACACAACGTTTCAGTCTTCACACATGCCGTTTCAGTCTTCGCACACACCATTCGCGTCCTCCTCATCTCCCAAGAACGATGCAGTGTTGGGCAATGGGCGGTTCAAACCCGTGAGACAAGCCAGTGCTCCTGTTTCCACACCATCTGCTCCGTCCGCTTCGCCGGCTCTCAAGGAGGGCATGGTCATCGAACACCAGCGTTTCGGTTTGGGTACGGTTGTTCACGTTGAGGGAATCGGTGAGAATGCCAAGGCCACCGTGACCTTTCAGAACACCGGTACCAAGCAGTTGCTACTGAAGTTTTCCAAATTCACAGTGCTGCAGTAACGTTCAAAGACTGCTGTATTCGTCCTTTCGCTTCGGGTTCATGGGAAACCAGCCCTTTTCCACCCGTTTTTTCTGTTCGAAGATTTCGAGGATGCTCCACAGGCAGGAGCATCCCACCACGCCGAGTATCGGACTGACGACAGGGTTGCTGACCGCCAGGCTGGATCCGATGAAGGTGATGCCAGCCAAGGCAAAAACCCACCAACAGCGTGTGCCGAAATGGTATTCACATTTGATGACGACGGGATGGAAGATGCCGATGACCAAAAAGGTGGCAACGGCAATGATGAGTCCGGTGAAGTTCATGGGATGTAAGTACATATATATAAATAGGTGTTGACGATTTATGATGGGGCTATCCACCGTAGTCGGCCACGAACTGGTCTTCCGAGATGATGGGAATGTTCAGTTGTTGCGCCTTTTTGTTCTTGCCCGATGTGGAGTGGATGTCATTGTTGATGAGGAAACTGGTACTGCCACTGACCGCCGAGGCCACATGACCCCCTTGGCTCTCAATGTATGCCTTGAGGGCATTGCGGTTCTGGAAATGGTGTACGTCACCGGTGACGACAAAGGTGAGTCCTTGGCAGCGGTTTCCTGCCGGCTCGACAGCCGCTTGGGTCACCGTGACCTGCTGCATCAGCCTTTGGTAGTGCTCCATATTATCGGTATTGCGGAACCAGCGCACCACAGCCGCCGACTTCTCCGGTCCGATGCCTGCCACATGAGCAAACACCTCCTCGGGTTCGCGCGGAGCAGCGAAAAGGTCATCGCCTCCCTTCGTTGCTTCGTTGACGAGCGACTCCAAAGGATAGGCAGCCAGCAGCCGCTTGCACACGTCCGTACCGCAGAGCGGAATGGAAAGTGCATAGAGCAGTCGGGGAGCCTCCACCATTCGGGCTTGTTCGATATGCTGCCGGATGTTGGCTGCCGAACGCTGTCCGAAGCCCTCCATCTGTGCCATCTCTCGGACGTGGTCGCCGAGGGTGAAGATGTCGGCAAACTCACGAATCCATCCCCTGTTGATGAATTTGGCAAGAGTCTGTTCCGAGATACCGTCGATGTTCATGCCCTCTTTGGACACGAAACGGGCGAAGATACGGAGTTGGCGAGCGGGGCAGTGATCGTTGGTGCAGTGGAGCGTGCGCGTGCCGCTGGCCTCGCTGACGCGTACCTCGGTGGCAGCGTGACAGACTGGACACTCGGCAGGGATGTGGAGCTGTCCGACAGCCTGGGTGACACCGATGACCTTCGGGATAATCTTGTTGGCCTTGATGACCTGGAGGCGCGTACCCTCGCCGCCGATGCCCAGGCGTTCACACTCGCTGATGTTGCAGAGCGAGGCCCGTTGCACGGTGGTGCCCTCCAGGCTGACAGGCCGGAAGACGGCCACAGGCGAGATGGTGTTGGCGGCACACGACCACTCTACTTTCAGCAGTTCTGTTTCGGCGGCTTCGTCCTGCCATTTGAAGGCCAGTCCGGCACGTGTGGCATGATGCCCCGTGACGGAGCCAGTCTGGGCGTAGTGGACATCATCGTAGCACACCACGAGACCATCAACAGGAAAAGGACAGCTGCGATCCGTGACGCGATGGGTAAAGGAATCAATGGTTTGCTGGATATTGTCATGGTCAGATGGAGCAACGATAGTCCGTTCCACGGTGTGGAATCCCTGGCGGTCGAGCCAGTCCATGCGCTCGCCCCACGATGGAATGTCGTTGACGGTATATACCAACGTGAAGGGAATCCACTGCACGTGGCGGCGGCGCACCTCATCGGGGTCTTTCAGTGTCAGTGTGCCCGAAGCCAGGTTGCGCGGATTGGCAAAGCCCTCGCCGCGCTCCATCTCAAACTGCTCGAAGTCTGCATAGCTGATGACCGCCTCGCCGCGGATGACCGTATGTCCCTGTTCGGCGATGTGTTGCGGAATACCGCCGATGGCCTGTGCCAGATGTGTGATGTTGGTGCCGATATGTCCGTTGCCGCGTGTCACGACCTTGGTGAGTTGTCCGCCGTCGTAGGTGGCTACGAGGGTCAAACCATCGAGTTTCCACGACACCCATACGGGACGTCCTTCCGCCCACTGCACGAGGTCTTCCGTCCGTTTGGTCTTGGCCAGTGAGAGGGCGGCAAACTCGTGTGACTCCTTCTTGCCCGCCACATCGTCGCGCGACACGTTTTGCGTGGGGGAGTCGGGCAAGACCGTCCCTGTCTGCTGTTCCAGCCGGCGTAGCTCGTCGAAGCGCGCATCCCATTCAAAGTCGGTCATCCGCTCCCCTTGTCCGTTGTAGTAGGCTTCCGAGGCCAGGTTCAGTTCCGCCACCAACGCCTCCATGCGTTGGAGCAACTGTTGTATGTCCGTGTTTCCGTTGTTTGTCATCGTGGTCGGGAATCAAGATTTTGTCTGCAAAATTAAACAAAAAAAACGAGAACAGCGGAAAACTCCGTAAATTCCTGCAAGAATGTTTGGCCGTTTGCGGCAAAATGCGTAATTTCGCGTCCGATTAAAACAAACATATATTGTAGATATGATTAACATTACCTTTCCGGATGGTTCTGTTCGCTCGTATGAGCAGGGCGTTACCGGACTCCAGATTGCCGAGAGCATCTCGCCGGCTCTGGCACGCAGCGTATTGGCCTGCGGTGTGAATGGCGAGACCGTGGAACTCAACCGCCCCATCTCCAGTGATGCGCAGATTGAGCTGTACAAGTGGGATGACGAACAGGGCAAGCACACCTTTTGGCACACGTCTGCCCACCTGTTGGCAGAAGCACTGCAGGAGCTGTACCCCGGCATCCAGTTCGGATTCGGACCTGCCGTCGAGAATGGTTTCTTCTATGATGTGCTGCTGAAGGACGGCGAGAGCATCAAGGAGAGCGACTTCCCGAAGATTGAGGCGAAGATGAAGGAACTGGCTTCGAAGAAAGAACCTGTGGTGCGCAAGGAGGTGGCCAAGGCCGATGCCCTCAAGGCATTTGCCGCAGCAGGTCAGACCTACAAGTGCGAACACATCGAGCAGGATCTTGAAGATGGTACCATCACCACCTATACCCAGGGTCACTTCACCGACCTCTGCCGCGGTCCGCACTTGATGGACACGGGGGAAATCAAGGCCGTCAAGTTGACCAGCGTGGCCGGAGCCTTCTGGCGCGGCGATGCCACACGCGAGCAGATGCAGCGTCTCTACGGCATCTCATTCCCCAAGAAGAAGATGCTGGACGAATACCTCGTCATGCTGGAGGAGGCCAAGAAGCGCGACCACCGCAAAATCGGCAAGGAAATGGAACTCTTCATGTTCTCGGAGAAGGTTGGCAAGGGCTTGCCCATCTGGCTTCCCAAAGGAACAGAGCTTCGTCTGCGCCTGCAGGATCACTTGCGGAAGGTGCAGAAACGCTTTGGCTATCAAGAAGTCATCACACCGCATATCGGTTCCAAGAACCTCTACGTCACCTCCGGCCACTATGCCCACTACGGCAAGGACTCCTTCCAGCCCATCCACACGCCCGAGGAGGACGAGGAATATATGCTGAAACCCATGAACTGTCCACACCACTGCGAGATTTTCGCGTGGAAGCCCCGTTCCTACCGCGACCTGCCGCTGCGCATCGCCGAGTTCGGCACGGTGTACCGCTATGAGCAGAGCGGCGAGCTGCACGGACTGACCCGTGTGCGCTCGTTCACGCAGGACGATGCCCATATCTTCTGCCGTCCCGACCAGGTCAAGCAGGAGTTCCTTAACGTGATGGACATCATCGGCATCGTGCTCAAGGCTTTCGGCTTCAACTTCGAGGCACAGATTTCGCTCCGCGACCCTAACGACAACGAGAAATATGTAGGAACGGACGAGGACTGGGCACTGGCCGAGAAAGCCATCGTTGAAGCCTGCGAGGAAAAGGGACTCCACGCCAAGGTGGAATATGGTGAGGCAGCCTTCTACGGTCCGAAGCTCGACTTTATGATTAAGGATGCCATCGGTCGCCGTTGGCAGTTGGGCACCATTCAGGTGGACTACAACCTGCCTAAGCGATTCCAACTGGAATACACCGACGAGGACAACCAGAAGAAGACACCCGTCATGATTCACCGTGCACCGTTCGGTTCGTTGGAACGCTTCACTGCCGTGCTCATTGAGCACACCAGCGGACATTTCCCCCTCTGGCTCACGCCCGACCAGGTGGCCATCCTGCCTCTGTCGGAGAAATACAACGACTACGCCAAGGAAGTAGCTAAACAGTTGCAGGAGGGTGGCGTGCGTCCCACGATAGACCTGCGCAACGAGAAACTCGGCCGTAAGATCCGCGACAACGAGTTGAAGCGCATTCCCTATATGGTCGTAGTGGGTGAGAAGGAGCAGGCCGACCACACCCTTGCCGTCCGTCCGCAGGGCGGCGGCGAGCAGAAGGTGATGGCCGTCAGCGAGTTTATTGCCCACATCAATGCGGAAGTGGCGGAGATGACCAAGGAGTTCTAAGGACTTTTTGGGTCTTTCCGAACGGAAAAAAAGCTAAGGGGCACGCTCATCAGAGCGTGCCCTTTGTGCTTGGAAGCTGGTAATGGTAGATGTCGCGACGGACGGCCATGCGCAGTGCCCGTGCCAACGCCTTGAAGATGCCTTCAATCTTATGATGCTCGTTCTGTCCCTCAGCGCGGATGTTGAGGTTCATGGCAGCCGCATCGCTCAGACTCTTGAAGAAATGCAGGAACATCTCCGTGGGCATTTCACCGATACGCTCGCGGTGGAAGATGGCATCCCAGACGAGCCAGGGACGGCCTCCGAAGTCCAGGCACACGGAGCACTGGCAGTCGTCCATGGGTAGCGCGTAGCCGTAGCGTTCAATGCCGCGCTTTGCCCCCAGGGCCTCGCGCAGACAGGTGCCCAAGGCCAGTGCCGTGTCTTCGATGGTATGATGCTCGTCGACGTGGAGGTCGCCTTTGGCGTGGATGGTGAGGTCCATCATACCGTGGCGACCAATCTGTTCCAGCATGTGGTCAAAGAATCCCAGTCCCGTGCTAATGTTACATTGTCCCGTTCCGTCCACATTGAGGCGCACGTAGATGTCTGTTTCCTTGGTCGTCCGCCGTACTTCCGCCGTGCGATCGCCGGCAAAGATACGTTCCACGGCTTCGCTCCAACGGCCTATCTCCACGAAACCGCAACCGATGTTTGCAGCAAACTGGCGGTCTGTGTCGCGGTCACCGATGACGTAGCTGTGGGCCATGTCGTACTCGGGATTGTTCATATATTTCTCCACCAGTCCTGTGCCGGGCTTGCGCGTGGGGGCATGGTCATCGGGGAAGTGGGGGTCGATGAGGATGTCGTCGAACGTCACGCCTTCTCCCTTCAGCGTCTGAAGGATGAAATGTTGAACTGGCCAAAACGTCTCCTCTGGAAACGCCGGTGTTCCCAGACCATCTTGATTGCTGACCATGACAAACTCATAGTCGGTGTGTTGCCGGAGAAAGGCAAGGCCACTAATGGCCCCCTCAACAAACTGCAGTTTTTCGAAAGCGTCTATCTGCTCGTCTTCGGGTTCTTTGATGATGGTTCCGTCGCGGTCAATGAAGAGAATCCTTTTCATATCTATATGGTTTTTGTTTGGGTGACGACAGCACCATAGGCATAGTAGATATGGAGCAGTGCTGGAAGGGTGGCGTAAAATTGGAAGAAGCCGCAGAGCATGAAAGTAGCCACGGTGAGGGCAGGCATGAAGGAGGGCATTCCCAACGGGTCGCCCAGCAGCAGACCGCTCTGTGCCGAAAGGTTGGCCATGAGCAGAATCTTGGCCGGCAGACAAATGAGGAGGTCTACGACCAGGATTAATATGAGGTCCACCACAACAATGGCGAAGAGACTGCCCAGGAAACGCAATCCGCCCTTGTAGTCAGCGCACAGGGTCTTCCGAAACGAGCGGTTTCCGCTCAGCATATAGTCCATTGCAGCAGGAAAAACAGGCATTGCAGCCACCAGAACCAATAAGGACAACACGGCGACAGTCACGCAGAGCGTAGTGGAATGGGCGGCAAACGAGGCTGGAGCCAGCAAGGCATAGGCCGTAAAGCCGACAAGCAACAAGGCCACAGGCACCGCTGTCAGTAGGAAGGTGAAGAAGCCCCCTTTGACCGTGCGCCACGTCAGTCGGAAGTCGGCCTTCCACCAGCTGACAGGGCTTTGTACGATGGTGCTGTCCCGGTGTTCTTTCAGTCGTGGCATGATGCATCCTATCGCAACGGCCAACAGCACCAGACATAGTGCTACCAGTCCCAACAAGGCCAGTCCGGTATACAGACAGTCTTTCTGGGAGGTCAGCAGGGCGACATCACCCGTTCCGCGTTGCACTGTTTTTGCCAGTTGCATCACGACCTTCGGCACCTGTACGGCAGCCACCAGTCCTGCGATGCCCACCATCAGTGAATAGATGGTTGCCGCCAGCCACGATGACTTGAAAAGGGTTCGGAAATGGGCGGTATAGAAACGAAATCCGGCAGACACCACTGCGCGGTAGCTGCGTGGTTTCATCAGTTCGTCGTTTTGCTTTTTGCTGTTCATTATCGTCTTGACATTTTGAAATCGAAGCCAAAGGTAGTCAATTATAATTAAAAAATAGGTATGGACAGCCAAGAATTAAGAGATTTTTTCTAACTTTGCATGAAATTTAAGAAACGATACACATGTTGGAAACCGTAAAATGGGGATTTATCGGTTGCGGCGAGGTGACTGAGAAGAAGAGCGGCCCGGCCTTTTCCGAGGTGGAAGGCTCTACCGTGGTAGCGGTGATGAGCCGCACGGAGAAGCGGGCGCGGAGCTACGCGGTGCGCCACGGTGTGCCCCGGTGGTACACCGATGCGCAGGAACTCATCGACGACCCGGACGTGAACGCCGTCTATGTGGCTACCCCACCATCCAGCCACGCCACCTACGCCATTATGGCTATGCGCGCCGGCAAGGCCGTCTATGTGGAGAAGCCGCTGGCGGCATCCTACGACGACTGTGCCCGCATCAACCGCGTCAGTGAAGAGACAGGCGTGCCCTGCTTCGTGGCCTACTACCGTCGTTATCTGCCGTATTTCCTCAAGGTAAAGGAGATTGTGGACAGCGGACGCATCGGTCGGCTGGTCAACGTACAGGTGCGCTTTGCCGTGCCACCGCGCGCACTGGATTTCGACCGTCCCGACAAGATGCCGTGGCGGTTGCAGCCGGAAGTGGCAGGTGGCGGCTACTTTTACGACCTTGCTCCCCACCAGTTAGACCTCCTGCAGCACCTGTTCGGCACGATTGTCGAGGCTCGCGGCATCAAGGCCAATAGGGGAGGATTCTATAAGGTGGAGGATTCTGTCAGTGCCTGTTTTGAGTTTGAAAACGGAGTACCGGGAAGCGGTTCCTGGTGTTTCGTGGCCCACGAGTCGGCGCAGGAGGACCGCATCGACCTCATCGGCGACCAAGGTTCGGTCAGTTTCTCGGTCTTTGATTACCAACCCATCCGTCTCCATACCGGAGAGGGCGAGGAGAACATCACCGTGCCGAATCCGCCCTACGTGCAGTATCCGATTATCAAAAATGTGATAGAGCACCTGAGGGGGATAGGCATTTGCGAATGTACCAGTGTGTCGGCCACGCCCGTCAACTGGGTACTGGACCGTATTCTCGGAAAATTCTAACTGGAAAATATAACTTTCTAACTAGAAAAAAATATTTTCCTAACTAGAAACATAAAATTTCCTAACTAAGAAAATAAAATTCCCTAACTGGAAAAAAGAAATTTCTAACAGAAAAAAAAAGGAAACGATGGTTGGTGTGGCAAGACTTCTTTTGCTGGTGTTGCTGATAACGGGCGGCGGTGTGGAAATCCATGCCGCAGCATCCGTACCTACCATGCCGGAAAACGCTTCCGAACAGGTGGACACCATACTGTCGGCGGAAACGGAAGCATTGCCCCGGCGCAAGATGAGTTGGCTGCGCCGCACCATCCGGGGATTCAGCTATATTGACACCAACTACGTGGAGCCGCAACACTACAACTGGTCGGTCATGCTGCAGGCCACGCAGAACTACGAAATCTATCAGTTGCGCACGCTGGAAGGAAAAAAACAGGAGCTGACGTTCTCGCCAACGCCATCGGTAAGAATCGGACCATATTTCGGTTGGCGTTGGGTGTTTTTAGGCTATACCTTCGACTTAAAGCACCTGGGACTGGGGCGCGACAATGCCCGGCAAGGGTGGGATTTCAGCATCTACGCCGCACAGGTTGGACTGGATATGTTCTATCGGCGGACGGGCAGCGACTATAAAATCAGCAAGGTGGTGCTTTCCGACAAGGGGTCGCAACAGTTGCTGAAAGGTCATTCCTTCGATGGCTTGAAGGTAGGAACGACAGGTTTCAACTTGTACTATATCTTCAACCACCAGCGTTTTTCCTACCCGGCAGCCTTTGCACAAAGCACCTGCCAGAAAATCAGTTGTGGCTCGTGGATGGCTGGCATTGGCTATTCATACAACAATCTCTCGTTCGACTACGAACGGCTGCAGGGCATCATTGACCAAAGCGAAGGGATGCAAGGCGAGCGACTGGACAGCGCTCTGATGTTCAACAAGGTGAAGTACTACAACTACAACGCATCGGTGGGCTACGCCTACAACTGGGTGTTTGCACCGCGTTTCCTCTTCTGTGCCAGTGTGTCGCTGGCTCTCGCCTACAAGAAATCGAAGGGAGAAATGAAAGAGGATGCAGCACGCGGCTTCAACATCAACAATGTCAATGCCGATGGAATCGGGCGTTTCGGTCTCGTGTTCAACAACACGCGGTTCTATGCCGGCATCAACTCCATCATCTATTGGAACAACTACCGGAAATCGCGCTTTGCCGCCAGCAATATGTATGGAACGGTCAATGCCTACGTGGGGTATAACTTCGGAAAACGCAGCAAGTACAAAAACAGAAAGTGAAGACGATGAGAAAAGGATTGCTGATACTCTTGATAGGCATTGCCGTACAGACACAGGCACAGCAGTGCATCTGGCAACGGACAGACAGCGTAGCCGTTGTTACCCTGCTGCAACAGGCCACAGGGCAATCCTCCGCCCGTCTGCCACTGTTCTTTGCCTGCCAGCTGGAAGGAAAGCCTTATGTGGCACATACCCTTGAGGGACAGAACACGGAGCGGCTCGTGGTCAACCTGCGGCAGTTCGACTGCACGACCTTGATAGAGAATGTGGCGGCACTGACACTTTGCGCCCGAAAGGGGCAGACTTCTTTTGCCGATTTCTGTGCCATGCTTCAGACACTCCGCTACCGCAACGGTCAGAGGGAAGGATACACCTCGCGGCTGCATTACTTCACCGACTGGATTGCTTCCAACGAAGCAGGCGGACGGGTAGGGGAGATACAGAGTGACACAGCTCCCTTTACCGCCGTACAGCGCATCAGCGTGGACTATATGAGCAAGCATCCGCACCTGTACAGGGCGTTGCGTGTCCATCCGGAGGCTGTCGGAGTAATTGCCGCGCAGGAACAACGCCTCACGGGGCGCACGTTCCGCTACATCCCATCGGGACAGACGACCCATGGGAAGGCACTCCGAGAGGTGGTGAGCGATGGAGACATCATAGCCTTTGTCACCAACAAGGAAGGACTCGACATTACGCATGTCGGACTGGCCGTATGGCAGACCGATGGACTCCACTTCATTCATGCTTCGTCTGTCCGTAAGAAAGTGGTGCTTGAACCCGTGACGCTTTCGCAGTATCTGAAAAAACATCCGTCATTCCTCGGTATCCGTGTCATCAGAATCAAATAAAACAATAAAATATAAAAGAGATGGAATTACCCGATTTTATGAGTTACGCCAACAAGTTCTCCCAGTCAGACTTTGTTGAGAAGATTGCGCGCATCGCAAAACGCGCCGGGGCGAAATTGGTCTATGCCGCATTAATCCTTTATTACACCCTGCAGAGCGACAAGGTGAGCACAGCCGACAAGGCACTCATCGTAGGTGCGTTGGGATATATGATTAGTCCGTTGGATGTCATCCCCGATGCCATCCCCATCGTGGGACTGACCGATGACCTCGCCGTGCTGCTCTACGTGTTGAAGAAGGTGTGGGGCAATGTGGCTCCGGAAATACAGGAGAAAGCCAAGGCGCGCCTGAGCAAATGGTTTGACGAGGACGAGATACAGGAAGCCAATGACCTCTTCGGTAAGTCGGAATGATTAGCGAATACGATGTGAGGGTGCTGCCGCACGTGGCAGCTCGCGAAGAGGCTCTTGTAGCCTTCCTTGCCGACCGATACGGCTTTGACCGACGCACCGTGACCGCCGTGCGCATCTTGCGGCGCAGCATTGATGCGCGGCAGCGGCAGGTGGTCGTCAACCTCAAGGTGCGCCTCTATGTCAACGAACAGCCCACGGACGATGTCTATACGCCGGTTGTCTATGGCGATGTGTCGGAGAAACCCGCTGTCATCGTCGTTGGCGAAGGTCCGGGGGGTCTCTTTGCTGCCTTGCGACTGATAGAACTCGGACTGCGCCCCATCGTACTGGAACGCGGCAAGGATGTGCATGAGCGCAAACGGGATCTCTCGCTCATCACCAAGACGCAACGGGTGGACAGCGAGAGCAACTATTGCTTCGGCGAAGGTGGGGCAGGTGCCTATTCCGACGGAAAGCTCTACACACGTAGCAAGAAACGGGGGAACACCACAAAAATACTGAACGTGTTCTGCCAACACGGAGCATCAACAGCCATCCTTGCCGATGCCCATCCGCACATCGGCACCGACAAACTGCCGAGGGTTATCGAAAATATGCGTAACACCATCCTGCAGCATGGCGGTGAGGTGCGGTTCCAGACCAAGATGACGCGGTTGGTGCTGCACGGCGATGAGGTGGTTGGCGTGGAAGCGGTTCATCTGCCCACGGGACAACAGCGGACATTCCGTGGTCCTGTGATTCTTGCAACAGGCCATTCCGCCCGCGATGTTTACCGCTATCTGTCAGAGGCGCATATTGAAATCGAGGCCAAGGGCATTGCGGTGGGTGTCCGTCTGGAGCATCCCTCGGCACTGATAGACCAGATACAGTATCATTCCAAGCAGGGACGCGGACGTTACCTTCCTGCCGCCGAATATTCGTTTGTCACACAGGTGGAGGGACGCGGTGTCTACTCCTTCTGTATGTGTCCGGGAGGCTTCGTCATTCCTGCCGCCACAGACAGCCAGCAGATTGTGGTCAACGGTATGTCGCCCAGCAACCGTGGCGGACAGTGGAGCAACAGTGGTATGGTGGTGGAGGTCAGGGCGGAAGACGTGGCAGGCGACGACGCGCTTCGCATGATGCATTTCCAGCAGCATATGGAGTATGACTGCTGGCTGCAGGGCAACCGAAAACAAACCGCTCCGGCACAGCGCATGACCGATTTTGTCAACGGACGGCTCAGTGCCGACCTGCCACGCTCATCGTATGCGCCAGGGGTGATAGCCTCACCGCTCCATTTCTGGATGCCACAGCCTGTGAGCAGTCGTCTGAAGGCTGGATTCCTGCAGTTCGGAAAGTCATCGCATGGTTTCCTGACCAACGAGGCACTGATGATTGGTGTAGAGACGCGCACCTCCTCGCCGGTGCGCATCATACGCGACAGCGAGACCCTGATGCACGTCCGCATACGGGGACTATTCCCTTGCGGCGAGGGTGCTGGGTACGCCGGAGGAATCGTTTCGGCAGGTGTCGATGGCGAGCGTTGTGCTGAAATGTGTGCCAAATATTTGGGTGTTTGCTGAATTTTTAGTAATTTTGCGCGGAAATTGAAACAACAAATTCATTGCAATGAATATTTCTTATAAATGGTTAAAGGAATACGTTGACTTCGACTTGACTCCACAGGAGGTGTGCGATGCCTTGACATCCACCGGACTGGAAGTCGACGCACTGGAAGAAATCCAAAGTATCAAGGGCGGACTCAAAGGTCTGTACGTAGGAAAAGTGGTGACTTGCGAGATGCACCCGAATTCGGACCATCTGCACGTAACCACCGTAGACCTCGGACGTGGCGAACTGTCGCAGATTGTCTGCGGTGCGCCCAATGTAGCGGCAGGTCAGAAGGTGATTGTGGCCGACCTGGGCTGTGTGCTCTATGACGGCGACAAGGAGTTTGTCATCAAGAAGTCCAAGTTGCGCGGCGTAGAGTCGTGCGGCATGATTTGTGCCGAAGACGAAATCGGGGTAGGCCAGTCTCACGACGGCATCATCGTTTTGCCCGAGGATGCCAAGGTGGGGATGCCGGCCGCAGAATACTACCAACTGGAGAGCGACTGGCTCATTGAGGTGGACATCACCGCCAACCGTGCCGATGCGCTGTCCCACTGGGGTGTGGCACGCGACCTGTATGCCTGGCTGAAGCAGAACGGCTACAAGACGCAGCTCCACAAGCCCTCTACGGCCGCATTTAAGGTGGACAACCACGACCTGCCCATCGCCGTGGAAATTGAGAACCGCGAGGCCTGCAAGCGTTATGCCTGTGTCAGTGTCACGGGATGTGATGTAAAGGAGTCGCCAGAATGGCTGAAGAACAAACTGACTACCATCGGACTGCGCCCCATCAATAATATTGTGGATATTACCAACTACGTGATGATGGCACTCGGACAGCCACTCCACTGCTTCGATGCAGACATGATAAAAGGCCACAAGATTGTGGTGAAGACCATGCCGGAGGGAACACCCTTCCAAACACTGGATGGTGTGGAGCACAAGCTCTCGGAGCGTGACCTGGCCATCTGCAATGCCGAAGACCCCATGTGTATCGCCGGTGTGTTCGGCGGCAGGGGCAGCGGCACATACGAGACTACACACAATGTGGTGTTGGAGAGTGCCTATTTCCATCCCACGTGGATTCGCAAGTCAGCACGCAGACACGGACTCTCCACCGATGCCTCGTTCCGCTTTGAGCGCGGCATTGACCCCAATGGTGTCATCGAGACGCTGAAATATGCTGCATTGCTCTGTCAGCAGTTGGCTGGCGGCAAGGTGTCGATGGACATCTGCGACATCTACCCCGAACCGATAAAGGATGCCGTAGTGGAACTGAAATATGACTATGTCTACTCGCTTATCGGGAAGGTCATCGATATCGTGACGCTGAAGTCCATCTGCCTCTCGCTGGAAATGGAAATCCTGGGCGAGAACGAACAAGGACTGACACTCAAGGTGCCGGCGTACCGCGTAGACGTGCAGCGTCCGTGCGACGTGGTGGAAGACATCCTGCGCATCTATGGATACAATAATGTAGAGATTCCTACGCAGTTGAAGAGTTCTTTGGTCATCAAAGGGGAAGAAGACCACAAACACAAGATGGCCAACCTCGTCAGCGAACAACTGGTCGGCATGGGCTTCAACGAGATTCTCAACAACTCGTTGACCAAGGCTGCCTACTATGGTGAACAGCAGGACACGCTCGTGAAAATCATGAATCCCCTGTCGTCAGACCTTAACGTCATGCGTCAGACCCTGCTGTACGGCGGACTGGAGAGCATTGCACACAATGCCAACCGCCGCAACGGCAACTGCCGCTTCTTCGAGTTCGGCAACGTGTACTACTATGCGCCGGACAAGGCTGACGCTGAAAATCCCATGCAGGCTTATACGGAACAGTATCACCTCGGCATCTGGCTGACAGGAAAGCGCGTCAGTGGTTCATGGGCACACCCGGATGAGGACACGTCGTTCGCAGAACTGCGCGCCTATGTGGAGAACATTCTGGTGCGCATTGGCCTGCAACCGGGTATGGTGGTTCGAAAGAAGTCCTCCAACGACCTATTCGCAACGGGACTGACCTACGAGAACCGTGGCGGTAAGGTGTTGCTGGAGATGGGCGTATTGTCAAAGCATGTGCAGAAGGCTGCAGGCATTGACACCACGGTCTATTACGCCGAACTGAACTGGGCGGCACTGATGAAAGCCGTGCGCAAGCAAAAAGTGCTCTACACGGAGCTTTCCAAATATCCGGCTGTCAGCCGTGACCTGGCGTTGCTCATTGACCAGCAGGTTGAGTTCGCACAGATTGAGGAAGTGGCACGACAAACCGAAAAGAAATTCCTGAAGGAAGTGGAGCTCTTTGACGTGTACGAAGGTAAGAATCTGCCCGAAGGCAAGAAGAGCTATGCGGTCAACTTCATTCTCCAGGATACGGAGAAGACCATGGGCGACAAGCAGATTGATGCCATCATGCAGAAACTCATCGGCAACCTTAAGCAGAAGCTGGGTGCCGAACTCCGATAAGGAAAACCACAGCGTACGACAAAATAGAATCAAACAAAAAACAGAATACAACAAAATGGGAAGAGCATTTGAATATCGTAAAGCAGCAAAGCTGAAAAGATGGGGCCACATGGCCAAGACATTCACAAAGATTGGTAAGCAGATTGCCATTGCCGTCAAGTCCGGCGGTCCCGATCCCGACATGAATCCCACCTTGCGTGCCATTATTGCCAATGCCAAGCGCGAGAATATGCCGAAGGACAACATTGAGCGTGCCATCAAGAACGCGATGGGTAAAGACCAGAGCGACTACAAGGAAGTGACCTATGAGGGATATGGTCCCCACGGCATTGCTGTCTTTGTGGACACGCTGACCGACAACACCACGCGTACCGTGGGTGACGTGCGGTCCGTGTTCAATAAGTTCAACGGCAACCTCGGTACGCAAGGCTCGCTCTCGTTCCTCTTCGACCACAAGGCCGTGTTTACGTTCAAGAAGAAGGATGGTTTGGATATGGACGAGATGATTCTTGACCTCATCGACTATGGTGTGGAAGACGAGTTTGACGAGGACGAGGAGGAGAACAGCATCACCATCTACGGCGACCCGCAGGCCTTCGGGGCTATTCAGAAGCATCTGGAGGAGAACGGTTTTGAGGTGACTGGCGCTGAGTTCACGCGCATCCCCAACGACTTGAAGGACGTGACGCCCGAGGAGCGTGAGACGATAGACAAGATGGTGGAGAAGCTTGAGGACTTCGATGATGTTCAGACGGTCTACACCAACATGAAACCCGAGATACCGGAAGAATAAACCTTCGTTCCTGCAAGATGGCTACAAAACACATCTGTTACGAGACGCAGGGCACGTGCTCCAAAATGATTGACGTAACCTGCGATGAGAACGACATCATCCAACAGGTCTTTTTCCTTGGGGGCTGTAATGGCAACCTCCAGGGAATAGGTCAACTGGTGAAGGGACAAAAGATTGACGATGTCATCCATCGTCTCAACGGCATACGTTGCGGCACGAAAAATACCAGTTGCCCCGACCAACTCTGCAGGGCATTGAAACTACTGAAAAAGCAAGCGGCTGACGAATGATAATCGCCAGCCGCTTGGCTTTCTTGTAAGCTCGGTATCATTGGTTTTTTGATACTGCACCTTAGGTATAGAGGAACCTCTTGATGCTGTGTTTGGGAGTCTTGGCAAATTCTGTTTTGCGGATTTCTATTTCAGCGATTTTCTCATAGGCGGGGAGCAACGTGTTCAGCTGTTGCCGGTTTTGTTCCATCACGTTCTGGATGTCCTGGTCATTGAAGTTCATAGTCTTGGCCTCATCGTAGTCGGGGTAGACCAGAGCCACCAGTTTGTTGTCGCGCTGCACCACCACGGTCTCAATGACCATAGGCATGGAGTTGAACTTGTCTTCGATTTCTTCCGGATAGATATTCTGTCCGCTCGGGCCGAGCAGCATGTTCTTGGATCGTCCGTTGATGAACACATTGCCGTCCTCGTCCATAGTGCCCAAGTCGCCGGTGTGATACCAGCCATCCTTGTCTATGGTGTCACGGGTTGCCTCATCGTTCTTGTAGTAGCCCAACATAACGTTGAGTCCGCGCGCCAGGATTTCTCCGGGTCTTTGTCTGGGGTTATCGCTATCGATTTTCACCTCCATATGAACTACCGATTGTCCGCAGGAACCCTGTTGGAACGTGTGCCAGTCGCGGTAGCAGATAATGGGGGCACACTCGGTGGCTCCGTAGCCCACGGTGTAGGGGAACTCTATCTTGCGCAGGAACGACTCTATCTCCTGGTTGAAGGCTGCACCACCGATAATCACTTCATACAATTCACCACCAAAGGCTTTGACCACTTCCTGGCAGATAATCTGCCGCACTTTCTTGGAGATGACGGGCATGGCCAGCAGCAGGCGCATACGGTTGTTCTGGATTTTCGGGAACACCTTCTTCCTAATGATTTTCTCAATGACAAGGGGCACGGCAATGACTATGCGCGGCTTGATGTCGGAAAAGGCCTGGGCGATGATGGCCGGCGAAGGCACACGATTGAGGTAATAGACATGACAGCCGTGCAGGAACTCGAAGATGAACTCGAAGGCCATCCCGTACATATGTGCCATAGGCAGGATGGAGATGACACGGTCGCCCCTGTGGAGGATGGTGCCGAGCACGCTCATGGCAAAGTCGTAGTTGGACCACAGTGCGCGGTAAGGTATCATAACACCTTTCGAGAATCCCGTAGTACCGCTGGTATAGTTAATCAGAGCCAGTTGCTCTCCGTTGGCCTCATACTGATACTGTACGTGCTCCTTACGGAAGTTCTTCGGGTATTTTTTTCCGTATAGCTCGTTGAGGTGTTCGCGGGCGTAGGTCAGCTTGTCCGTGCGCGAGAGCATCAGCGAATAGTCCGGATTATTGACGATGCCCTCCAGATGCGGCATCTGCATCGGGTCTATCTGCGTGGCCACATGGTCGCCGACAAAGAGCAGTTTCGCGTCCGAGTGGTTGACAATGTTGTGTATCTGTTCAGGCATGAACTCATGCAGGATGGGAACAGCCACTGCCCCGTAGGTCAGCGTGGCCAGGAAAGCCACGGCCCATTGGCTGGAGTTCCGTCCGCAGAGTGCCACCTTATCACCCTTCTCCACCCCGCAGTTTTCAAAGAGGATGTGCAGTTTTTCAATCTTCCGTGCCACGTCGTGATACTGCAGCGTGGCTCCCTTGTAGTCTGTCAAGGCATCGAGGTCCCAGTTGTCCTTGATGCTTTGTTCGATGAGCTGAATGAAACTATTAACGTTTTCCATCTTCTACAATCGTTTTAGTATGGGTCTTATTATTGGTATAAGTAGCGTTTGATGCTTTTCTTCGGGGTTTTTGCAAACTCCTCTTCGCGTATCTCTATGGCATGGATGCGACTGTATGCTGGAAGCATACCGTTGAGCTGCTGGCGGTTCTGCTCCATGATGTCCTGTAGGTCAGCCGCCGTGAAGCCCATCTCCGTAGCTTCATCCATGTCGGGGTACACCAAGGCCACCAGTTGCTCTCCGCGCTGCACGACGACACACTCGTTGACCACGGCCATAGAGGAGAGCTTGTCTTCTATCTCCTCGGGGTAGATATTCTGTCCGTTGGCACCGAGCAGCATATTCTTGGAGCGTCCCTTGATGAAGATGTGGCCGCCTTCGTCTATGGTGGCCAGATCGCCCGTGTGGTACCAGCCATCGGCTTCAAGCACCGTGTGTGTGGCTTCCGGGTCTTTATAGTAGCCCAACATGACATTGGTGCCGCGCGTCAGAATCTCTCCAGCTATGTGTGCCGGGTCTGGCGAGTCGATTTTCACCTCCATACCGTCAACGGGCGTACCGCACGAGCCGCGTTCAAAGTCGTGGTAGTCGCTGTAGGCGATGAGCGGTGCGCACTCCGTTGTTCCGTAGCCCACCGTGATGGGGAACTCGATGTCGGTCAAGAACTTCTCGATTTCCTGGTTCAGCGGTGCTCCACCCACAATCACCTCGTAGGCTTCTCCTCCGAAAGCGTTGCATACCTCCTTGCAGATGTGTGCCTTGACCTTCTTCGATACCATGGGCATCTGCCACAGCAGCTTCACCACATTGCTCTGTATTCTCGGGAACACGCGCTTGCGCATGATTTTTTCGATGATGAGTGGAACGGCCACTATCAGATGCGGTTTGACTTCCTTGTATGCCTCTGCGATGACAGCCGGAGAGGGCAGGCGCGTGAGGTAATAGAGGTGGTAGCCTGCACAGAAGGGGAACAGAAACTCAATGGCTTGTCCATACATGTGAGCCATGGGGAGAATGGAGATAATCCTACTGTATTTCGGCAACTTGGGAGCCAGCGCACGCAAACAGAAACTGACGTTGCCCCACAGCGCACGGTAGGGAAGCATCACACCCTTGGAGTGTCCGGTGGTACCGCTGGTGTAGTTGAGCATACATAACTCATCAGGCGAATCCACATGCCAATGGATGTCGTCCCTGCTGAATGCCATGGGATATTTCTGACCAAAACGTTCGTTGAGGTGTTCGCGTGCATCACTCAGCACCTCATTCCTACTGGTGTGTATCGAGAAGTCCGGCAGGTTCAAGATGCCCTCCAATTGCGGCATCTCCTTCCCGTCAATGGTCTTGACCACGTAGTCACCAACAAAGAGTAGCTTGGCCTCCGAGTGGTTCACGATGTTGTGGATCTGCTCGCCGTTGAACTCATGAAGTATGGGCACAACGACAGCCCCGTAGGTCAGCGTAGCCAAATAGGCCACGGCCCAATGGGCAGAGTTCCGTCCGCACACGGCGATGCGGTCTCCTTTCTCCACTCCGGCCGCTTCCATGAGTATGTGCAGCTTCTCTATCTTTCGCGCCACATCGTTGTATTGCAGCGTAGCACCTTTGTAGTCTGTCAAGGCATCAAGCAACCAGTTGTCTTTGATGGTTTTCTCGATGTAGGCATTAAAACTTGGTATGTTGTCCATTGCACAAATTTCAAAATTTTGTGCAAAGGTACTGCTTTTTCTGCACATTTCAAAAAATTTTGTGCAATTTCCATTGCAACCAACAAAAGTTTTTCGAGTTTTTCGAATCACTCCGAGAAAAATCGTGTCAAAATCAGTCGAAGTGGCCGTTTAGGATGGAAAAAGTAAAATCACTTTCCGATGCAGAAATGGCTGAAGATATGGTGGAGCACTTCGCTGGGGGTTATCTGTCCTTGACCGGTAATCTCGGACAGGTCGGACAGGACAAGGCGCAGGGATTCGGCGACGAGGTCGCCGGAGAGGTGGCTCTTGAGACCGCTGATGACACCTTCCAAATCGGACTGGGCGCGAAGCAAGGCTTCATAGTGACGAGCATTAGTGACGATGACCTCAGACTCCTTGATGTCGGGAATCTGTGCGGCATCATAAATTAGGGTTTCCAGTTTCTCAATATGGGTGCCGAACTTCGCGCTGACAGCGATGTGAGGATAGCTATGGGCACGCTCGGGCAGGGTAGGAGTCTGCTGGTCTGACTTGTTGCACACGATGATTAAGGCCTTGTCGGACGTGCGTTGCATCATGCCTTCTAACTCTTCCTGTGTTGGTGTGGCATCAATGAGCCAGAGCACGATACGTGCTTTGTCGATGGACTGGTAGGTGCGCTCTATGCCTATCTGCTCCACCGTGTCGTCGGTTGGTCGAAGCCCTGCCGTATCAATGAAGCGGAACTGCACACCGCGGATGTCCATGACATCTTCGATGGTGTCGCGTGTCGTGCCGTGGATGTCGGACACGATGGCGCGCTCTTCCTTTAACAGGCGATTGAGGAGGGTGGACTTTCCCACGTTGGTCTTGCCGACAATGGCCACGGGGATACCTTGCTTGATGGCCTGTCCCATTTGGAACGAGGCGGCCAAGCGGCGGATGTGGCCGTCCAACTGCCGAGCCACTTCGAGCAGCTCAGTGCGGTCGGCAAATTCGAGGTCTTCATGGTCGGAGAAATCGAGTTCGAGTTCGAGCATGGAGGTTAGGTGGAGCAGCTGGTCGCGCAGCACGGACAGCTCGTTGGAG
The DNA here is from genome assembly GCA_963620725.1 of Vescimonas coprocola. Classification (GTDB taxonomy): domain Bacteria; phylum Bacteroidota; class Bacteroidia; order Bacteroidales; family Bacteroidaceae; genus Prevotella. The sequence continues at coordinate 30,633 of CAVFBU010000009.1, forward strand.
ATGCCTCCGCGCAGTTGGCTGACGGCCAGGCGGTGTGTAGCCTTGTTGTTAGCCGCGATAAGGTCGGCCACGGCCTCGGCCTGAGAGAGGTCGAGCTTGCCGTTGAGGTAGGCACGTTGCGTATATTCCCCTGGGTGTGCCATACGACACCCATTGGCAACAAGAAGCTGGATGATTTGGTCGACAACGTATGCACTGCCGTGACACGACACCTCTGCACTGTCTTCTCCCGTATAGGAATGTGGGGCACGAAATACGGACACCAGCACTTCGTCCACCACCTCTTCGTGGTTCATGATAAAGCCGTGGACAATGGTGTTGGCCGGTGTCTCGACAAGATTGTGGGTGAAGATGCGGGAAAGTACTGCCAGCGACTGTTCCCCAGAGATTCGAATGATGGCTATGGCGCCGCCGGTCTTGGTGGCCAAGGCGCAGATGGTGTCCTGTTGCATTTATATTCTGTCGAGAACCTTTTCGATGAGTGTGTCGATGGATGCCTTGTATTCGGTGTTCATCTCCTGTGCATAGCGGTTAGCAATGACCATGCAGCAGGTCATTGCTTCATGGCCGAGCAACGAGGAAAGGCCTGCCAGGGCACTCGACTCCATCTCGAAGTTACAGATGTGCAGGCCATCGTAGATAAATCTTTTCACCTTTTCGTTCTGTGTGGGGTCAGCCAGGGGAATGCGCAACTGTCGACCTTGCGGACCGTAGAAGCCACCACAAGCTATGGTGTAGCCCCGCACCATGTCGTCTGCAGCTATGCGGTCAACGAGCCGGGTATCAGCTTGAGCCACATAGGGAGCGGCCAGCAGGGGATTCCAGTGCATGTGACGCTTGAAGGCTTCTTCCATGTCCAAGTCGCAGACCGCATTGCGGCCATCGTAGAAATTCAGCAGACCGTCGAAACCGATGCTCTTGACGGAGGCCACAAAGGTGCCGATAGGCGTGAAGGGTTGCAGTCCGCCGCAAGTGCCGATGCGCACGAGCGTCAAGGTGCGGTGGAGGTCACTTTCCTCGCGTGTAGCATAGTCGATGTTGGCCAGAGAGTCAAGTTCGTTGACTACGATGTCGATATTATCACATCCGATACCTGTAGCCTGCACCGTGATGCGTTTGCCTTTGTAGGTGCCGGTGACGGTGCGGAACTCCCGGTTGCTTGCTTCACACTCCTTCGTGTCGAAATGGGCAGTGACGGTGTCCACACGTCCAGGGTCGCCCACGAGGATAACTTTGTCCGCAAGTTGTTCCGGGCGCAGATGCAGATGGAAGCACGAGCCATCACTATTGATAATCAATTCTGATTCAGGGATTTTTCTCTTCATAGTCCGTTTTTCCTTTAAGGAATTTAATCTCCTCGTTTCTGATTTGTTTCTCAAGCTTTCGGATGTCTGCACGCAACTGTTGCTGTTGCTGTTCGGCGGACACGATGTCGGCGGCCATCCCGCGCTTCTCGTCCGCAGTTGCGCTGTTGTAGCGTTCACGGGTCTGGTTGAGCGTCTGCCCGAGCGTGACCTGTTGCGCGTACAGCGTAACCAGCTGTTGGTAGCGTTGCGCGTTGCCTGCGGCCTTGAAGTCGGTCAGCTGATGATAGTCCACATCGTCGTTGATGACAAAGGTAAAGTCGTTGCTTTTGTTTGTGCCCTCACGTCTTTCCTTCACCTTTTTCAGTCGTTCCAGAGCCTCGTCAATATCCGGTTTCTTCCAGGTCTCCGCTATGTCGGCAATCTGGGCAAAACGGGCTATCTGCTCCTCGGAGTATTCTTCCGGGTCGTAGGATTCCCGGACATCAGCCGGCACAAAGGTGTAGATGCACACCTTGCCTTCCTCCTGCCTGCGGTCAGTGGCAAACCATCCGATGCGGTCGTATTCGTTGATGACCAGCATATAGTCATTGGCTTCCGAATTGAAGGGCATCCCGATATTTTCAGGAGCGAGGAAACGGTCTTCCTCCGCATCGTACGTGGTGACGTAGATGTCGTAGCCTCCAAGGCCGTCGCCGCCTTCGGCTGAGAAATAGAGCGTAAGGCCGTCTGGCATCATGAAGGGATAGTTGACGCGCTGGAACTGCAGGGTGTCATTAATGCCCTGTAGTAGTCGTGGCTGCGTCCAGCCGTTGCCTTCCTTGTCGCTGGCATAGAGGTTGAGGTTACCGGCTTCGTCTTCCTGCGACATGAGACAGAGACTGCCGATGGCGTTGAGGTAGACGTAGCCGTTGGGCTGTTGCTGCGTGTGGAAGAAATGGCCGTAGGTGTCAATGCTTCCCTCTTCAGGATTGAGGTGATACTGCAGAAGAAAATCCTTCTTGTCCAGCACAACACTGTCAATAACCATGATGCGCTGGGTGGCCATGGTCATTCTGTGGAGTCGGTCTTGGCGTGCAAGCTCCTCTGCGGACACCTGTTCTTTCTGACGGGATGCCTGCCTATGCTTCTGTGCCGATACGGACAGCGTCAACAGGAGAAGCAGAATGAAAGTCTGACTGCGTAGTTTCATTGAAGCAAAGTTACTCATTTCAACGCAATGCAACAAATATACATGAGGATATTAATGAATTTTAATAATAGAGTAGGGGTGTTGCCGATACTTTACCGAACCGTTAGCGCGCCAAACGATAGATGTCGCGCATCTCCTTCTTCCCAAGTACCTCCATGGCTCCGACGGTAATCGTCCCACCACGCGAACACTTCTCAACCATCACCTCTATCTCTTCGTCCGTAACGTCGCGTCCCAACAGTTCGTGGATGTTGACGGGCATTCCAATCTCGCGATAGAACCGCTCCATCGCCTCAATACCCTGTTCTGCAGTGCTTTGCAAATCGGAGAAATCGGGTATTATCCCCATCACGTTGACGGCAAACTGCGCAAAGCGGTTCAGGTGTTTCGGCAGAACGTAGCGCGCCCACGATGGCCACAGGGCAGCCAAGCCCGCTCCGTGGGTGACGTTGAACAGTGCACTCAGTTCGTGTTCCAAGCGGTGCGTCCCAAAATCTTTTTCTGTGCCACATTCCGTGAGGTCATTATGGGCGAGCGAACCTGCCCACATAATCTGTGCACGATACTTGTAATTGTCGGGTTCCTTAAGTACCAAAGGAAGCGTATCCTTCACGGTGCGCATCAGTGCCTCGGCAATATGGTCGGTCAGCGTCATCTCCGTGTATTTGGAGAAATAACGCTCCATGGTGTGCATCATGATGTCCGTACCGCCTGCCGCTGTTTGGTAAGCGGGGAGCGTGTAGGTACGCACAGGATTCATCACGGCAAACTTGCAGCGGCACAAGTCACTGTTTACACCGCGCTTCAGCAGACCTTCGTCCTTGGTAATCACGCAGCTGGAGGACATCTCGCTACCGGCCGCAGGAATCGTGAGCACAACGCCGATGGGCAGACAGGTCTGCGGAACGGCCTTGCCGCTCCAGAAGTCCCACACATCGCCGTCATAGTCCACACCATAGGCAATGGCCTTGGCCGAATCAATCACGCTGCCGCCGCCGACCGCCAGTACAAGATCCACTTGCTGCTGTCGGCACAGCTCGATGCCTTCATAAACCTTACTAAGAAGCGGATTGGGAACAACACCGCCAAGTTCCACAAAAGAAAGTCCGGCTTCACGAAGTTGCGTGCGCACGACATCCAGCAGTCCTGACCGCTCGGCAGAACCGCCACCATAATGAAGCAAAACTTTGTTGCGTCCACCATATGCACAGGTCAGTGAACCTATCTGCTGTTCGGCATCTTTGCCGAAAACAACGCGCGTGGGAGCGTAGAAATTGAAATCCTTAATCATAGCCATATTATTTTTATTTATCATAACTGCCATTAAATATTAAACGATAACAGAAAGAAAAGAGGAGGCGTCTTCGCAGATAGCCCCCTCACGAGGAAAATGATAAATATAGATTAAAATTACTAGTTGTGTGGTGCAAAGGTACGATATTCATAGGACAATCCCAATTATTTAGTGTAATTAATATATTTCCATTAAAGCTTTTTCACACGGGGGGGGGGTGTATTAGCCTTTATTGTGCATAATTTCAAGAAATTGCGCCGAGAAATCCGTTGCGTTGCAGGGCTTCGTAGATGCGCTGCACCGGCAAACCCATCACATTGAAGTAGCTTCCTTTCAGCGCAGTGACACCGATGTAGCCAATCCACTCCTGTATACCATAGGCTCCAGCCTTGTCGAAGGGATGGTAATGCTCGACGTAGTAATCGATTTCTTTGTCCGAGAGTTCCTTGAACGTGACATCGGTGGTAACGGAGAACGCCTCCTGCTGGAGACGCGTCGTCAGACAGACTCCCGTTGTTACCTGGTGTGTCTTTCCGCTCAGCTTACGTAACATCCCACAGGCTTCACGCGCATCGGCAGGTTTTCCAAGCACTTCCTGTCCTATGATGACTACCGTATCGGCAGTAATGAGGAGTTCGTCGTCTGCCAAGGTCGACAGGTAGGCATCTGCCTTTTTCTGGGAGATAAAACCCGCGACTTGCTCTACGGGAAGTGTCGGCGGATAACTCTCGTCAATGTCAGAGAGGACACGCACTTCAAAATCAACGTCAATGCCTTTCAGCAGTTCGCGCCGTCGTGGAGAATTGCTTGCAAGGATGATTTTGTATCTTTTGTTTCTGTTTTCTTCCATTTCCATTCCGTCTTTTACCATCCGAAGGCTTTTTCGTTCTTCAGCCATTTACCTTGCGCCTTCAGCACCTGTTCGAGAACATCTCTTCCACACCCGTAACCGCCATTCTTGTCGCTGACGTAAATACATTCAGCCTTCACCTCCGCACAGGCATCGTGGGGACATACGGGACATCCGACCATCCGCAGCACCTCCAAATCCGGAATATCGTCGCCCATAAACATCACTTCCGCGTCTGTCAGACCGTATTTCTGCTTAAAGTCCTGGTACACTTTAATCTTTACCGATGCACCGAGGTGAATGTCAGTCATTCCCAGTCCTTCATAGCGTTTGCGCACAGACTCTATGAGGCATCCGGAGATGATGGCGACGTGCAGTCCCATCTTGACGGCAAGCTGAATAGCGTAGCCATCTTTGATGTTGACCGTGCGCAATGGTGTCCCGTCTGCTCCGAGCGAGATGGTCTCGGCAGAAAGCACACCATCCAAGTCGAAGATGACAGCCCGTATTTTCTGTAAATCGTAGTTTATCATTGCATTACAGCTGAGCGTTTTGTCAAGACTTTAACATTGACATTCGGGTTCAATACTTGTTAAGATGTACGTTTTCCCACTTGAGACGTTCCTCGTTCTGCGGCTTGCGCTCGTCGGCCTTGTGGCCAACAGCTAAAATGCACAGGCAATGGAGATTTTCCGGGATGTCAAGAATGCCTTGAATGACCGTGTCGGCACTTGTTCCGTCCGACAGTCCCCTACCCTTCATCTGTACCCAGCAGGAGCCGAGTCCCAGTTCCTCAGCCTGATACTGCATGGAAATGGCGGCTATCGAACCGTCTTCCACCCAGCAGTCGTTCTGTATCGGGTCACCCAAGACGACAATGGCCAGTGCTGCATCCTTGATAAACTGACCACCCATATCCTTTGCATCAGATAGTTTCTCCAAGTCTGTCTTGTCGTCAACCACGACAAACTGCCAGGCGCGCTGACTCTTAGAAGTAGGAGCCATCAGTCCGGCACGCAGAATCGTCTTGACATCATCGCCATCTATCTCCTGTCCGGTGAATTTCCGATGGGAGCGGCGCACCTGTACTAAATCCTTAAATTCCATCGCCAAATAGACTTTATCCAGATTTTACATTGCTTTAAGCGTCAATTATATACTCAACTCGTCAAGCACCTTAATCAGTCCCCGGTTCAGCGGTTTGTCGCTACGGATAGCCTCGCTGAATGGTACAAAGACTATCTCGTTGTTGCGCACGCCTATCATGACATTGCGCTGTCCCTGCATCAGTGCCTTGATGGCTCCCACACCCGTGCGCGAAGCCAGGATGCGGTCGTGAGCCGACGGACTTCCGCCGCGCTGCAGGTGGCCGAGAATGGACACACGCACGTCGAACTCCGGGAACTCCTTTTTCACGCGGTCTGCATAATAGAGTGCGCCGCACTTCGGACTCTCAGACACGATAACGATGCACGATTTCTTGGACTTACGGATGCCGCGCTCCATAAAACGTGCCAGCTGGTCGACATCGGTTGACTCCTCCGGGATGATGGCCGCTTCTGCTCCGCAGGCAATGGCTGAGTTCTGCGCCAAGAAGCCCGCGTCGCGTCCCATCACTTCGATGAAGAAGATGCGCTCGTGGGAATTGGCCGTGTCGCGGATACGGTCTACACACTCCATGATGGTGTTCATGGTGGTGTCGTACCCGATGGTAGAATCCGTGCCGTAGAGGTCGTTGTCAATGGTTCCCGGCAGTCCTACTACGGGGAAATCATATTCCATGGCGAAATTGCGCGCACCGGTGAGCGAGCCGTTTCCTCCGATGACCACGAGGGCATCAATTTCTTCCTTGACGCAGGTCTCGTAGGCCTTCTGCATTCCCTCGGGGGTCATGAACTCCTTGGAGCGTGCCGTTTTCAGAATCGTACCGCCGCGCGTGATGATTCCGCTGACATCCTCCGTAGTGAACGACTTCACCTCGCCTTTGATGAGACCATCATAGCCGCGGTAGATACCTTTCACGTTCAGTCCGTTGCAGATACCAGAGCGCGTGACGGCGCGAATGGCTGCATTCATACCCGGTGCGTCGCCGCCAGAGGTAAGTATTCCTATTGTTTTCACTTTCGACATAGTTGTATAGTATTTAGTTTGTGTATGTTATATCAGATTGAGTTCTGCCCAAAGGACAGCGAGTCCTAACAGCCATCCGATGGCAACCTTGGCCGTCATGTGGCGCAAGTACCAGCCCAGCCGCACGTGTTCCATCCTCATGAGTGCCACACCACTGAAAGAGCCGGCGCACAGCAGGCATCCGCCCACTGCCGTGGAGAAGGCCATAATCATCCAGTAAGCACCATTCACCGCTGTCTCTCCGCTCTCTTCCAGGGGATAGAGCATGATGTTGGTGACTCCCACAGTGAAGGAGTCCACCGCGGCACTGAGCACGCCTGCTCCAATGCCGAGCAGCCAGCTACTATGGAACGTGTCCGCCAGCCAAAGGCCAATGTCTTCCAGTACGCCCGTTTCCCGCATGACTCCCATACCCATCATAATGCCCATCACGAAGAGCATCTGCTGGATGGTGCCGTACTGCAGGGCGCGCGGCACGCGGCGCTGCGCCATCTGGTCGGCGTTCATCAGCCGGCGGTTGAAGGCCTCGTTGACCACCCACAGCACGCTCAGCACGCACAGTGCACCGAGGAACGGCGACAGCTTGGTGATAGTATGGAAGGTCGGGATGAACCACAGTCCACCGATGCCCACAAAGAGCATCACGAGCCGCTGCCAGCGGTTCAGCCGCGTATCGTCGCCCCGGTAAGGTGCTGCTGCCCACTGCGTGTCCAGTCGGTCAGGCAGTTGTCTGTTGATGAGCATCGTGGGAACAATCCACGCCACGAGTGCCGGCAGCAACATATACGCCGAGAAGTGACTGGCTGTCACCATCCCGTCTCCCCAAAGAATCAGACCGACGGGGTCGCCTATCACGGTGAAGCATCCGCCGCAGGTTGCCGCCAGTACGATGGCCGAGCCGACCAGCATCCGTTGCCGTCCGCTCTGCAGCACGTTGTTCATGACGACCAGCATCATCGTGGTGGTGGTGAGGTTGTCAAGGTTGGCCGAGATAACAAACGTGGCCAGCGTCATCGTCCAAAGCAGGCGTTTGGAGTTGCGCGTCCTAATCCATTCCGAGATAAAATCAAAGCACCCGTTGTTGTTGAGCAGTTCGATGATGGACATGGTAGCCAGTAGGAAGAGCACGATGGATGCGGCCTTTCCCACGTAGTTGAAGAAGACGTTGTCGCAGATAAAGTACTTGACCGTCTCGCTGTCCGCCGTCCGTCCTGCCAAATATTCAAGATAGTCTACCGGGTGTTGTCGCATAACAAAGTCCGTACCGTAGCAGACGTAGACCACCCATCCTGCCGTTCCAAGGAACATGGCAATGGCGGCCTTATTGACACCGGTCAGATGACCCGTGGCAATCAGCAGATATGCTGCAATAAACATCAGTACGATAATCAGTGTCATGGCGTTATGGTTTTATTTGCCGATGCAATGGTATTCAAATCCGTTCTCGTCCAGCTCCTCGCCGTCGAAGATGTTTCTGCCGTCGATGACCAGCGGCCGATGCATGGCCTTCCGGATGACACCCCACGAGGGCAGGCGGAACTCCTTCCACTCCGTCAGGAGCAGCAGTGCGTCAGCATCAATGACCGCATCGTACATATTCCGGCAATAGGTCACGCTGTCGCCTATGCGCCGCTTACATTCGGGTATGGCTACGGGGTCGTAGGCCTGAACCTTGCACCCCGCATCGAGCAGCAGTCGAATCATAACCAGTGCCGTTGACTCGCGCATATCGTCCGTCTCCGGCTTGAACGAGAGTCCCCATAGGGCGACGGTCTTTCCCTGGAGTGATTGCCCTTCGAAGGCGCGTTGCAGTTTTTCGAAGAGGATGCTCTTCTGCCGTTCGTTGACGCGCTCCACGGCCTTGAGCACCTCCATGGAATAGCCGTTCTGGTCGGCCGTCTTCACGAGTGCCTTCACGTCTTTCGGGAAGCAACTGCCGCCGTATCCGCATCCAGCATAGAGGAACTTGCGTCCGATGCGCGTATCCGAGCCAATGCCCGCCCGCACCATATTAACGTCCGCGCCGACACGTTCGCAGAGGTTGGCCACATCGTTCATGAACGAGATGCGCGTAGCCAACATGGCGTTGGCCGCGTATTTGGTCATCTCTGCCGACGGAATGTCCATGAATATCACGCGGAAGTTATTAATCAAGAAGGGCTTGTAGAGCTTCGTTAGCACCTTTTTAGCCTTCTCGCTTTCCACGCCCACCACGACGCGGTCGGGCGACATAAAGTCCTTGATGGCGTTGCCCTCCTTGAGGAACTCTGGGTTCGAAGCCACGTCGAAGGGAATGTCCACCTGCCGCTTGGCCAGTTCCTCTTTGATGGTCTTGCGCACTTTTCGCGCGGTGCCCACTGGGACGGTCGACTTGGTGACGACCACCACGTAATGGTTGAGGTGCTGTCCGATGGTGCGCGCCACCTGCAGCACATATTTCAAATCAGCCGAGCCATCCTCGTCCGGTGGAGTGCCCACAGCCGAGAACACAATCTGCACCTCGTCAAGCACTGCTGCAAGATCCGTCGTAAACTTCAGTCGTCCTGCGGCCACGTTCTTCTTAACCAGTTCATCGAGTCCCGGTTCATAGATGGGAATTTCCCCATTGCGAAGCCGTTCTATCTTGTCTGCGTCAACGTCCACACACGTCACGTCAGCACCCGTGTCGGCGAAACACGTTCCCGACACCAGTCCTACGTAACCCGTTCCTACAATAGCAATGTTCATACTCCTATATTTATTATCTGTTTTCTGCGTGCAAAAGTAGCAATTATTCTTTGAATACAAAAATTTTTTTGCTTTTCTGTGGTGATAAATTTCCTTTTTATTTGTGATTTTCGCGAAAAAGAAGTAATTTTGCACTCGTGATTGAAGTAAAAAGACACTTAGAGATATTGTTGCTCGACAACGACTGCGTCGTAGTCCCCGATTTCGGAGGCTTCGTCGCTTATCACGTATCGGCACATTTCGACGAGACAGACGGGCTGTTTATTCCCCCGAAACGTACCGTTGGCTTCAATCCGCAGCTCAAGATGAACGACTCGCTCCTGGCGCAGTCCTACGTGGAAGCCTACGACATCAGTTACCCCGAAGCCATCCAGCGCATCGAGAACGAGGTGGCGGAGCTTCGCGAGATCATCGCGCGAGACGGAAGCTATACGCTTGACGGCATTGGCACCCTGTCGGGCAACGATGACGGAGGCTACCTCTTCACGCCATGCGAGTCTGGCATCCTCACCCCGGAACTCTACGGGTTGAGCACGTTCAGTCTCACCCCAGCGACAAAGGAAGAAAACCTGCCTGCCGAAAAGAAAAATGCCGCTCCCACTGAGGACGAGACCGCGCCACTCCCCCATCCCACCCTGACCGATGTGATGGACGACGACGAGGAGGAGCGCACCATCAGCATCAAGCTCTCCTGGATTCGCAACGTCTCCGCTGTGGCTGCTGCCGTCCTCCTTTTCCTTCTGATGAGCAAGCCTGTGGCCAACGGCAACTACAGTTCGCAGGCC
>CAVFBU010000010.1:0-38142 GCA_963620725.1 Vescimonas coprocola
TTGTCCGAACAGAAAAACTCCGCCACGCTTACTTGAGCTTGGCGGAGTTTTGTTGGTTGGGGTACCCGGATTCGAACCAGGAAAGGCAGGACCAGAATCTGCAGTGTTACCATTACACCATACCCCAATGGTCTTGTTTGCGGGTGCAAAGGTACGTGTTTTTTCTGAAACACCAAAGAAAAAACAAGTTTTTTTTGTATTTTCCCCACTTATTCGTACCTCTGGCACTGCGTGCCGAAGGTAGGCTGCACCTCTGAAATAAAAGAAAAACATGGTTTTTCTTTGTATTTCGCTCGGTTTGCACTACCTTTGTCCCTTCAAATCATATAGATATGAACGAAAATCAGAGAAAAGACCCTAACATGAATATGCCACGCTTCAATATAGGGTGGCTTTACACCCTCGTTGTCATCGGCATCGCCATGGCACTCTTCACACAGGGCGGTGCCACACAGAGCGTGAACGTGAAGCGCACCTACACCCAGTTCCAGGAGATGGTGCGAAAGGGCTACGCCCAAAAAATCGTGGTAAACAAGAACAAGGACGTGCTCCGCATGTACCCCAAGAAGGAATACGTGCGCGACATCTTCCACCGCAGTGCGAAGCAGTTGGGACAGAACCCTGCCGTGGAGGTGGAGATTGGTTCCGTGGATCAGGTGGAACGCTTCGTGGAGGAGGCACGGGCACAGCAGCAGTTCACCGGCGACCTCTCCTACGACAACGAACAGGACACGGCACTGCTACACTCCATCATCATCAACGTGCTGCCCATCCTGCTCATCGTGGGCGTGTGGGTGTTCATCATGCGGCGCATGGGCAAGGGCGGCGGCATCTTCAGCGTGGGGAAGTCGAAAGCCCAAATGTACGAGAAGGGCGGTACGCTGGACATCACCTTCAAGGACGTGGCCGGTCAGGCCGGTGCGAAGCAGGAGATGCAGGAGATCGTGGATTTCCTGAAGAACCCACAGAAATACACCGAGTTAGGCGGTAAGATACCCAAGGGTGCCCTGCTCGTAGGTCCTCCAGGAACGGGAAAGACCCTGCTGGCAAAGGCCGTAGCCGGTGAGGCCGGCGTTCCCTTCTTCTCCATGAGCGGCAGTGACTTCGTGGAGATGTTCGTGGGTGTGGGAGCCAGTAGGGTGCGCGACCTGTTCCAGCAGGCCAAGCAGAAAGCCCCCTGCATCATCTTCATCGACGAGATTGATGCCGTGGGACGCGCCCGTTCGAAGAACCCCGCCATGGGCGGCAATGACGAGCGCGAGAACACCCTCAACGCGCTACTCACCGAGATGGATGGTTTTGGTACAAACAGTGGTATCATCACCCTGGCCGCCACCAACCGCGCCGATATGCTGGATAGTGCACTGCTGCGCGCCGGACGCTTCGACCGCCAGATTCACGTAGACCTGCCCGACCTGAACGAGCGCAAGGAGGTGTTTGTGGTACACCTGAAACCCCTCAAGCTCGACGACACCGTCGACGTGGACTTCTTAGCACGCCAGACCCCCGGTTTCTCGGGAGCCGACATCGCCAATGTCTGCAACGAGGCCGCCCTCATCGCGGCGCGCCACAACCGGCAGAAGGTGGGGAAGCAGGACTTCCTCGATGCCGTGGATCGCATCATCGGCGGTTTGGAGAAGAAGACCAAGATCATGACCACCGAGGAGAAGCACGCCATCGCCATCCACGAGGCTGGCCACGCCACCATCTCGTGGTTCACGGAGCACGCCAACCCCCTCGTCAAGGTGAGCATCGTGCCGCGTGGCGGTGCGCTGGGTGCCGCATGGTACCTGCCTGAGGAGCGCGTCATCCAGACCAAGGAAGCCATGCTCGACGAGATGTGTTCGCTGTTGGGTGGCCGTGCCGCCGAGGAACTCTTCCTCGGGCATATCTCCACTGGTGCGATGAACGACCTGGAACGCACCACGAAGCAGGCATACGGCATGATAGCCTACGCCGGTATGGGTGACAGCCTGCCCAATATCTGCTACTACAACAATGCGGAATACCAGTTCCAGCGTCCCTACTCGGAGACCACCGCCAAGCTGATGGACGACGAGGTGCTGAAGATCATCAACGAACAATACCAGCGTGCAAAGGAAATCCTCAAGAAACACCAGGAGGGTCACGCCCAACTGGCCGAACTGCTGATGGAGCGTGAGGTCATCTTCGCCGAAGACGTGGAACGCATCTTCGGCAAGCGCCCCTGGACCAGTCGTGCCGAGGAACTCCTCGAAGCACAGCAGCGCGCCGAGGCCGAGCGTATGGCCGCAGAGCGCGGACGGCAGCTGGAGGCCGAGGCGGCGGCAAAGAACGAAAACACGGACGGCACAGACAACACCGAAACAGAACAAGAAGAACAGACGGGAAAGGAGGAGCAGGCATGAAAAACCTCCTATTGCGAACCGTCACTGGCGTTCTCTTCGTGGCCGCCATCGTGGGCAGCTTCCTGCGCCCTGAAACCATGGTACTGCTCTTCGCCCTCGTCACCGCCCTCACCATATGGGAGTTTGGCGGACTGGTGAACCTGCGCGAGGGTGTTACCATCAACCGCTTCATCACCTCCGTGGCCGGTGTCTACCTCTTCCTCGCCATGACCTATTTCTGCAGCGATGTCTACGGCGGCATGGCCAAGTCGGTGGTGTTCATCCCCTACCTGATTACCCTTGTCTACCTCCTCGTGGCCGAGCTGTACCTGAAGCAGCCTGACCCCATCGCCGACTGGGCTTATACCATGCTCTCGCAGATGTACATCGCGCTACCCTTCTCCCTGCTCAACGCGCTGGCGTTCACCGCCACGCCAACGGGTATGGTGGTGTATAACCCCCTATTACCCCTTGCTGTCTTCGTGTTCCTGTGGATGAACGACACAGGAGCCTACTGCGTGGGTTCGCTCATCGGTCGCCACAAACTCTTCCCTCGCGTGTCACCCGGTAAGTCGTGGGAGGGCAGCATCGGCGGCGGACTCGTCGTGATGGGTGTGGCAGGACTCGTGGCCACCTATGTAGACAATGGCACACAGCCAATGCTCACCATCTGGCAGTGGCTCGGGCTGGGACTCACCGTCGTGGTGTGCGGCACGTGGGGCGACCTCGTAGAGAGCCTCTTCAAGCGCACCTTAGGCATCAAGGACAGCGGCAATATCCTGCCCGGTCACGGCGGTATGCTTGACCGCTTTGACTCCTCGCTGCTGGCCATCCCTGCCGCCGTGGTGTACCTCTACACCCTCTCGCTGTTCTGAGAAAAAAAGAAGAGATGGCCTATGCCATCTCCACCTCTATCGTGTGTTGCCCTCCCGTGCAGGGCACTACCATGCCGTCGATGGGCTTGCCGTCGACGGCAATTTGTTTCACACCCTTCTGACTGCCGCGTGGGTTGCGCACCCGGATGTCGAACACCGTACCGCGCAGCACGCGTCGCACACGGTATTCCTTCATATCCGTGGGCAGACAAGGGTCTATCTCCAGTCCGTCGTAGGTCGGTTTGATGCCCAACAGGAACTGGCTCACCGTGTACCACATCCACGCCGCCGTGCCCGTCAGCCACGAGTTCTTGCCCTCGCCCGGCCGTGCCGCATCCTTTCCGGCCACCATCTGGCAGTTGACATACGGCTCCACCTTATGCAGCGTCTGGTCGCGGAGGTAGGCCGGACAGATTTTGCGGAATAGTTCCCAGGCATCGTTGCCACGTCCCGCCACCGTCTCGCCGATGATGACCCACGGGTTGTTGTGGCAGAAGATGCCCGCATTCTCCTTGTAACCAGCCGGGTACGAGGAGATCTCACCCATCTCCACGTGGTAGGACGTGAAGGCCGGGTTGTTGAGCACCATGCCGTGTTCGCAGTCCAGATACTTGCGACAGGCATCAATGGCCTTGTCGCACAGTCCCTCCTCCAGTCCGATGGCCGCCATGGTACAGAAGCCCTGTGACTCAATGAAGATCTTGCCTTCGTCATTCTCGTTGGAGCCAATCTTATTGCCGTAGAAGTCATAGGCGCGCAGGAACCACTCGCCGTCCCAGCCGTGCGTCTTCACCGCCTGCACCATATCCCCGACATGACGCAGGGCACGCTCTGCCTCGTCGTCTTTGCCTATGCGCCGACACAGCTCCACATACTGCCGACCGCAGAACACGAAGAGTCCGGCAATCATCAGCGACTCCGCCTTCGAGCCTTCCGTCTTGTTCTCCGTGGTCTGGAAACTCTCGTCTGGGTCCCACGAGAAGCAGTTGAGGTTCAGACAGTCGTTCCAGTCAGCGCGTCCGATGAGCGGCAACGCATGCGGTCCGAGGTTGTCCACCACGTGGTTGAACGACACCCGCAGGTGTTCGAAGAGCGACACCTCCGTGCCCACCTTGTTGTCCCAGGGCACCAGTTCATCGAGGATGGAGAAGTCGCCCGTCTCCTTGATATATGCCACCGTACCGAAGATGAGCCACATAGGATCGTCGTTGAAGCCCCCTCCGATGTCGTTGTTGCCGCGCTTGGTGAGCGGCTGGTACTGGTGGTAGCAGCCCCCGTCCGGGAACTGCGTCGAGGCGATGTCGATGATGCGCTGGCGCGCCCGCTCCGGAATCTGGTGGACGAAGCCCACGAGGTCTTGATTGGAGTCGCGAAAACCCATGCCGCGTCCCACACCACTCTCGAAGAACGATGCCGAGCGCGAGAAGTTAAACGTCACCATACACTGGTACTGGTTCCAGATGTTGACCATGCGATCCAGCCGTTCGTCGCCGCTCTCCACCACATACTTGCCAAGCAGTCCGTCCCAGAGGGTATGCAGTTCCTGGAAGGCCGTCTCCACCGCCTCCACCGTGGCGAAGCGGCGGATGGTGTCCACGGCCTTCGTCTTGTTGACGAGTGTCACGTCACTGTCCTGCGAGGAGATGAGTTCACCGCGCCGTTTGCGTGCGATGTCCGCCTCGCAGAACTTCTCGTCCTGTGCGTTCTCCACGTAGCCGAGGACGAAGATATAGTCGCGGCACTCGCCCGGTTTCAACTCCACCTCAATATAATGTGATGCGATGGGGCTCCAGCCGTGTGCTAAGCTGTTGGCCGGACGGCCCGCCATGACACACTGCGGACTGTCGAAGCCATTGTAGAGACCGATGAACGCCTCGCGATCCGTATCATAGCCGTTGACGGCGGCATTGGTCACGGCATAGTAGGCATAGTGGTTGCGACGTTCCTTGTATTCCGTCTTGTGGTAGATGACGCTGCCGTCAATCTCTACCTCCCCGGTAGACCAGTTACGCTGGAAGTTCTCCATGTCGGTGGCCGCATTCCACAGGCACCACTCCGTGAAGGAGAAGAGCTTGAGCTGTTTGGTGGCCGACGAGGTGTTGCGCAGCGTGACGCGCTGCACTTCCGCCCACGTCTTCAGCGGCACGAAGCAGAGCACGCTGGCCTCCACACCGTCCTTGCTGCCCGTGATACGCGTGTAGCCCATGCCGTGTCGGCACTCGTAGCTGTCGAGTGGTGTCTTGCACGGTTTCCATCCGGGGTTCCACACCGTGTCACCATCCTTGATGTAGAAATAGCGTCCACCATTGTCCATCGGCACCCCGTTGTAGCGGTAGCGCGTGATACGGCGGAACTTGGCATCCTTATAGAAGCTGTAGCCGCCAGCCGTGTTGGAGATGAGCGAGAAGAAGTCTTCGTTGCCCAGGTAGTTGATCCAGGGGAATGGTGTCGCGGGGTTTGTGATGACAAACTCGCGATGCAGGTCGTCGTAGTGACCGTAGCAGTTGTTGTCCATGTGTAGTAAAAGCAGGTTATAATATATAAATAGGTGTATTATTTCTCGACGAGGATGCGTGCGTCCACCGCCACCACCCCGTCAACATCGGCCAACAGTGGGTTGATGTCCATCTCCTTAATCTCGGTGGCGAAGCGCAGCAGGGTGGACAGGCGCACGATGATTTCGGCATAGCGTTGCTCGTTGATGCCCTGTTGTCCGCGTGTGCCCTTGATAATCTTATAGCCGCGCAGCGAGCGTATCATCGAGTAGGCCTCGCCGTAGGACAGGGGTGCGAGACCACTCTGCACGTCTTTCAGCACCTCCACGAAGATACCGCCCAGTCCGCAGAACACCACGTGGCCGAAGCGCGCCTCGTATTTCGCGCCGATGAACAGCTCCGTGCCCTTCAGCATCTGCTGCACCATCACGCCCTGTGCCCCTTCAATCTGCATCATGCGGTCGTACTCCATGGCCAGGTGTTCCGGTGTGCGGATGTTGAGCGTCACACCACCCACGTCACTCTTGTGGACCGGTCCCACCACCTTGGCCACGACGGGATAGCCCACCTTGTCGGCAAAGTCGATGAGCTGTTGCTTGTCGCAGCCCACCCTCTCGGCCACCATCGGTATGCCGGCACACTCCAGCAACTGACGAACCATGTCTGGCGATACATAGCCGTTGTCGGTGATGCCTCCGATAATCTCCCGTATCCTCGGTACGTCGACCCCGAACAGCTCAATCTCCGGCGGTGCAGGCTGTGGGGTGCGCATCACCTGCGACAGGGCTGTGGCCAGCGTCACCTCGTCACTGAAGTTCACGTGACCCTTGGCGAGGAACTCCGCCACCTCTGGCCCTGCCGTGTGCAGACTGGGGAGGACGGGGAAGATGGGTTTGCGGCACTCCCCTATCTTGCGGTGGAGCACCTCATAGGCCTCATACAGCGTGGTGAGTCCTGGTGTGCCGTAGATGACGGCGATGGCATCGATATTTTCGAATCGCTGGTCGCAGTAGTCGAGGGTGATGCCCAGCTGCTCTGGTGTCCCCGTGGCGAGGATGTCTATGGGGTTGCCCACCGAAGCCCCCGGGAACAGCTGTTTCTTGAGTTCTCCGGCCACGGCAGGGTCCAGTGTTGGCACCTCCAGTCCACCCTTTGATAGTGCGTCGGTCAGCATCACGCCGGGGCCTCCGGCATGGGTGACGACGGCGAAGCGGCGACCCGTCAGTGGCGGCAGGGTGAAGATGCAACCCACGGTGGTCAGTTCCTCACGCGAGTGGCACCGTACGATGCCCGCCTTGCGGAACAGGGCCTCAACCGCCGCATCACTGCTGGCGAGTGCCCCCGTATGGCTTGACGCCGCCCTACTGCCGCTCTCGCTGCTGCCGGCCTTGACGGCGGCGATGCGGCATCCCTTCCGGATGAGCGACGAGGCGTGGAACAGCAGTTTGTCGGGGTTAGCGATGTTCTCGATATACAGCAGCTTCACCTTCGAGTCCGTCTCGGCATTGAAGTGCTCGTCCATATACTGCAACACGTCCTCGATGCCAATCTGTCGGCCGTTGCCCACCGACCACACCGAGTTGAACTGCAATCCCTTGATGACAGCACACTCTAAGATGAACACCGCCGTGGCTCCCGAGCCGCTCACGAAGTCGACCCCTTTGGGGTTCAGTGCCGGGATGGGCTTGGTGAACACGCTGTGGTGGTGGCGCGTGAGCAGTCCGATGCAGTTGGGACCGATCAGTGCCGCCCCATACTGTGCACACGTGTCGAGGATGCGCTGCTCCATGGCCGCGCCGGCCTTCGTCTCTTCGCCGAAGCCCGCCGAGATAATGATGAAGGCCTTCGTACCCTTCTCGGCCGCCAACAGCTGTACGCTATCGGGACAGAGCTTGGCCGGGATGACCAGGATGGCGAGTTCGGTGGGCGGCAGTTCATGGGCATCGTGAAACACCTTGATGCCCTGCACCTCGTCCTCCTTGGGGTTGACGATGCGCAGCGTGCCTTGGTAGTTACCCTGCAGGAGGTTGCGCACAACGGCACCTCCCGGCTTATGGACATTGTTCGAGCCGCCAATGACGACGATGGAACGAGGGGTCAGTAGTTCTGGAGTTATCATAGTGGTCAAGTCTGCCGGTTTTTCCTGCAAAGTTACGATATAGTTGGCGAAACGCAAAGAAAAAACGGATTTTCTTCGTGTTTCGACTTTTTCTTCGTACTTTTGTACACCTAAACAGAGACACATGATGCCAAACGACAGAACGACCATAACGACAGATGCACAGCGTTGGCTCTTCGCCTGCTGCCTGCTGATACTGCTACCCCTCGGTATTCACGCCCAAAAGCTGATTGCCCAAAAGACCGTCGTCGACGTAGGGTCGACGGGGTTCCGCCAGCCCATTACCGCCGTCTTCGAATTCCGCAACAAGAGCATCCGGCGGTTGAAGATTGAGGCGGTAGACCCCGACTGCAACTGTACCGTGGTGGACTACCCGAAGGACGTGGTGAGAATGGGCGAACGCTTCCAGATCCGCATGACCTACGATGCCCGGCAGCTGGGTCATTTCGACCACCAGGCCGCCATCATCAGCAACGGCACGAAGAAGCCCGTATATATCCGTATGAAGGGTGTGGTGCTGGCCAACTATGTAGACCTGTCGCGCCACTACCCCATCGAGATTGGTACGCTGCGTGTGGACCGAAACGAACTGGAGTTTGACAACGTCGGCAAGGGCGACCACCCCGTACAGCAAATCCAGGTGTACAACAACAGTGGGCACCCCTGTCGTCCGAACCTGATGCACCTGCCGTCGTACCTCTCCGCCACCGTTGTGCCAGAGACCGTCGCCCCCCGCGGCACCGCCACCATCTCGGTGATGCTGCAGTCGGAGAAGGTGAGTGCCTTCGGACTGACGCAGTCGAGCATCCACCTGGCCGCCAACCCTGGTGACAAGGCAACGGCCGACAACCTCATCGGTGTGTCCACCGTGTTGCTGCCGTCTACGGCAGGCACGAACGCCGTCCATGACGGACCGCTCCCACGTCTATACCTCACCCAGGAACAGGTGGAGGTGACCTTGGCCGGCAAGGCAAAGAAGAGCGCGGTGATTGCCATCGCCAACTCCGGGCGCAGCGACCTGAAGATTTCCTCCATCCAACTCTTCACCGTCGGCCTGCGCGTATCACTCAACAAGCGGACGCTGCGGCCGGGAGAGTCCGCCAACCTCAAGGTGACGGTATTGCGCGACGACATCAAGAAGGCACGTACCCAGCCACGCATCCTGATGATTACCAACGACCCTGAGCACGCTAAGGTGGTCATCCCCGTCCATGTGAAATAACCCCAAACCGAAGAGCCATGGAACATCCCGAGAATAATGCAGCATACGCCGGACTGCAGGTGAACAGTGGTGTGGAGCAGCCCGCCATCATCAACCCCTATCTGTCGCGCCACCGCTACAAGCGGCGCGAGCGCAGTGCCGCCGAACTGGTGGAAGGCATCGTCAAGGGCGATGTCACCATCCTCTCACAGGCCGTGACCCTCGTGGAGAGCGTCAACGCTGACCACCAGGCCAAGGCGCAGGAGGTCATCGACAAGTGTCTGCCGTATAGTGGCCACAGCATCCGCGTGGGCATCAGCGGTGTGCCAGGTGCCGGCAAGTCGACCTCCATTGATGCCTTCGGTATGCACGTACTGAAGGAGAAGGGCGGCAAGTTAGCCGTGCTGGCCATCGACCCCAGCAGTGAACGCTCCAAGGGTAGCATCTTAGGCGACAAGACACGTATGGAACAGCTCGCCGTACACCCCGCCTCATTCATACGCCCCAGCCCGACAGCCGGGTCGCTGGGCGGTGTGGCGCGCAAGACGCGCGAAACCATCATCCTCTGCGAGGCCGCTGGCTTCGACAAGATCTTCGTTGAGACGGTGGGCGTGGGACAGAGCGAGACGGCCTGCCACTCCATGGTCGACTTCTTCCTGCTCATCCAACTCGCCGGCACGGGCGACGAGCTACAGGGCATCAAGCGCGGCATCATGGAAATCAGTGACGGCATCGTCATCAACAAGTGTGACGGCGAGAACGTGGACAAGTGTCACATGGCCGCCACCAACTTCCGCAACGCCTTGCACTTCTTCCCCATGCCCGAAAGCGGCTGGCTACCGAAGGTGCTCTGCTACAGCGGCTTCTACGGCATCGGCATCAAGGAGATCTGGGACATGGTCTATGCGTACATCGACTTTGTCAAGCAGAACGGCTATTTCGACTACCGCCGCAACGAACAGGCCAAATACTGGATGTACGAGAGCATCGACGAGCAACTGCGGCGCAGCTTCTACAACGACACCCTCGTGCAGGAACGCATGCGCGAGGCCGAGCAGGCTGTGCTGGCCGGACGGCAGACCTCGTTCGTGGCGGCGCAACAGCTCCTTGACCTGTACTTCAGACGACTCAAGAACGGACAATAACAACGGGAGGTACGACAGGTGGAACAGGGCGAACGGAGGAACATCCAAATCGAGATAGACAGTGGGAGCGGCTTCTGCTTCGGTGTGACCACGGCCATCCACAAGGCCGAGGAGGAACTGTCGAAGGGCACGCGCCTCTACTGCTTGGGCGACATTGTGCACAACAGTATGGAGTGTGAGCGGCTGCACCAGATGGGACTCGTCACCATCAACCACGACGAGCTCCGGGCGCTGCACGGCGTGAAGGTGCTGTTGCGTGCCCACGGCGAACCGCCCGAGACCTATGCGCTGGCACAGCGCAACGGCATCGAGATTATTGATGCCACCTGTCCCGTGGTGCTCCAGCTGCAGCGCCGCATCAAACGGCAGTATGAGAGTGGGGACGGGCAGACTGTCATCTTCGGCAAGAACGGTCATGCCGAGGTGCTCGGACTGGTGGGGCAGACCCAAGGCGAGGCCATCGTCATTGAGAAATACGACGACGTGACGCGGCTGGACTTCACCCGCGACATCTACCTGTATTCGCAAACCACAAAGTCGCTGGACGAGTTCCACCGCATCGTGGACTACATCCAGGCACACATCCAGCCCAGTGCTGTCTTCCGCCGCTTCGACACCATTTGCCGGCAGGTGGCCAACCGCATGCCGCACATCTCGCAGTTTGCCACGCGCCACGACCTCATCCTCTTCGTCTGCGGACGCAAGAGCAGCAACGGCAAGGTGCTCTACAACGAGTGTCTGCGCGTCAACTCCAACGCGCACCTCATCGAGGGACCTGACGACATCCTGCCAGCATGGCTCGACGGTATCCGTACCGTGGGCATCTGCGGAGCCACCAGTACGCCGAAATGGCTCATGGAACAGTGTCGCGATGCCGTGGCCGCACTGGTCGGCGAAAAGTGAAACACCCCCAGACAAACGCATGGAACAGCATAAGACACCACAGGCAGACCTCGACCAGCAGCGCACCACGGGATTTCTCTTGGGACTCGTCCTGGTGTTAGCACTGCTGTTCGTCGCACTCGAATGGAACAGCATACCGGCGGAGGAGCCTGCAGACGAGGAGATGGACATCCACGAATTAGTGCATGAGGAGGAACAGGTACCGATGTCTCTTGACCAACAGATGGCCGAGATGCCGCCAGCACGTCCCAAGGCCGAGGAGGGCACGCAGCTGCGCGTGGTTGACGACAACGTGGAGCTAACACCGGAAGAGCCGAACAGACCATCGACCGCCGATGGCGACAAGAACGGCGAGGACGATGCCCCTGCATCGGCGGCGGTGAAGACAGAAGACCCGAAGGTACTGGCTCCTGCCGGCATCGACCCCAACGACAACCCACAGCAGTTGCGTATCGTCGAAGACCTGCCGCAATTCCCAGGGGGTGCGGTGGAACTGATGAAATGGCTCACCCACAACCTAACCTACCCCAAGGTGGCACAGGAGCGTAAGATACAGGGCAAGGTGGTGGCGTTCTTCTATGTGGAGAAAGACGGGCAGGTCACGGGCATTACCCTCCAGCGTTCACTGTCGGCGGAGTGTGACGACGAGGCTCTGCGTGTGCTGCGCATGATGCCGCGCTGGACACCCGGCATACAGAACGGCAAGCCCTGCCGCACCAAGGTGTGCATCCCCATTGTCTTCAAACTATAACAGGCATAAAAAACATAAAACGAACAACTATGATACTGTCAGCCAACGAAACCCTGCGGGCGGTCAACGACTTCTTAGAGCAGCTGCCCTACGACCGCCGACCCCAGTCGCTCTACGAGCCTATCCGCTATGTGCTGTCGCTCGGCGGCAAGCGCATCCGCCCGGTACTGATGCTCATGGCCTACAACCTCTTCCGAGAGCATCCCGAGGACATCCTCATGCCGGCTTGCGGACTGGAGACCTACCACAACTACACGCTGCTGCACGACGACCTGATGGACCATGCCGACCTACGGCGCGGCCACGAGACGGTGCACAAACGATGGAATGCCAATACGGCCATCCTCTCCGGTGACTCGATGCTGGTATTAGCCTACCAGCGTATGACACAGGTGTCAGCAGACAAGTTAGCACGGGTGCTGGACTGCTTCACCGAGACCGCGCTGGAAATCGGGGAAGGGCAGGAATATGACATGACCTTTGAGACGCGCCGGGATGTCCGCGAGGCGGAGTATATCGAGATGATCCGACTGAAGACCTCCGTACTATTAGCCTGTGCCACCAAGATTGGCGCTATCCTTGCCGATGCTCCCGAAGCCGATGTCGAACGGCTCTACCACTTCGGCGAACGGTTGGGACTCGCCTTTCAGTTGCAGGACGACCTGCTGGACGTGTATGGCGACCCGGCAGTGTTCGGGAAGGCCATCGGTGGTGACATCGTGTCGAACAAAAAGACCTATATGCTCATCAATGCCTTCAACAGGGCTGACGCAGCACAGCGCACCGAACTATCCCGATGGGTGGAGGCCACCACGTTCGACCGGCAGGAGAAGGTAGCCGCCGTCACCCGGCTCTACGACGCAATGGGCATCCGACAGCTCTGCGAAGAGAAGGTCAACGACTACTTCCGGCAGGCCGCCGACAGCCTTGGGGAGGTCGGTGTCGATGCCGACCGCAAACAGATGCTCTACCAGTATATGGACCAACTGCTGCACCGCGACAAATGATACACTATACCGACACCCACGCCCACCTTGACGGGGAGGAGTTTCAGGGCGACCTCGATGCCGTGGTGCAGCGCGCCCGGGAGGCCGGATGCCAACGCGTGTTAGTGCCAGCCATCGACCGTGCCTCGCTGGACAGCGTACCGGCTGTGTGCCTGCGCTATCCTGCGTATGCCTATCCCATGATGGGACTGCACCCAGAAGAGGTTCGGGAGGACTGGCCGGAGGTGCTGGATGCCATGCGCGGCGTGTTGCTCGGTGACCCCAGGTATGTCGCCATCGGCGAGGTGGGACTTGACTACTACTGGAGCCGCGACTACGAGGCGGAGCAGCTGGAGGCCTTCGAGCGACAGGTGCAATGGTCTGTGGAGCTGCAGCTACCCCTGATGATCCATTGTCGCAAGGCACAGAACGAGATGGTGGCTGTGCTCCGCCGGTATGCCGACCGTCTGCCCGGCGGCGTGTTCCATTGCTTCACCGGCAACGTACAGGAAGCCCACCAACTCCTTGACATCCCTGGTTTCGCCCTGGGCATCGGCGGTGTGCTGACGTTCAAGAAGAGCCATCTGCCGGAGACCCTTCCGGTCTGTGTACCCCTCGACCGCATCGTCCTGGAGACGGATGCGCCCTATATGGCTCCCGTTCCCCTGCGCGGCCAGCGCAACGAGCCGTCGTTCGTGCCCCATGTCATCCGTCGTCTGGCGGAAGCCTATGGTGTCAGTGAGGAACAGGTCTGCGACACTACCGAGGCTACCGTTCTGCGGCTCTTCCCCCGTCTCTCCGCTCCACGAAAATAACCATCGCGTGATACAACGAAAACAAAAAAATCACGTTTTTCTTGCCCATGCCAAATAAATGTTGTAATTTTGCATCCGCAAACGCAAAGGGAGAGGTGCTCGAGTGGTTGAAGAGGCACGCCTGGAAAGCGTGTAGCCGGCAAAACCGGCTCGCAGGTTCGAATCCTGTTCTCTCCGCTGAAACACCTTAAAGGAAGCCCAATGGGCTTCCTTTTTTTATGTGCGCTCTTCTATGCTGAAGGGGCTGTCGAAATCCTGCAGCAGGGGGTGACGCGTGTCTTTATCGGAGAGGATGGCATGGTTGGCGGGTATCTGCCAGTCGATGCCCAGTGAATGGTCGGTGATGGCGATACCGCCCTCAGCCTCGGGATGGTAGAACTGGTCACACTTATACTGGAAGACGGCTGTCTCGGAGAGCACGGCGAAGCCATGGGCGAAGCCGCGTGCGATGAAGAACTGCAGGTGGTTATCCTCGGTCAGTTCCACGGCCACGTGCTGGCCGTAGGTCGGCGAACCCTTGCGGAGGTCCACCGCCACGTCGAGCACGCGTCCCTTCACGCACCGTACCAGTTTGCTCTGTGTGAACGGTGGGAGTTGGAAGTGCAGTCCGCGCATCACACCGTAGTCGGACATCGACTCGTTGTCCTGTACGAAATGGACGGAATGTCCTAACAGCGGTGCCACTTTCTCGTCGAACTCCCGTTGTGAGAACGACTCGAAGAAATAGCCACGTGCATCGTTGAACACCTTGGGTTCGAGAATCAATACGCCGTCTATCTTTGTTTTTGTTACATTCATTTCTTTCAGTCGCTATGATTAGATTACAGGTTTTTATGGTTCAGATTTTGATGAAGATGCGTTTTCGGTAGAGCCAGCAACCCATGGCGGCATGGATGGCGACGAAGGATACGGCATAGATGAGACTGGCCAGATAGCCATCCGTCACGATGCCGTGGATGGCCGCATAGATGCAGTCCTTGATGCCGAAGGCTCCGAAGGCGATGCCGAGCACCTCGCTGGCCACATAGAGGAACAGCGGGTTCACGCCGAACGCCACCCACAACTTGACCCACCAGGCATCACTGGACTTGTCGGCAGCCGCGCCGTCCGTTTCCTTTCGGCGGTCGATAAACTGTATCAGCAGTCCCAACAGCCATGCGGCAAAGCCGCAGGTGACGAAGACATAGCTGGGACTCCAGATGCGCTTGTTGATGCCCAGTCCAACCAGCGAGAGGGCGAAGCCCAGCACCACCATGGCCAGTCCGGCGTATTTCAGGATGCTGATCTTATCCCCGATGGATTGTCCTGCCTGTTGTATCTTCATGCAGCACCAGAAGCCAATCATCGTATGGGCGATGGAAGGGATGGTGCCCAACAGTCCCTCCGGATCCACCGGTCCTTTGTGGTAGAGGTGGTCGTAGCCGAAGAGGAAGCGGTCCACCTGTGCCAGGATGTTGGTGTCAGCCTCGTAGGAATAGCCGTTGCCCCAGACGAGGAGTCCCGTATAGGCCACGAGCAGTGCCATGATGACATGCAGGAAATAGCGGTGGTTGAGGGTGACGGCCAGCACGGCCACCGCCCCGTAGCAGAGGGCGATGCGCTGCATGACACCCCAGATGCGGAGGTGGGCGAAGTCGAGAGCCCGTCCGCCGCAGAGCATGTCAAACCAGTTGATGGCGAGTCCGATGACGAACAGGAGCACCGTCCGTTTGGCAATCTTCCGCAGCACGGTGGCCGATGGCCGGAATCCCGTCTTCGTCAGGGACAGGTAGGTGGACATACCCACCATGAAGAGGAAGAAGGGGAACACCAGGTCGCAGGGGGTCAGTCCGTTCCACTGGCTGTGTTTCAGTGCACTGTATATCTCGTTTCCTGCACCGTTGTTGACCAGTATCATAAGGGCTACGGTGAGTCCTCGCAGGATGTCCAGAGCTTGTAAGCGTTTCATACCGTCGGTATATTATATATAAGGTGGTGTTACTACTGTTGCTGGATGAATGTCACGACCTCCTTGGCCACGTCCACGCTGCTGCCTTCCGGCGCCGTGGGGTAGGCATTGTGCTGGAGCGTCCACGGCTCCTCAAGGGCATACCAGTCAATCAGCGGACCCTTGGGCAGTGCCATCTGGAAGAGTTCTGCCGATGTCTTGTTGGCGTTCTTTCCGCCACCCAGTGCATCGTAGTCCGCCCGTGTCGCGGCTTCCATCTGGTCTGCGAGTGCTTTCATATAGGTACTCCATCGTTTGTAGTAGAAGTCCTTCAGCAGTCCCTGCCATTCCTTGTGTGCATAGTCGCGCAGTCCCCCCTGGTCGGCACAGACTCTGTTGCCCCAAGTGGTCACCTGCACCCGTGCGTTCCATTCGTATTGGTCTTTTTCCGCCGCCGTGGTGCCGAGGCTCCGTGCCGCGTTCGTCCAGTGTCCGAGGCGGAACTCCTTCCGTGTGCCGAGCAGTTTGTCCTGCAACAGTATCATCTCCAGGAAGCGTGCCGCGTTCCGTGCGAAGTCCTTGCGGGCAAAGGCATTGTAGTCGGCGATGGTGCGGAGATACTGATGCCGCCCTTGGTCGGCCAGTGCCTGCCGGCAGATGTCCACCAAGTCGTATTCATAGTTGTTGTTGCCCCGGTATTTGTCCGCCACACTGGCAAAGAGAACGGCAGCCTGCCGCGTGTCATCCGGGTCATAGTAGTTGCGCATCTTCGACCAACTGGAGGCCTGGAAATTGTTGAGTGAGGGACGACCGCAGAAGATGCTCTCGTGAGGGCCTTGTTGGTTGTTGCCCGGCGGACAGTTGTAGATGGTTCGTATCAAGATGTCCCATGCCCGTTCGATGGCCTCGTCGTGCACGCCATAGCGTGCGAAGCAGTACTGGCGTATCCAGTCCTCCTTCGTAAACCGCTCCGGTCGCCAGGGCAGTTCGCTCATCAGTTCAAACATGACTGGGTTGTTCTCCGAGCCTTCCATGGTGAAGCCGATGCCCCGGCGGTTGCCCCGTGGCTGGTAGAAGTTATTGATGAGCTGATCCATACGGCCATGCAGTCCCACGTTGGCACCGAAGTTCTCCAGCAGGCAGAACAGCCAGCCGTGATCGCCGTAGCCCCCCTGCCGTTTCCAGATGGAGGGGATGCCGAACATCGGTCGGCACTCCGAGAAGAGGTCGAGGATGAGCAGGTCGCCCACCTTCAGGTCGCGCATCATCTCTGGTCGCGGGTTCTCCGTCCATCCCTGCACCACCCATGTCGCTTTGGGGTTCGTGCGCTTCATCGCAGCCATCAGCGCCTGTCCGGCCTTGGCATAGTCGATGGCTGCATCGTCGTTGCTCTCGTGGAACGGATCCATGGAGTAGTAGTCTGCCTTGCCGAACAACCGGGTCAGCTCCTTATAATACAGGTCGGCAATCTCCGCGAAGCGGCTGTCCGTCGGCAGCAGGTTGGCCGGCCGCTGGTAGCCGTTCCAAAGTCCGCCGTTGCTCACGTTGAGCCCCAATTTCTGTTTCGCATCGTGGGGCATCATACCGCTGTAGCCCGGCAGCACCGGGTGCATCCCCCACGCCTTCATGTCGGCGAGAATCCGTTTCTGCAGTGTCTCTTGCTGTTTGTACCAAGAGAGAGGCAGTGGGCCACCCCATCCCTCAAGGTTGTTCATCGCCCACCAGGCCAAGAAGGCCGGTCCGGCAATGAACTTTCCAACCTCCTCTTCCGAGTAGCCCAGTTTCAGGAGCATATTGCGCCATACGCACTCCTCGCCCACGGCTGCCAGCGGCATGTTCACGCCGTGGAGCGCCATCCAGTCTATCTCCTTCTGCCAGCGGTTCCAGTCCCAAAACGCCATAGAGTAGGAGAAGGTGCAGTAGTTGAAGTCATAGCGCAGCGTGAGGTCGGTCTCGCGACGTTCCTTCTTCGCCACTGCCGGTAGCTTGGCGGGCAACGTTGCCTTCATATTGTTCCAGGTGAGGTGGATGCCGGCATAGTATTTCAGATACCAGTTGAGACCCACGGCGATGTTCACCCACGAGTTGCCCCTTATTATAATAGGTGTAGTGGGAGCGGCCTGGTCAATCTCGAAGAAATCCTTGTCCTGTTTGACAAGTTCGGTCTTGAACTTCTTGGATGCGCCCTTGTCGATGCGCTCCAAGAGACGGGTCACGGGGTTGGCGGTGGCGACAGTGGCTGCCAACCAGCACACCAAACTGATGATTAGCGTTTTCATACGGCTGTATTCTTTTCTTTAGGTTTCTTTGACCGCAAAGGTACGAATAAGTGAGCGAAATACAAAGAGAAAAATCCCTTTTCTCTTTTATTTCCGAACGCGAGTACCTTCGACGCGAAGCGTCAGAGGTACGAATAAGTGAGGGGAAAACCAAAAGAAATAAAACAAAAATGACATATCGTCAAAAAAAATAGCCAAAATTGTTTGTTAGTTCGAATTTTCTCCCTACCTTTGCATTAGAAAACCTAAAAACTGAAACACTCTGTCAATGCACTTGAAGCAAATTGCGTTAAGCCTGACGCTGCTACTGGCTCTTCCAGTTGTCTGCCTAGCCGACATCTATGACATCAGAACGTATGGTGCCAAGGGCGATGGGACGACCGACGATGCCGCAGCCATCCAGAAGGCCATTGATGCCTGTACGGCAGCCGGAGGCGGCGATGTAGTCTTTGCCGCCAACCGCGTCTATCTGTCGGGACCCGTACAGTTGAAGTCCAACGTGAACATCGTCTTGGAGACCAACGCCGTGTGGATGGCCAACCCCGATGAAAGCATCTACCGCAAGAGTGCCTTCGGCCAGAACGAGGGCGAGGGCATGATGTGGATTTGGGCGAAGGACATCGAGAACCTCTCGTTCTCTGGTCGCGGCACCATCCACGGCAACGGCATCCGCTTCATGGGCGAGGAACTCTCCGACAGCTACGCGCTGAAGCCCGTCACCACCTTCGACCCCCGGCCACACGTGCTGACGCTGATTGGTGTGAAGAACCTCAGCATCCGCGACATCACCATCCGTGAGGGTGCCTACTGGACGGTACACCTCATCGGTTGTGACGGGGCGGTGATAGACGGCATCAGCCTGCTCAACAACCTAAAGATACGCAACGGCGACGGCATCGACCTCGACCACAGCAAGAATGTGCGCATTGCCAACTGCCACATCACCAGCGGCGATGATGCCATCTGCTTGAAGAACCGCCGCGAGTACGAGGAGTACGGCTCTTGCCACGACATCGTGGTGACCAACTGCGTGATGGAAAGCCGCAGCTGCACGGTGAAGATCGGCAGCGAGAACATGGACTCCATCTATAACGTCACCATCGACAACTGCGTCATCAAGGGCAGCAATCGTGGTCTCGGCATCCAAAACCGCGACGAGGGCACGGTGACCGACGTGGTCTTCTCCAACATCATCCTGGACTGCCGCCTTTGGAGCGATGTATGGTGGGGCAAGGCCGAGCCTATCTATGTCACCTCCTATCCCCGTGCCAACGGCAACCACAAGGATGCCAACTGGCGATTCCCCAAGGGACAGACTGTCGGGCGGTGCGGTGAGGTGGCTCGCATCTATTTCAATAACATCTACGCCACCTCGGAGAACGGCTGCTTCATCGGCGGCGACACGCCAGACAAGGTGCGCGACATCCATTTCCATAATGTCCACTTGAACCTAAAGAAAACCACCGGCTACGATGGTGGTGTCTACGACCGGCGACCATGCCGGGGCGATGGCTTCGTCCACGACAAGGTGTACGGCCTGTATGTGGAACAGGCTCGCGATGTGATCATCAACGGACTGACGGTGAAGGTCGGGCCGGGGATTACCTACGGCGGCGACACCCATGGATTGTGACGGATGTAACCCTACTGTAACGACAACTTAACCCTGGTGTAACAGGTATTCACTACCTTTGCACCGCAAATAAAATCAATTATAACCAAAACAAACAAGTTATGCGAATAGTACAAAAGACTATTGGAAGAAGCATGAAACGAATCTTGTTTTCTTCCGCCCTTCTACTGGTGAGTTCGCTCACGTTTGCACAGAGTAAGGTCAGCGGCACCGTCACGGATGCCAACGGCGAACCCCTTGTCGGTGTGAGTGTACTGGAAGTCGGTACTCAGAATGGTGCAGTGACCGACATGGATGGTAACTACACCTTGAATGTGAAGCCCGGAGCCAAGTTGAAGATTTCATACATCGGCTTCACCCCACAGACCATAACGGCAGGTCCCAACAAGAAAATTGTGCTGCAGGAAGACAACACGACCCTGAACGAAGTCGTAGTAGTCGGCTATGGTACGATGCGCCGTAAGGACGTGACCTCGTCCATCACCACCGTGAAGGCAGAAGACCTGAACAGAGGTGTGTTCACCGACCCCGGACAGATGCTGCAGGGCAAGGTTCCCGGACTCGTGGTTTCTTCCACCGCAGACCCCAATGGTTCTCCTTCGATTACGCTCCGTGGTGCATCTACACTTCGTACCGGTGCCATGTCGCCCTACTATGTAGTGGACGGAATTCCCGGCGTGGATATCTCCATTGTGTCGCCTGACGACATCGAGAGCATCGATGTGCTCCGCGACGCTACAGCAACGGCCATCTATGGTTCGAAGGCTGCCAACGGTGTGATTATCATCACCACCAAGAAGGGTGGAGAGGAGAAGACCAACGTGACCTACAATGGTTACGTGGCTTTCGACAAGATTCTCAACACCTACGATGTATGTACTGCTGACGAGCTGCGCCAGTACGCCAAGACCAATAATGTCACCCTGAAGGATGGCGGTGCCAACATGGACTGGCAGAAGGAAGTGCTCCGCACTGGTATCAGCCACAACCACAACGTGGGCATCAGCGGTGGCAACGGCAAGACCAGCTATATGGTCAGTGCCAACCTCATGAAGCGCGAGGGTGTCATCAAGATGACGGGTATGGATCGCTTCAACGTGCGTTCGCTGGTTTCCACCAAGACACTGAAGGATCGCCTCACCGTGTCTATCGGTGCCAATATGATGTACGGCAAGCACTTCGGAGTGCCTACAAGCGATGAGGGTGCTTCCGTGCTTGATGCTATGAACTACTACTCTCCCACCAATGCTGCCAAGAATGCTGACGGCACTTGGACGCTGGGGGCCGGTTCGAAGAACTACAACCCACTGGCTCTGATGGAGGAGAACCTGTCTGAGACCATCTGGAAACGCAACCAGTTCGTCGGCAAGACGGCTCTTGAAATCGTTAAGGGTCTGCTGTGGAACGTGAACTATTCCTGGAGCAACTACCAGAGCACATACAGTGCCTACAACACACACAACTCGCAGCTTGAGGGTATCGGCAACAAGAACGGACAGGCCACGCGCAACACCTATTTCGGACGTGAACAGACCTTTGAGACCTACCTCAACTACGACCTTCAACTGGGCAAACACAAGTTGGGCGTGATGGCCGGTTACTCTTGGGAAGAGAAGAAGAACAACGATGGGTTCGGACTTTCCGTAGAAGGCTACTACAACGATGACCTCTCGTGGTACAACCTGACCTATGCACAGACTATCCTTGGTGTTCAGAACTCCGTACAGAGCGGTTATCTTGAGAACATCCGCAACATCTCGTTCTATGGCCGTGTCAACTACTCCTTCGACAGCCGCTATATGTTGCAGGCTACCATCCGTCGTGATGGTTCTTCCGTGTTCGGTGCCAACCACCGCTGGGGTACGTTCCCCTCTGTTTCGGCAGCCTGGAACATCACCGAGGAGAAGTTCATGCAGAACCAGAACCTCTTCGACAACCTGAAGCTCCGCGCTGGTTATGGTATCTCTGGTAACGCCATGGGCTTCGACGCATATACGTCCTATGCCACCTATGGTGCTTCTGGTACCTTCACATACGATGGCAAGACCTACCGCACCTATGGCGCAACGAAGAACGCCAACCCCGACCTGAAATGGGAGTCGACCGGAATGTTGAACATCGGTCTTGACTTTGCTTTCCTCCGTGGACGCATCAATGGTACGGTTGAAGTCTACCACAAGAAGACCAAGGACCTCATCTGGAGCTACCCCGTTTCGACAACCAAGTACATCTATGGCTGGATGGATGCCAACGTGGGTGAAATGACCAACAAGGGTATTGAGTTCACCTTGAACGCTGTGCCCGTGCAGACCAAGGATTTCATGTGGAGTACAACCATCAACCTGTCGCACAACAAGAACACCGTGGACAAGATGCAGAATGACATCTTCAAGACAACCAATCTCACACAGGGTGACCCGAAGGTCGCTGGTGTATCGGCTGACGGTTGGACACAGCGTATTATGGAAGGTGAACCGATTGGAACATTCTATACTTACCAGTATGCTGGAACAGTCAACGGACGCTCGGAATACTATGTACTCGACGAGAACGGAAACCGCACGGGTGAGACAACCAACAACCCCAGTCTGAAAGACCGTGCCATCACGGGTTGCGCACAGCCCAAGTTGAATGCAGGATGGAACAACACCTTGACCTACAAGAACTGGAACTTGAACGCATTCATCACTGGTGTGTTCGGCAATGACGTGTACAATAGTGCCCGTGCCCACTATACCAGTGCTCAGATGTTCTCCGACGGAAAGAACGTGTTGAAGGAGTTCCTCTCCAACCCGGCAGGCGACGCTTCCGGCTCGCTGCCTTCTGACCGTTACATCGAGAAGGGAACGTACATCCGTCTCCAGTCTCTTTCTCTGAGCTATACCTTCCGCAACTGCTTCAACGACTGGATTCAAGACTTGACCCTGTACGGAACTGCCAACAACCTCTTCACCATCACCAACTACAAGGGACTTGACCCGGAAGTGAACCTCGGTGGCATCGATCCCGGTGTGGACTATCGTTGGAGTCGTTATCCGCACACACGCAGCTTCATGGTTGGTGTGAAGATCAATTTCGGCGGCAGCAAGCAGAAGAAGGCCGCTCCCCAGTATGTTGAGCGTGAGGTCATCAAGGAAGTTCCTGTCATCAAGGAAGTGGTCAAGGAAATTCCCGGCAAAGACAAGGTGACCTTTGTACAGAGCACCTACGTGGTAACCTTCCCCGTGAACTCTGCCGAGATTGGCAATACGGCCGAACTCAACGGCATCGAGAAGGGTTCCAATGTCGAGATTGTGGCATACGCTTCTCCCGAAGGCCAGGCTTCTATCAACCAGGAATTGTCGCAGAAGCGTGCTGACGCTGTTGCCAAGTATCTGCAGGAAAAGGGCGTGAACGTGACACGCATCATCGCCAAGGGTGCCGATACCGAACACGCCAATCGTATCGCTATCGTGACCGTAAAGTAAATAACCTTTAATCAGATTACAAGATATGAAACTCAATAAATTGATTCTTTCGGCTGGATTGATGGCCGTGGCCCTCTCCAGTTGTACCGATTTGGATGTCAGTCCAAAGTCACAGTACACAGAAGACCCCAGTAAGAATTCTGGAGTAGACCCCATGATTGTCGTTGAGGCCAAGATGGCAGATGTCTATTACCATCTTGCCGGTACACTGGGTCGTCGCTATATGGAGGCACAATGCTTGGCTTCCGACGAGTTCACGGGACTTGCCTTTGACGGTGGCTATTATGACAGCGGCACCTATGCCCATACGGCACTGCACTGCAATACTGCAACGGATGCTTCTACGGGCTGGTATAACGATGTGACTGCAGGTATCACCAAGGCCAATACCATCTTGGAGGAGTTGGGAAGTAGTGCTTCTGCTGAGATGAAGGCTCCCGCACGTGCCATTCGCGCCTATTACACCTGGATTCTGATGGACAGCTATGGTGACGCTCCTATTCTGGAGAGCATTCCTGCAGAGGGTACGATAGTTCAGCGTTCTCCCCGCAAGGAAGTGGCCGAATGGATTGAGAGCGAACTGAATGACATCATTCCAGCACTGACGGAGGATGTCACGGAGAACACCTACGGCAAGCCAACTCGTTGGATGGCCGAGGCACTCCTTGCCAAGCTCTATATCAACTGGCCTGTCTATACCGCAGAGTCTGTAGACCAGTATGACGCAGCAACTGCAGCCAATCCCAAGCTGGACGCTTGTATCGAAGCCTGTGACGACATCATCAACAGCGGCAAGTTCAACCTCGGTTCGGTGGACTACCTCCACAAGTTCTCTTATGACAATGGCTGGACGATTGAGGACTTTATCTATGCCATCCCCTACGATGCGCTCAACCTTCAAGGAATGCAGTATGCTCGTCCCCGTACATTCAAGGATATGAAAAATATGCTCCCGAATGTCTACGGTTCGACGGAAAAGTTCACACAATCTTTCGGCGGTAACATTGTCGTGACTCCCGAGTTTGCCAAACTCTTCTGCTTGACGGGCGACATCCGCAACTACTGCATTCTCCGTGGCGACGTTTATATCCGTGACCCGAAGACTTTGCTTCCGACGACAGAGCCTTTCATGTATGAGGGATCACAGGTGCACTACACGGAAGATATCACCCTCGCCAAGATTGACAACACGATTGATGTGGGCAACGATGCCAATGCTTACCAACAGGGTTGCCACTCCATCAAGTGGTTTGCCATCCCCAGCGACTACAATAACGGACGTAACCAATCCAACGACCTGCCGATTTTCCGCTATGCTGACATCTTGATGATGAAGGCTGAGGCTTTGACCCGTCAGGGAGCAACTGGTGCCAAGGAACTCTTCAACCAGATTCGTTCCTACGCCGGTGCACCGACCATTGCCGCAGAACCCACCTTGCAGGAAATCTACGACGAGCGTGGCCGTGAGTTCTTCGACGAGAACTGGCGTCGCAACGACATGATTCGTTTCGGTCACTTCGAGGACGAGTTCTTCCCCCACTACAAGGACTTCCCGGATGCAAACTTCGACAAGCGTCACCGCATCTTCCCTGTTCCGCAAAGCACACTCGACTTGAACACAGGCTGGGTACAGAACCCCGGTTACTAAACCCCTACCGCTAAGGTATCATCATAAAGGGAGCAGCCAACGCTGCTCCCTTTCTTCCGCCCCATCGCTTGACCACCGTCTGTACTTTTTCCACGAAATATTTGGAGAGTCAAGACAAAAAAGTACCTTTGCAGCAGAAACGATAAAAAACAAGGTTATGGCATTAGCAATAAAGGCAATCCCCACGCTTTATGGCAACGAAGCGCGCCGCTTCCGCGAAATGGCGGACGAGACAGAGCGCAAGTATGACCTGCGCTTGAAGCGAGATTTGAAAGCAGACCCTCGTTATCAGGCTATGCGCACTATTCTCAAAAGGTCGAACATCAATTTTTGATTTAACAATGGCCTTTCTCGAAGAGAACTGCATCCTTGACGTGCTGACTGATGGCATCCTTAAGGAGTGTCACCCTTTTGTATGTGGAGACGATGATATGGACGAATTTTTTCAAAAGGATGCAATGGACTACACACGTTACCGGATGGGAAAGTCGTATTGTTTTCGCATGAAAGATGATACTCGTACTTTAGTTGCATGTTTTACCGTATCCAATGACAGTATTCGTATCTACGATTTGCCCAGTAGTCGGCGCAATGCCATGTGGAAAATTACCAATCGAGAAAAGATGCTGACTCGTTATCCTGGTGTACTTGTAGGTCGTTTGGCTGTTTCCTCCCAATTCTCAGGAAAGGGAGTTGGCTCAGAGGTGTTAGACTTTATCAAGATGTGGTTTCTTGATGATTCCAACAAAACAGGTTGCCGCTTCGCAATTGTTGATGCTAAAAATGAGCCGAATATTCTACGGTTCTATGAGCATAATGGCTTCAAATCCCTCTTCTCTCGTGAGATAGACGAGGATTTTTATACCAAGCCCCCCAAAGACACGGGGGAACGCACAGAACGTATACAGCACCCGCGGAAATTAAGAACTCGTCTGATGTTCTGTGACCTGCTTGAAGAATGATGGTAAAGGGAGCAGCCAACGCTGCTCCCTTTCTTCCGCCCCATCGCTTGACCACCGTCTGTACTTTTTCCACGAAATATTTGGAGAGTCAAGACAAAAAAAGTACCGTTAGAATTACAGGCGATAAGGTTGTAAGAAAAACGCAGGGGATTTGAGTGTGGCAAGAAGTCGCGGCCTTCTATCGTATCAGTCGACTCAAAAAATCGTTTCACTCGACTCAATCGATCGATTGAGTCGACTCATTTGATCGATTGAGTCGAGTGCCGTTTTTTAGCCCCCTTATTCAATGGCTCTGCGGCATCAGACAAATCGGTCTGGATGACGGGAGGTGATTGTCATATTTTCGGAAATTGCTACATTAACAGGAAGGAATGCTTAACGCTGTGTCTTAAATGAACGGAGTCATGTAAACAGGCAGCAATAGCGTTTCATGGTCCTTTTGCAAGTCTTTTGTATATATCAAATACCGTCGTTCGATAATCTGAGAAAATTTCTCGCAGAAGACATCGAGCGACTTGTGCGATTTGTAACCAGATGATTTGACTTCAACCGGGTGAAGTTTTGCACCGCGCGACAACAGAAAATCTATCTCATAGCTGTGCGTCTCATCCTTAGGCCAAGTGTAATAAAAGAGCTTGTTGCCCGATGCTGTCAGCATTTGGGCTATGACATTCTCATACACATATCCTAAATTGGTGCCGAGTTTATCGTTCAGGAGCTTCTGATAAATGACGTTCTCGGTATGGTCCTTGTCCCAAAATGCAAGGGTGACAAAGAGTCCGGTATCGGCACAGAATATCTTGAATTTGGAAATGTTTTTGGTTAACGACATTCCTACGTTCGGCTCGTTGGAATGATAGGAGAACAGGGCCGTCTTGCTATCTTCAAGGTCTTTTAGAAGTGCCAAAAGCTTGTCATTACCTATGTCTCCCAAAATCGCATACGGCTTGTAGCGGTTGTTTGTCTGGCTGAGCTGGGAAGGAATTTCCATAAAGAGCGTCTCCAGACGCCCCGTTTCATCCAGTTTTTTGAAATCGTCTTGATAGACCTTGATGATGCCCCGTTTCACACGGTCAACGATACTGAAATTGTTGGTCTCAAGATATGCATTCACGGCTTGCGGCATACCGCCTACCAGCATATAAAGCCTAAAGTCGCGCATTTTGTTCCGATGCGCTTTGTCCAACGGCATCCGTTTCTCATAGAATGTGCGTAGCAGCGGCATGGTTGTCTCGTCGCCCATGGCCCATCGAAATTCTTCATAGTCCATCGGATACAAGGTGAGACGCTCCTCTTCACTGGGAATGGTTATGTTTTTTGTATTTTTCCTAATACTGATGAGCGAGCCTGTCTCCATGTAGTCATAGCGTCCGTCCTCAACAAGGTATTTGATGGCTTGTCTGGCAGGAGGACACTGTTGTACCTCGTCGAAGATGATTACCGACCTTCGTTCCTTCAGTATCACATTATATATGGTTTGCAATTGAAGGAAGATAAAATCGATGTCCATCAAATCGTTGAACAATGACTTTACTTCTTCAGATGCCTTGTTGAAATCAATGAGGATATAGGAGTCGTACTCGTTTTTGGCGAACATTTCGACAAGTGTGGACTTCCCGACACGCCGTGCTCCTTCAATTAGAATGGCCGATTTCCCATTTTGATCCCGTTTCCATGCAAGGAGACGGTCGTAAAGTTTTCGCTTGAATGTTCTTTCCATAGTCTATTCATGTTGTCTGATTCCGGCTGCAAAGATAGCACTTTTAGGGGTTTTACCAAAATGTTTTGGGCTAAAATATCCGAAAATACCGAAATGTTTTGGGCTAAAATATCCGAAAATACCGAAATGTTTTAGGCAGAAATATCCGAAAATACCATTTTTTTCGTGTCAGAACACGTAGGCGAGGGAGAGGAGAAGGGAGGACGAGGAGGAGCAACGGCTGGTCCAGGCGGCATGGAACTGGAGACGCTGGAGACACAGTCCGGCTCCGCAAGAGAAGCCAGCGGCGCGGCGGCTGTCAGCGACCTCGTCGCTGTCAAAGCGCGATGCATCGCTGTCGCCCAAGAAGTTATACCCTGCCGCAAGATAGATGCGAGAGCTGAGGAAGAGGTCTGCCCCAACGGCGAGGTGGCGGAAGAACGGGCGGTTCCAGTGCGTGAGGTCCGAGAGCGTGGCCGAGAAGCGCAGCGGAGCATTGGCCAACCGCTTGGAGAGCCCGACAACCACCTCCGTGGGCAGTGCCTCGCGCTCGCCGTCGTAGGTCTCCACCTCTGCGCCGAGGCCGCGCACCGTGGCCGAGAGCGAGAAGAGCCGTTCTTCGTCCATGTAGTTCAGTCCGAGGTCGGCGGCCAGGGCGCGGGCGCG
This sequence comes from Vescimonas coprocola, assembly GCA_963620725.1. Taxonomy (GTDB): domain Bacteria; phylum Bacteroidota; class Bacteroidia; order Bacteroidales; family Bacteroidaceae; genus Prevotella. The sequence continues at coordinate 27,938 of CAVFBU010000010.1, forward strand.
GTATTCCGCGATGTGCGAGGCACAGTAGCGCAGCGTGAGACCACCACTCCAGCGGTCGGAAAGCAAGTAGGCCAGCGAGGCCGCCAGCGCGATGTCCTTCGCGCGGAATGTGCCCAAGTCCGTGTTGGAAGCGTCCGTACGCTGCATCTCCCCGTAGTCGGCGAGGCGCGCACTGACGGCCCACGCTGTGCGTTCCCCCCACGTGTCCGTATAGGCCGCCGTGGCCGTCTTCATGCCCTCCATCACGTTCATGTAAGAGAGCGCGAGCGACTGCGCCGTGACGTTGCAAAGCAATGCCGGGTTGTGGAACACCAGTGTGGCATCATCGTCGTCGATGCTGATGTTGTCGCCGCCGAGGGCAGCGGCGTGCGGTGAGGCTGGCAACTGGAGGAAGGCGAACGCACCATCTGCCGTGTCCTGCGCCTGTGCTGTCACGGTAGACAGGACGAGGCAGAGCAAGGCGAGGGCGCAGCACGTAGTGCGTCCGTCCCGTGCCACGCAGCGGCAGACATGGTGCATCATTGGGCGGCGACGGTTTGGCGGAAGCGGTCGAGCAGCCATTGCTGTTGTCCGTCCACCGTCATCAGTGAGTTGTCAAGGAGCACGGCATCGGGAGCCGGGCGCAGCGGCGACACAGCGCGGTGGCTGTCGATGTAGTCACGTTCCTGCACGTTACGAAGGATGTCCGCATAGTCTGCCTCCATTCCTTTCGCCGTCAGTTCGTCGTAGCGGCGCTGGGCGCGCACCTCAGCCGAGGCCGTGACGAACACCTTCAGCTCCGCATCGGGGAACACCGCCGTACCGATGTCGCGTCCGTCCATGACGACCCCCTTGTCCTGTCCCATCAGTCGCTGCTGCGCCACCATGGCGGTGCGCACGAAGGGCAGTGCGGCGATGGTGCTGACGTGTGCCGACACCTCCATGGAGCGTATCTCGCGCTCCACGTCCTCGCCGTTGAGGAGCGTCTGCGGCGGCGTGTCCACTGTGCCTGGTCGGAAGGCCACCTGCACCTTTCCGCCGTCGAGGTCGCGCTGCAAGGCCGCCTCGTCCAGCGTTCCGTCTGGTGCGAAGAAACCCTGCCGGAGCGCGTAGAGCGTGACACTGCGGTACATAGCCCCCGTGTCCACATAGACATAGCCCACAGCGGCGGCGAGGCGGCGCGCCATGGTGCTCTTTCCACAAGAGGAGTGGCCGTCAATGGCCACAGTAATCTTTTTCATCCGTTGTTCTGTATTTGACATTTCTTTTCTTTCAGCAGTTGCACCATGATACGGGCGGTGGTGGCTGGGGCACAGCGGTCGCCGAGGGCACGCTGCACGTTGCCATAGCCCTGGAGCATGGTTTCGCGGGCGGAGCCACCGGGGAGGATGGCCTCAAGGCTGGTGCGGATGTTGGCAACGGAGAACGACTCCGCCACCCGTTCCGGCACGACCTCGCGCCCCGCGATGAGGTTGACCAGCGAGACGAAGGGCACGTGGAGGAAGCGGCGGCGCAGGAAACCCACGAGGTGCGGCAGCGGCGTGCGATAGCACACCACCTGCGGCACACGGAAGAGTGCCGTTTCGAGCGTGGCCGTGCCACTGGTGACGAGGGCCGCCGTGGCCGTGGCCAAGAGGGCGTATGTCCTGTCGCGCACGAGGCGCGCCTGCGCACCCCGAAGGAAGCGGTCGTAGAACGAAGGCTCGATGCCCGGTGCACCCGCCACTACGAGGTCGTAGCGGTCGGCAAGATGGGCGGAAGCCTCCAACATAGCTGGCAGGTTATCCTTGATTTCCTGTCGGCGCGAACCGGCAAGGAGGGCGATGACAGGACGGGCGTTTTCCAACGCGCTGGGCAGAGAAAAATTTTTCTCTGGGCAGGGAGTTTGATTTTCCTGACTGGCGGCCTGGAACTCCGCCACCTCCTGTGCCGTCGGGTTTCCCACGTAATGAATGGGGTAATGGTGCTTCCCCTCGAAGAAGTCCACCTCGAAGGGCAGGATGGAGAACAGCTCGTCCACGTCGCGCCGGATGTTCTTGATGCGGTACTCCTTCCACGCCCACAGCTTCGGCGCGATGTAGTAGTAGACGGGGATGTCCGTGTGCTGGCGCACGAAGCGCGCGATGCGCAGGTTGAAACCCGGATAGTCCACGAGGACGACCGCATCGGGTTGCCAGTGGAGGATGTCCGCCTTACACTGGTGCAGGGCGCGCAGGATGGTGCGCAGGTGGAGCAGGACGGGGATGAAGCCCATGAAGGCCAGCTCGCGGTAGTGGCGCACCAGTGTGCCCCCGGCGCACTGCATCTGTTCGCCACCGACACAGCGGAACTGTGCTTGGGAGTCCTCTGCGCGGAGGGCTTTGATGAGGTGTGCGGCATGGAGGTCGCCGCTGGCTTCGCCGGCTATGAGATAGTACTTCATCGGGTTGCGTGATAGGGTATTTTGCGTGCAAAAGTACTAAAAAAGGTTGAAAAATAGGCTTTTCTCGTCATTTTTTCGTAACTTTGCCCGCTCTACGATAAAAAAAGAGACAGAAGAACATGGGAAAAATCATAGCACTGGCAAACCAGAAGGGCGGTGTGGGAAAGACCACCACCACCATTAACCTTGCCGCCTCGCTGGCGACACTGGAGAAGAGCGTCCTCGTGGTGGATGCCGACCCGCAGGCCAACGCCTCCAGCGGTCTTGGCGTGAACATCAAGGAAGTGGAGTGCTCGCTCTACGAGTGCATCATCAACAATGCCGATGTGCGCGACGCCATCTACACCACCGACATCGAGGGACTGGACATCGTGCCGAGCCACATCGACCTCGTAGGTGCGGAGATAGAGATGCTGAACCTTGAGAAGCGCGAACACGTGTTGGCGAAGCTGCTCAGCGTTGTGCGCAAGGACTACGACTTCATCCTCATCGACTGTTCGCCCTCGCTGGGCCTCATCACCGTCAACGCGCTGACCGCCGCCGACTCCGTCATCATCCCCGTGCAGTGCGAGTACTTCGCACTGGAGGGCATCAGCAAGTTGCTGAACACCGTGCGCATCATCAAGAGTAAGCTCAACCCCGTGCTGGAGATTGAGGGCTTCCTGCTGACGATGTACGACTCCAGGTTGCGCCTGGCCAATCAAATCTACGACGAGGTGAAGCGCCACTTCCAGGAACTCGTCTTCAAGACCGTCATCCAGCGCAACGTGAAGATCTCGGAGAGTCCGAGCCACGGCCTGCCCGTCATCCTCTACGACGCGGAGTCCACCGGTGCGAAGAACCACCTCTCCCTGGCCAAGGAAATCATCGACAAGAACGACAAGGAGCAGCAGGAAGGACAGCAACAAGGACAAAAAGGACAATAACACCAGACGCTCATGGCAGTAAGAAAGAAATACGACCACAACGTGCTGGGGCGCGGCCTCGACGACATGGGTGCCGGACGCGGTCTGGACGCCCTCATCGACACCAGCACCGTACATACGCAAGGCTCGTCGAACCTCAGCACCATCGCCATCGAAGACATCGAGCCGAACCCCAACCAGCCCCGCCGCGAGTTTGACGAGGCCGCCCTGCAGGAGTTGGCCGCCAGCATCAAGGAGTTAGGCATCATCCAACCCGTCACCCTCCACAAGACGGAGGGCGACAAGTACCAGATTATCGCTGGCGAGCGCCGCTGGCGCGCCTCGCAGATGGCTGGCTTGAAGACCATTCCCGCCTACATCGTCACCGTGGACGACGAGAACGTGATGGAGATGGCCCTGGTGGAGAACATCCAGCGCGAGGACCTCAACGCCATCGAGGTCGCCCTGGCCTACCAGTCGCTGGCCGAGAAGAGCGGAATGACCCAGGCCCGCATCGCGGAGCGCGTGGGCAAGAGCCGCGCCGATGTGGCCAACCACCTGCGACTGCTGCGACTGCCCGCCCAGGTGCAGATGGCACTGAAGGAACACAAGATTGACATGGGTCACGCCCGTGCCCTGCTGGCCGTCGACAGTCCGTCGGCACAGATCCGCCTCTTCAAGGCCGTCCAGAGCGGCGACTACTCCGTCCGCAAGGTGGAGGAGATGGCGCAGGACATCAAGAACGGCAACGACATCAAGGCCGGACGGCGCCGCATCGCCCCCACCAACCCACTCCCCAAGGAGTTCGCCGTGCTGCGCGACCGCCTCTCCTACCATTTCGACACCAAGGTCAAGCTCAGCCTCTCCCCCAAGGGCAACGGCAAGCTCACCTTCGCCTTCGACAGCGAAGAGCAGTTGGAGCACCTGCTGAACGCCCTGGACCGCTGCCACACCACCGAAACCGACGTTGAGACCGAATAGCACCATAGAGACACTGAGGGCAGTCGTCTGCACCCTGCTGATAGCCTGTTGCACCGCCGCCGCCGCCCAGAGGCAACAGCCTTTGGCAGAGAATAGTGCGCCCAAGGACAGTCTGCCAGTCTTGAACGGAGACAGCCTTCTCGTCCTCAGCACAGACACCCTCCCCACCCTCCTTGCGGACAGCGTGCCGATGAAGCGGCGCGAACGGCGCGACTGGAGCACGTGGCGACCCGACCCACAGCGCGCCCTTTGGCTGGCTCTCGTGCTGCCCGGTGCCGGACAAATCTACAACCGGAAATACTGGAAGCTGCCCCTCGTCTACGGCGGTATTATGGGGTGCGTCTACGCCCTGACGTGGAACGACATGATGTATAAGGACTACTCCCAGGCCTACCTCGACATCATGGACGACGACCCCAACACCAACAGCTACAACAAGTTCCTGCACCTTGGGATGCAGATCAACAGCAGCAACGAGGAACGCTACAAGCAAATCTTCAAGAGCAGGAAGGACAAATACCGCCGCTGGCGCGACATGAGCTTCTTCGTGATGGTGGGTGTCTACGCCCTCTCCGTCATTGATGCCTACGTGGATGCCGAGCTTTCCGTGTTCGACATCTCCAACGACCTCAGCCTGCGCGTCAGTCCCACCGTGATTCCCACCACTGGCGACGGCCGCACATTAGCGGCACAGTCCGTGGGACTAAACTGCAGCCTGACGTTCTGAGACGAAGAGACGTTCTGAGACGAAGAGACTAAGAGACCTTCTGAGACGAAGAGACTAAAAGACAAAGAGACTAAGAGACTAAGAGACTAAGAGACAAAGAGACTAAAAGCACAGCAATGAACATCAAACGAACAACCATACTCCTCCTTCTGTTGGCCACGCTGACCGCCGTTCAAGCACAGAGGACGACAGCCCCCTCCGCAGACGACACCCTCGTGGCCGACACCCTCGTGGCCGACACCTTAGCCATGGATGCCGACGACGAACTCGTGGTCATCGACCACGAGACGGGCAAGCAGGAATACATCCAGTTTCCCGAAGCCATGACCTACGACCTCGACAGTCTGTTGAGCGAATACATGGCGAAGACCTACCTCACCCCCGACACCTGCAACATGAAGGACGAGAACCCCGTCTGGACCACCGCCGACTTCGTGGACCGGCTGCACCGCCTGCCCACCGTGATGGAGATGGCCCACAACGACGTGGTGCAGCAGTTCATCGACCGCTACTGCACGCGTCTGCGCGGCACCATCGGCTACGCCCTCGGAGCCTCCAACTTCTACATGCCCATCTTCGAGGAAGCCCTCGACCTCTACCAGATACCCCTGGAACTGCGCCACCTGCCCATCATCGAGTCGGCACTGAACCCCAAGGCCGTGTCGCGCGTGGGAGCCACCGGCCTCTGGCAGTTTATGTTGCCCACGGCGAAGAGCTACGGGCTGCAGATCAACTCCCTCGTGGACGAGCGCCGCGACCCTGTGAAGGCCTCCTTTGCCGCCGCCCACTACCTGCGCGACCTGTACAAGATCTTCGGTGACTGGAACCTCGTGATTGCCGCCTACAACTGCGGCCCGGGCAACGTGACGAAAGCCATCCAGCGCGCCGGTGGCTCGAAGGACTACTGGCACATCTACCCCTACCTGCCGAAGGAGACGCGCGGCTACGTGCCCGCCTTCATCGCCGCCAACTACATGATGGCCTACTACTCGAAGCACAACATCTGTCCGATGAGTAGTCGTCTGCCTGCCCAGACCGACACCGTGGTGGTTTCGAAGAACATCCACCTGCAGCAGATAGCCGGTGTGCTTAACATCGACATCGAGGCCCTGCGCGCCCTGAACCCCATGTTCCGCCGCGACGTAGTGCCCGGAGCCTCGCAGCCCTACGCCATCCGCCTGCCGCAGGGCGACGTGAGCCGTTTCATTGAGATGGAAGACTCCATCGGCCGCTTCCGCGCCGACGAACTGCTGAGCAACCGCCTGCAGGTGGCCGTGAACGACGAGGTGCCCACCTACTACCACAAGAGCAAACGCTACGTGAAGAAGAAGAGTAGCCGCTACACCAAGCGGTCGAAGGCACGGCGCAGCAAGAAGAGCAAGGCACGCCGTCGCCGCCGCAGATAAGCACTACACAGCCCTATATATATAATAAGGTGTAACCACAGAGAAACAGCCATGGACGAAGACATACGCAACAAAGAGAACGCTGACAGCGCGATGGTGGACGCTGCGTTCCAGCACCTACTGGACACCTATCTGGCCTCGCGCCACCGCAAGAAGGTGGACATCATCACCAAGGCCTTCAACTTCGCGCGGCAGGCCCACAAGGGAGTGCGCCGCCTGTCCGGCGAGCCTTACATCATGCACCCCATCGCCGTGGCACAGATTGCCTGCGAGGAGGTGGGCTTAGGCTCCACCAGCATCTGCGCCGCCCTGCTGCACGACGTAGTGGAAGACACCGACTACACCACCGAGGACATCGAGAACATCTTCGGTCCGAAGATTGCCCAGATTGTGGACGGGCTGACGAAGATCAGCGGTGGCATCTTCGGCGACCAGGCCTCCGCCCAGGCCGAGAACTTCAAGAAGCTGCTGCTCACGATGAGCAACGACATCCACGTCATCCTCATCAAGATCTGCGACCGCCTGCACAATATGCGCACGCTGGCCTCACAGCCTGCCAACAAGCAATACAAGATAGCCGGGGAGACCCTCTACATCTACGCCCCACTGGCCAACCGCCTGGGACTGAACCGCATCAAGACCGAGCTGGAGAACCTCAGCTTCCAGTACGAGCACCCCGACGAGTACGCCCGTATCACCGAGAAGCTCGCCTCCACCGAAGCCTCGCGCCACGAACTGTTCGACCAGTTCACCGCCCCCATCAAGGAAGCCCTCAACAAGATGGGCATCAAATACGAAATCAAGGAGCGCGTGAAGACCCCCTACTCCATCTGGAACAAGATGCAGACCAAGCACGTCGGCTTCGAAGACATCTACGACATCCTGGCCGTGCGCATCATCTTCACCCCTGCAAAGCGCGAGGAGGAGGTCAACGAGTGCTTCAACATCTACGTGGCCATCTCGAAGATTTACAAGTCGCACCCCGACCGGCTCCGCGACTGGCTCAACCACCCGAAGGCCAACGGCTACCAGGCCCTGCACGTCACGCTGATGTCGAAGCAGGGACGCTGGATAGAGGTGCAGATTCGTTCCGACCGCATGGACGAGGTGGCAGAGCAGGGCTTCGCCGCCCACTGGAAATACAAGGAGGGTGACGACAGCGAATACACCGAGGACGAGAACGAGTTGAACGAATGGCTGCGCACCATCAAGGAAATCCTCGACGACCCACAGCCCGACGCCATGGACTTCCTCGACGCCGTCAAGCTCAACCTCTTCGCCTCCGAGATTTTTGTATTTACCCCGAAGGGCGAGATCAAGACGATGCCAGCTGGCTGCACCGCCCTCGACTTCGCCTTCAGCATCCACACCTTCCTCGGCTCCCACTGCATCGGTGCGAAGGTGAACCACCGCCTCGTGCCACTGAGCCACAAGCTCAACAGCGGCGACCAGGTGGAGGTGCTCACCTCCAAGTCGCAGCACGTACAGCCCGACTGGATCAACTTCGTGTCGACGGCGAAGGCACGCGCCAAGATACAGGCCATCCTGCGGCGCGACAGCCGTGAGATGCAGAAGCGCGGCGAGGAAATCCTCGATGCCTTCCTCGCCAAGAACGAGATAGAGAACACCGCCGCCACCGTGGACCGCCTCACCGCCTTCCACGAGGCTGGTAGTCGGGAGGAACTGTTGGAGGCCATCGGCGAGAAGACCATCCTGTTGGGCGACAAAGACCTCGACGAGCTGCACGGCAAGAACAAGCAAGGCACGAAGCGCGGATGGCGCCGCCTGGTGCCCTTCCTCGGGCGCGGCAAGCAGAAGAAAGGCGACGAGCCACAGCAGGAGCTCTTCATCGTCCCCGACAACTTCAACCGCAAGAAGCCCATCTACATCACCGACAGCAACATCGGCCAGTACAAGTTCCGGCACTGCTGTCACCCCATCCCCGGCGACGACATCCTCGGCTTCATCGACAACGCGCGGCGCATCGAAATCCACAAGCGCACCTGTCCCGTGGCCGCCAAACTCAAGAGCAGCTACGGCAACCGCATCCTCGATGCCAAGTGGGATATGCACAAGAAGCTCTACTTCGACGCCACCATCCGGCTGCGCGGCATCGACCGCGTGGGCATCGTGATGGACATCAGCAGCATCATCTCCTCCCAACTCAACGTGAACATCCATAAGTTTGCCATCACCAGCGAGGAGGGACTCTTCGATGGCACCATCGAACTGCGTGTCCACGACCGCGAGGATGCCAAGGTCATCGTGAACAAGCTCAAGAAGATCAAGGATGTCACGGAGGTGGCACAGATCATGTAACACATCAACTACAATACAAACAAAACTACAAGAATCAACATGAAAAAACTAATCTGCCTCATGGCCTTCCTGTGTGCCGCCGCCGGCATGGAAGGCAAAGAGAATTTCGACAACCCCGACACCATCGTCGTGGCACGCGACGGCACGGGACGCTTCCGCAACGTGGCCGAAGCCATCGAGGTGTGCCGCGCCTTCATGGACTACCACAAGGTCATCTACGTGAAGAAGGGCGTGTACAAGGAGAAGGTCATCGTGCCGCAGTGGCTCACCAACGTGGAGATCTGCGGCGAAGACCGCGACAACACCATCATCACCTGGGACGACCACGCCAACATCTACCTGCCCGCCATCGGCAAGGGCATGGGCACCTTCCGCACCTACACGCTGCGCATCGAAGGTAGCCACATCACACTGAAGAACATCACCATCGAGAACAACTCGGCGCGCCTGGGACAGGCCGTTGCCCTGCACACCGAAGGCGACTGCCTGCTGTTTGTCAACTGCCGCTTCTTAGGCCATCAAGACACCGTCTACACCGGCAATGCCAAGACGCGCCTCTACTTCTCCGGCTGCTACATCGAGGGCACCACCGACTTCATCTTCGGTCCTGCCACGGCGTGGTTTGAGCACTGCGACATCCACTGCAAGGCCAACTCCTACATCACCGCCGCCTCCACGCCGCAGGACGTGGCCTACGGCTACGTCTTCAACAACTGCCGCATCACCGCCGCCGCTGACGTGGACCGCGTGTACCTGGGTCGTCCGTGGCGCGACTACGGCTATACGCTGTTCATGAACTGCGAACTGCCGAAGGAGATACGCCCCGAGGGCTGGCATCCCTGGCGCGAGGCCGCCAAGCAGACCGCACGCTACATGGAGTACAACAACCGCGGCGAGGGAGCAGCCATCGGCCAGCGCGCCCCGTGGAGCCGCCAGCTCACGAAGAAGGAAGCCAAGGCCATCACCGTGTCCAGCGTCTTCGCTCGCGACGACCACTGGACACCCCAGCCGTAAGCAGAAGGACATTCATCGTAAAAACGACAGATGGACGACCTCAAGTGAGGTAGTCCATCTGTCGTTTCAGTTCCTGCAGTTCCGTGCGCACCGCAACCAGTCGGCTGAGCACGTCCGCCTTGTCGGCAGTGCCCTGCCGGTTGGCGTTGAGCAGCTTCCGCGCTGCCGCAATCTTGAAGCCGCGCACCTTCACGAGGCTATGGATGACGCGCAGCTGGTCGATGTCCGCCTGCTGGTACTGTCGCACGCGCGCCGGTCCGGAGGTCTTGGGTTTGAGTGTCGGGAACTCCGTTTCCCAGTAGCGCAGCGTACTTTCGTTGACGCCAAACATCTCCGCCACCTCGCGGATGGAATAGTACACCTTCAGGTTCTTGTTCAAGTTGAGTGCCATGATATATTTTGAATGTTGAGTGTGGACAAAGGTACGAATAAGCGAGGGAAAAACCAAATTT
>CAVFBU010000011.1:0-29793 GCA_963620725.1 Vescimonas coprocola
TCGGCAGACGATATTCACGAAAATAATAGGAGAGGAGATTTGGTGCCTGCTCAAAGATAAAGATGTATTGTGGGCCGGTGGAGAAAATCATTGCCTGTACCGGGTTTCACCAAATGGGTCTGTGGAAACGATTCCCGTGAGAGGAAACGGAGTGACGGACCGGATTCTTTCAATTTGCAAGACCAATGACAACACGCTGTTGCTTGCCTCCTCGGGAAAGCTCATTGCTTTCGACATGGTCAAGCGGCAATTCAAGGAGCTGTTGTTGGAGGGAGAAAGTGTGTTTCCCGTAACCTTTTTCCATGACAGCAAGACAGGCATTACATGGATCACGACACTCAAGGGCATCTACAGTCTGAGATGGGGAAAGTTGCGGAAGGAAGATGCCATAAACCGGCAGTTGCGCCATCAGCAAAGCAATGGTCTGCGCGTGGACAATAAAGGACGGATATGGATTGGCACCTTCGAAGACGGACTGTTTCTCTTCGACAGGAACAGACGACTCATCAGCCATCAGACCCAGCAAAAAGGATTCTTCACCAACTCCATCATGCATCTCAGGTTGGAGCCAAAGGGCAAACTATGGCTTGCCACCCCCGACGGAGTAGGACTGATAGACACGAGCAATCCATCTTCTGTCCAACAATACGGATATAAGCAAGGACTGATAGACCCTTTCATCCGTGCCGTCTGTCAGACACCGGATGGCAATGCATGGGTGGCGACAAACAACGGACTGGCTTACCTGGACACTCACAGACGGGTTTTCTATAATTTCAGTGCCGCGGATGCCGTGCCGACCCACTCCTTTACTGGAGGACTGATTGTTGAGGACGACAGGTTGTTCTTCACCTCCACCGACGGACTGTTCATGGCGGATGCCAAGCACCTCCTCAATCCAGGCAGAGTGTCCCAAGTGAAGTTCTTGGGGGTCAATGTCATGCAGACGGATGTCGAACAGACCCAAATGCAGCCAGTAATGCCAAACCATGGCTTGTACAGCCTCTCCCATAACCAGAACAACATCCGTATAACCTTTGCCGTGGAAGACAAGATGCAGTGCCCGAGGGTTGATTACAGTTATCGTATTCTGGGATTGTCTGATGAATGGGTGCTCATCGATGACAATGTCATTGACATTTATGGTATGCAACCGGGCGACTACACCATAGAGGTAAGGGCACGACTCCATGGACAGCCTTGGGAAAAGGGAACTGTTGACACACTGAGCCTGCAAATCCGCCACCCTTGGTGGGCGACATGGCCTATGCGCATTGTTTACTTGTTGGCAGCTGCAACGCTTCTCCTGGTACTTATGAGGTATTATCAGCACAGAATCAGGGAAAAGAACGAGATGCTGCTCGAAAAACGGCAACTGGCGGCAGAGAAAGAGAACAACCGGGAGCGGCTGCAGTTCTTTACCAATGTCACCCATGAGCTTCGCACACCTCTCACACTTATCTTCGGACCCATCGGACAATTGGAGAAAAGTGCCTCGCTGACCCTTGACGAGAAACACAGCGTCGGCCTGCTGCGTGCCAATGCCGAGAGACTGTTGTCACTCGTCAACAAATTGCTGGACTTCCGGAAGGTCGAGACACACAACAGGAAACTCTGTATCCATTATGGGAGACTGGATAAGATTGTTGAGGAGTCAGGCAACGAGTTCGCCAAGGCGAACCGCAACAACGATGTGGCCTACAAGATAGAATGTGACAAAGATATGCCGGAGTTGTGGTTCGATAGTGAGGTGCTGAAAACGGTCCTTACCAACCTCCTCTCCAACGCGATGAAGAATACAGCGAGAGGTGAAATCTCGTTGTCGTTATCCGTTGTATCAAAAGAAGAAAAGGATTATACGTGCATCAAGATTTCTGACACGGGGAGAGGAATACCACATAAAGCCATAGAACATATCTTCGACAGATATTATCAAGGGGAGAGTAATGGAAAAGTGTCGGGAACCGGTATCGGACTTTCCTTGGTCAAAGCGTTGTGCAAACTGCATAAAATAGATGTTTCCGTGCAGAGCCAGGTAGGAGTCGGCACGACCTTCACATTACTATTGGAGAACAATGCCTCTTACCCGGATGCCATCGTCGAAGATGTTTCGGAAAACAGGTCAGACACAGACCATGCGGACACCTTGAAGTCTGAGAGGAAGATCCACACAAGCCCCTCCGACAGTGAAAAAGACAAGGCACTCGTACTCGTGGTAGAAGACAACAACGACATCAACAACTTTATCGCGGAGAACCTTTCGAAAGAATATGTTGTCATCCAGGCCAGCAACGGAGAGGAAGGACTGAGGGCTGCACAGCAGAGCCTCCCTAACCTTATTATCTGCGACATCATGATGCCGGTCATGGATGGCATCACCATGACGCGGAACATCAAGAATGGCATGACGACAAGCCACATACCTGTCATCATGCTCACGGCAAAGACGGCTATAGACGACCGTCAGGAAGGGTATGAGAGCGGAGCGGACAGTTATCTGACCAAGCCGTTCTGCATCAATATATTGTTGGCACGCGTCCATAACATTCTTGACACAAGACGAAAACTGGCCAAGCATATCCTCGATTCTCTCAACATGGTCCGGCAACCGGAGGAAGACACATCCCTTACGGCTCACGACTCACAACAACCGGCACTCAGTCGCCTCGACAGGCTTTTCATGGACCAGCTAAATAGCTTTATCAACCATCATATCGCCGATCCTAAGCTGAACCTTGACAAGGTTGCCTCCGAACTGTCCGTCAGCCAAAGTACGCTTTATCGTAAGACAAAAGCGTTGCTTGGGGTCAGCACGAATGAATATATAAGGAAAATGCGACTGATTCATGCATGTAAGATGATGCTGGAGAAAGGCCACAATGTTTCTCAAGCAGCATTCGAGAGCGGCTTTACGGACCTTAACTACTTCCGCGAAATCTTCAAAAAGGAGTATGGAATCACACCAAACGAATATCTCAGAGGGCGCAGTGCTGAGAATACAAAAAAATTCCGTACCTTTGCACCCAATAATCACTAAAGACAAAACATTTGACAATGAAAACTACTGTAAACAGACACCTTGTCCCGTCGGCTCTGACGATGGCCATTGCCCTGTTCCTCACCGTCCCTGCTGGGGCGCAGAACGCCGGAGGCCTCTCCGCACAGATGCTGCAACAACTCGAACAGCAACACCAGGCCAGTCCGGCCAGCCGTGCGCTGCAGAACGCCGTGGCCGCCAATGCCATCGACGGCCTGGCCGCGAACCGAGCCAACGCTGGCGACCTCGACACGTACTTCAGCGTGGAGACTCCCAGCCAGTCCATCACCGACCAGAAGCAGAGCGGACGCTGCTGGATGTTCAGCGGCTTCAACGTGCTGCGCGGCAACTTCGCCAAGCGCACCGACTCGCTGACCGTATCGCTCTCGCAGGGCTACCTGTTCTTCTACGACCAACTGGAGAAGTCGAACCTCATGCTCCAAGGTGTAATCGACACGGCGAAGAAGCCCTTCGAGGACCAGCGCGTGCAGTTCTTCTTCCGCAGTCCCATCGGCGACGGCGGCACGTTCTGCGGTGTGGCCGACCTGGCCGAGAAATATGGTCTCGTACCCAGCAGCGTGCAGCCCGAGAGCTATTCGGCAGAAAGCACGTCGCGGATGGCGACCATCCTCAAGTCGAAGCTCCGGGAACACGGTCTGAAGCTGCGGCAGATGGTGGCCGACGGACGGAAGACGGCGGAGGTGCAGAAGGCCAAGACTGCCGCACTCGCCGAGGTCTACAACATCCTCGCGCTGGCTCTTGGCGAACCCGTCAAGGCTTTTGACTATGCCTTCAAGGACAAGGACGGACGCGCCCTGACGCCTGTCAAGCAGTACACGCCGAAGACGTTCTACGATGAGGTGGTGGGCGGTCCCATCAACGGCACGTTCATCATGGTGATGAACGACCCGCGCCGCCCCTACTACAAGACCTACGAGGTGGAATACGACCGCCACACCTACGACGGCCACAACTGGAAATACCTCAACCTGCCGATGGACGACATCGAACAGCTGGCCATCGCCTCGCTCAAGGACGGTCGGAAACTCTACTCCAGCTACGACGTAGGCAAGCAACTGGACCGCAAGCGCGGCTTCGCCGACACGGAGAATTTCGACTATGCCGCCCTCTTCGGCACCTCGTTCACCATGGATAAGGCACAGCGCATCGCCACCTTCGACAGCGGCTCCACCCACGCTATGACGCTCACCGCCGTAGACCTCGACAGCGAGGGCAAGGCCACCAAGTGGAAGGTGGAGAACTCCTGGGGCAGCAGCTGGGGGCAGAAGGGCTGCCTCATCATGACCGACCGCTGGTTCCGCGAGTATATGTTCCGACTGGTGGTCGACAAGCAGTACGTCAGCCCGGAACTCCTCAAGGCCTACGACCAAAAACCCATCATGGTGATGCCCGAAGACCCTCTGTTCCAAGAGGACAAATAAAGTTGATTTATGTTAATTATTTGATAATCAATCGCCTTTTCTTCCGCAATATTTGGCCATTCTAAAATAACGCCGTACCTTTGTGCCCGTTAACAATAGCGTGACGATTGAATGTCTCGTGGTGAGACGGTCATGCTTCAAAGCGTTATTATGGTAAAGATTGCTAAGAATGTATTGATTACATTGGCCATTATGGCTTGTTCCGTCAATGCTTCGGCAGGAACAAAGAAAGCACGCTCGTTTGACTGGACACCGGTCATCAATGCGATCATCCAGGTGGAGAGTCAAGGTAATCCGAAAGCCGTCAGCGGAAAGTCCTGCGGCATCATGCAGATTACCCCCATCTGCGTCAAGGAATGTAACCGCATCCTGCAGATGAGACAGAGCAAGAAGCGCTACACGATGAGCGACCGCTTCGACGTTAGGAAGTCGAAGGAGATGTTTCTCCTCATACAGTCGTTCTACAACAAGGCCAACAACGTGGAGTATGCCATCCGCGCATGGAACGGAGGACACCACTACTCGCGACAGGCCACTCAGAACTACTATGAGAAGGTGTTGCGCCACATGAATTAGACTATAGGAAAAAGTCACTCTACAACGAAAAGGGGACGGACAGGCCGCAAAGCCCATCCGTCCCTTTTCTTTAAGGTTGTAATAAAACGGCAGCGGATTTGAGTGCGGCAAAAAAACAAAGAGAATGCCCTTGTGTGGCACTCTCTTTTTTGATGCGTTTCTGCGGAGAGGGAGGGATTCGAACCCCCGGTACCTCTCGGTACGACGGTTTTCAAGACCGTTGTAATCGACCACTCTACCACCTCTCCTAATATGCGATGGTGAAAAAGCGGTGCAAAGGTACGGGTAATTTCCCGAATACACAAATTTCGAAGCATTTTTTTGCTGTATCGGGCAAAAATATGTAATTTTGTAGCATGATTTACCCGAAGAACTTTGAAACGAAAATCGGTTTCGACGAAATACGCAAGTTGCTGAAAGGACACTGCCTCAGCACACTGGGCAAGGAGCAGGCTGACGAGGTGGGCTTTTCTGACCAGGCAGACACCATCAACGAATGGCTGGAACAGGTGAGGGAGTTCCGACGACTGCAACAGGAAACGGACGCGTTTCCCCTCAACTATTTCTTCGATGTCCGGCAGGCCATAGAACGCATCCGACTGGAGAACACGCACCTGGAGGAAGACGAGTTGTTTGACCTGCGGCGGTCGTTGGAGACCATCGCGCAGATTGCTGCCTTCCTGAACCGCAACGAGGGAGACGAGGAACATCCGGCTTACCCCTATCCTGCCCTCCACCGGCTGGCCGCCGAGGTACAGACCTTCCCGGCCATGATGCGGCGCATTGACTCCATCCTCGACAAATTCGGAAAAATCAAGGACTCCGCCTCTATGACGCTGGCAGGCATACGCCACGAACTGGCACAGACGGAAGGCGGAATATCGCGCACCCTATACACCATCCTACACGCCGCACAGCGCGACGGACTGGTGGACAAGGACGTTGCACCGACACTGCGCGACGGCCGACTGGTCATCCCCGTAGCTCCGGCACTCAAGCGGCGCATCAAAGGCATCGTACACGACCAAAGCGACACGGGAAAGACGGTGTTCATTGAGCCTACCGAGGTGGTGGAGGCCAACAACCGGGTGCGCGAACTGGAGGCTGCGGAGCGGCGCGAACTGATACGCATCCTCACCGTGTTCACCGCCGAGGTGCGCCCCCACGTTGGGGAGTTGCTCGCCTCCTACCAGTTCCTGGCGCAAATTGACCTGCTGCGCGCCAAGGCGGAACTGGCCAGCGAGATGAAGGCCTTTGAACCGCAGGTGAAGGACGAGCCGCACATCGACTGGATACAGGCCGTCCACCCATTGCTGCAACGCTCGCTGGAGAGGCAGGAGAAGAAGGTGGTGCCCCTTGACATCATACTGACCGCGGAGAAACGCCTGTTGGTCATCTCCGGCCCGAACGCAGGAGGCAAGTCGGTCTGTCTGAAGACGGTGGGACTGCTGCAGTATATGCTCCAGTGCGGACTCTCCGTCCCTATGGGCGAACGCTCAATGGTAGGCATCTTCCACGACATCATGATTGACATCGGCGACGAACAGAGCATCGCCGACGACCTGTCTACCTACTCCAGCCACCTGCTCAACATGAAGAACATGATGCGGCAGGCCAACGGTCACACGCTGCTGCTCATCGACGAGTTCGGCGGCGGCACAGAACCCGCCATCGGCGGAGCCATTGCTGAAGCGGTGCTGAAGCAGTTCTGGAAGAAGCAGGCCTTCGGTGTCATCACCACCCACTATCAGAACCTGAAGCATTTCGACGAACAGCACGAGGGCGTGGTCAACGGAGCCATGCTCTACGACCGCCACCAGATGCAGGCCCTCTTCCAGTTGTCCATCGGCCAGCCCGGATCATCGTTTGCCATCGAGATTGCCCGTAAGACGGGCATTCCCGAGGAGGTCATCAACGATGCCAGCGAGATTGTCGGCTCGGAATACATCCAGAGCGACAAATACCTGCAGGACATCGTGCGCGACAAACGCTACTGGGAGGGGAAGCGGCAAACCATCCACCAGCACGAGAAGTCGCTGGAGGGACGCATCGCGAAATACGAGAGCAACATCGAGGAGATTGAGCAGGAGCGCAAGGCCATCCTGCGCCGCGCCAAGGAACAGGCCGAAGAGCTGCTGCGCGAGAGCAACAGGAAGATAGAGAACACCATCCGCGAGATTAAGGAGGCACAGGCCGAGAAGGAACGCACGCGCCTGGTGCGCGAGGAGCTGAACGAGTTCCGGCAGCAGGTGCTGGAGATTGACACCCGCGAGAAGGACGAGATGATCGAGCGCAAGATGCAGCAGATTCTGGCTCGCCGCGAACGGAAGGCCAAGCGCAAGGAGGAGAAGAAAAACGCGACCGCCACGCCGTCGGCCACCACTCCGACACGCACCGCCAGCAGTCCGCAGCAGCCGTCAGCCCCCATCGCTGTGGGCAGCTACGTGTGCATCAAGGGACTGGGCACCGTGGGCAAGGTGGAGAGCCTGTCGGGCAAGAACGCCGTCATCATCTTCGGCGACATGAAGACCAAGATGAAGGTGAGCCAGCTGGAACTGGCCAGCAAGCAGCAGATGCCCCAGAAGACGGAGATGCCCCACGCCGCACTGGCCGTTGCCACCTCGAAGGTGACGCGCAGCACGATAGAAGACCGCAAACAGAACTTCCATCAGGACATTGACGTAAGGGGGATGCGCGGCGACGAGGCCGTGGATGCCGTGATGCACTTCATCGATGATGCCATACTGGTGGGGATGTCGCGCGTGCGCATCCTACACGGCACGGGGACGGGTGCCCTTCGTCAGCTCATCCGGCAGTATTTGCACACCGTACCCAACGTGCGCAGTGCCAAGGACGAGCACGTGCAGTTCGGTGGGGCAGGCATCACCGTGGTGGATATCGACTAATTTGAGCCTCTTGTCGGATTCGAACCAACGACCCCGAGATTACAAATCACGTGCTCTGGCCAACTGAGCTAAAGAGGCGGGTGGGCAAGCGGTCTGTATCGCGCCGCTACAACCAAGTACCTTTGCTACGTTCCCGTCCTGGAGGATTCCGAGGGAGCTGGCCGTACAGGACTTGCCCATTTTCGTTTGGTTGATTCCTGCCGTGACGGCGGAAATCGGCTGCAAAGGTACGGAAAAGTTTTCGAATAGCGAAAGAAAGACATTCGGTATTTTTCGATTTTAACATTTTCGATGGGCGCAACCGGGCGTAGTCGGACGAAAAAATGTAGTATCTATAAAAGATATGAACAAATCTTAATTTTTTCGGCAGTCCGAAACTTTGGCAGTATATTTGAGGTCTTAAACAGAAAAAAGATTATTCATCAAAACAGAAACAACTATGAGTACAACATTAATTGTCATCCTGGTGATTGTGGGAATCGCACTGATTCTCATCGCCCTGTACAACAACCTCGTCAAGCTGCGCAACAACCGCACCAACGCCTTTGCCAACATTGACGTGCAACTCAAACAGCGCTTCGACCTCATCCCACAGCTCGTGTCGACCGTTAAGGGATATGCTACCCACGAGAAGGAACTCCTGCAGCGTGTCACCGAAGCCCGTTCGGCAGCCATGGGGGCACAGACCATCAACGACAAGATACAGGCCGACAACCAGCTCTCTGCCGCTTTGTCAGGACTGAAGGTGTCGCTGGAGGCTTACCCCGACCTGAAGGCCAACCAGAACTTCCTGCAGCTGCAGAACGAGATTTCCGACATCGAGAACAAGCTCGCTGCCTCGCGCCGCTACTTCAACACGGCCACCCGCGAACTCAACAATGCCGTGCAGACCTTCCCCGGCAACATCGTGGCCGGAATGTTCGGTTTCCACACCGAGCCGATGTTTGAGGTGGCACAGGAACAGCGCGCCCAGCTGGAGACGGCTCCTGAAATCAAATTCTAAACGGAAGCAATGAAATACGTCGGTATCCAGACGCAAATCCAGCGCAACAATCTCTATACCGTATTGCTGCTCCTGCTGTTCCCAGCCATCCTGCTGGGAATGGTGTGGGTGTTCTTGGCACTCATCAGCTATTTCGGCACGTACTACTACGATGAATACGGCAACGTGGTCAACGTCTTCGATGCGGCGACGGTCAACGAGTATTTCCTTCATGCCGCACCTTGGGTGATTGGCGGTGTGGCTGTGTGGTTTCTCATCGCCTACTGTTTCAACTCATCGATGGTGAAGCACGCCACGGGGGCGCGCCCTCTGGAGCGCCGGGAGAATCCGCGCGTGTATAATATTGTGGAGAACCTCTGCATCGCAGGTGGTATGGAGATGCCTAAGGTGTGCGTCGTTGATGATCCGCAGCTCAATGCGTTTGCCAGCGGCATTGACCGGAAGAGCTACACGGTCACGGTCACCACGGGACTGCTCCAGGTGCTTGACGATGAGGAACTGGCTGGAGTGATTGGTCACGAACTGACCCACATCCGCAACCGCGACACGCGCCTGCTCATCACGAGCATCGTCTTCGTGGGCATCGTATCGGCCGTGATGGGTATGGTGATGCACGTCATTCAGAACATCTTCTGGTTTGGCGGCGGCAACCGCCGCGTGGGCGGCGACAGCGACAACAAGAACAGCGGCATTGCCGTCATCGTCGTGTTGCTCGTTGGACTGCTCTGCTCGGCCATCGCCTACGTGTTTGTACTGCTGACGCGCTTTGCCATCTCGCGGAAGCGCGAGTTCATGGCCGATGCCGGAGGGGCAGAACTCTGTCAGAACCCGTTGGCACTGGCCTCGGCCCTACGCAAGATTTCCAACGACCCCGGACTCGGACGCGTGGAGCGCGAAGACGTGGCCCAGCTCTTCATCATCCATCCGCACCGCCACGCGCAGAGCATGATGGACAAGATCAGCGGCCTCTTTGCCACCCACCCCAGCACCGAGGAGCGCATCCGTCTACTGGAACAATTCTAAAAACAAACGGAACATACTATGGTAGAACTTAAAAACGAACGGATTGCCATCCAGGTGGCACCGATGGGAGCCGAGCTCCAAAGCATCAAGGACAACAGCGGAAGGGAATACCTCTGGCAGGCCGACCCGGACTTCTGGCCGAGACACTCGCCAGTGCTGTTCCCGATTGTGTGCAGCGTCAACAACGACACCTATACCGTTGACGGCAAGGAGTACCACCTGCCGCGCCACGGCTTCGCACGCGACACGCTCTTCACGCTGGTCAGCCAGTCGGACAGTCGCGTGACCTTCGCCCTCCACGACAGCGAGGAGACGCTGAAGGTCTATCCCTACCACTTCAACCTGGCCATCAGCTACCGCATTGACGGCAACAAGGTGGCGGTGACGTGGCACGTGGAGAACACCGACACGCAGGAAATCCACTTCCAGATTGGTGGCCACCCGGCCTTCAACGTGCCCGGTATGGAGAAGGGCGGCGAACTGAAAGGCACACTGGTGATGGACAACACACAGCCCATGACAACGCTGAAGGGCTTTGCGGACGGCAGCTACGAGATGACGGAGATTCCGGCGAAGGCCGACAAGGGCATCATCCATTTCGACAATGCGTTCTTCAAGGACGATGCCGTGACCTTCCACAAGGGACAGACGCACCGCGTCTCCCTGCTCGACACCGACGGCCGCCCTGCTGTGACGCTCGACTACAAGTGTCCGGCGATAGCCCTCTGGAGTCCTTACGGAAAGAAAGCCCCGTTTGTATGTCTCGAACCATGGTACGGACTGGGCGACCCACGCGGATGGAAGGGTGAGTTCAAGGACAAGCCCATGATGAACCACCTGCAGCCCGGTGCCTCGTTCATGGCACAATACACCATCACCATCGGCGAGTGACATTCTGTCACTCTTCCGGCGGACGTTACAAGAGAGCCGCTACCGCAAACAGCCGTCAATAGGCTTCGCGGTAGCGGTTCTCGTCTTTATCTTCCAGCATGGAGAGGTAGCTCTGGTAGCGACTCTGTGCGATGTAGTGGTTCTCCACGGCCTTGAGCACGGCGCAGCCCGGTTCGTGGGTATGGGTGCAGTCGCTGAAGCGACACTGCTTGGAGAACTCGAAGATTTCCTTGAAATAGCTGGTCAGCTCCTCGCGTTCTATGTCGAACGTACCGAAGCCCTTGATGCCCGGTGTGTCGATGAGCCAGCCGCTCCCGTCGGGCAGGCGGAGCATCTCACTGAAGGTGGTGGTGTGCATACCCGTGTTATGGGCATCGCTGATCTCCGCAGTCCGCAGATGAGCATCCGGGAGGATGCGGTTGATGAGGGTTGACTTGCCCACACCGCTGTTGCCACTGAGCAGCGTGGTCTTTCCGGCGAGCCGCCCAACCAACTCCTCCACCCCTTCGCCCGTCACGGCCGAGATGGCCTGGCAGTCGTAGCCCACCGTGTCGTAGAGCTGCATCATCTGTCGCTGCAGGCTGCGCTCGTCCTCGTCCAGCGTGTCCGTCTTGTTGAACACCAGGATGACGGGCACACGGTAGGCTTCGGCGGAAGCCAAGAAGCGGTCGATGAAGGTGGTACTGGTCTCCGGGCGTGCCACGGTGACCACTAACAGAGCCTGGTCAACGTTGGCGGCGATGATGTGACTTTGTTTGGAGAGATTGATGGACTTGCGGATGATGTAGTTGCGGCGGTCTTCTATCTCGGTGATGAAGGCCGTGCCCTCCCCGCTGGCCACCATCTCCACGCGGTCGCCCACGGCCACGGGGTTGGTGGAGCGGATGCCGCGCAACCGGAAGTTGCCCTTTATCTTACAATCGACAGTCCGTCCATCGTCCGCAAGGACGGTGTACCAACTGCCGGTATTCTTGATGACGAGTCCTTTCACGCGCCTCAGACGGTCATGATTTCCTTGTTCTTGGCCTCCATCAGCTCGTCAAGCTTCTTGATGTACTTGTCGTGCACCTTCTGCAGGTCGGCCTCAGCGTCCTTGCCCAAGTCCTCGGAGAGTCCGTCCTTGACGGCCTTCTTCAACTTGTCCTTGATGTCGGCACGCACGTTGCGCACCTCCACCTTGGCCTTCTCAGCAATCTTGTTGCACTGCTTCACGAGGTCGCGGCGGCGCTCCTCGGTGGGCTGCGGAATACCCAGACGAATCACCTCACCATTGTTCTCCGGCGTGATACCCACATCAGAGTCCATGATGGCCTTCTCGATGTCGCGAATCTGCTTCCTGTCCCAAGGCTTGATGGCGATGGTGCGCGCATCGGGCGTAGAGATGTTGGCCACTTGGTTCAAAGGCACTTTCGAGCCATAGGAGTCCACACGCACACCATCAAGGATGGCCACGTTGGCACGGCCAGCGCGCACGCGGCCCAGCTCCTCTTCCAGGAACATGGCGGCCATCTCCATACGCTCTTCGGCGGCGGCTAATGTCTGCTTGACGTCTATCATAATCTTTCCTTTTATTTGTTTTGTGCCACAAAGATACGGAGAAATTCAGATATCACAAAACGAATTGGGAAGTTTTAACGCTGTCGGGGCTGAATTTCCACCTCACAAAGGAGGCCGTGGAACGCAGCAGACACCCCCGAATAGAACATCACCGACTGGATGGTGGAATAAGGTGTCGCTTGACCACGGCTGGATTGCCTGCCGCCATACTATCGTCGGGAATGTCTTTCGTGACGACACTTCCGGCAGCGATGATGCAGCGTGCTCCGATGGTGACACCGGGACAGATGGTCACATTGCCACAGATCCACGTATCGTCGCCGATGGTTATTGAATGTCCCGTTTCTGTCGGGTTCCTGCGCTGCAGGTAATCCTTCGGGTGTTGGGGTGTGTAGAAGCTGCAGTTGGGTCCGATGAGCACATGATTGCCAATGGTGATAAGACCCTCGTCGAGCATCGTGCAGTTGTAGTTGATGCACACGTGTTCGCCAACGATGATGCTGCTGCCGTGGTCGCAATGGAAGGGCGGCATCAGCTCCGAGGTCTTGGGAAAACCGGGAATAAGGTCTTCTATCACCTCCCGGTAGTCGTCATCGTGCACCGTCATAGTCTGCAGTCGGGCACACAAGCTACGAGCGTGCTTCCAACTGGCTTCCACCTCCGGAGTGGCGTAATCGTACTGCAGTCCACTCCGCATCTTTTCAAGTTCTGTCATTTGCTTTTTGGAATATTCTAAAACAGGGCAAAAGTAAGCAAAAAATCTGAGAAACCTACCTTTTGGAGGCATTTATTTCACGTCTATAGGGGCATAACTCCAACCCATGATGGTGGAGATTTGCGGAATCAGCGACATGGCGATTTTGCACTGGCCACGGTAGTTGGGATGCCAGCTGGCTCCGAGGTCGGTGGTTTCTGAGACGGTGCGATCCATGGCGTTGGCCATGAAGACGCGGTTCATCGGTCGCGTCCTGTCACTCAGTTCGTGCAGCGCGGCCTTCAACTCGCTGTTGGCAGAGTGGGGCGTGATGCAGAGCACAGTGACCTCCTCCCCATAACGAGCCTTCACCGACTGGATGAGTTTCACGTAGCTGTCCACATACTGTGCTATGGTGGGCATCGCACCGGGCGAGAAGTCATTGGTGCCCACGTTAATCAATACCAGTTGCGGCTTGTAGCTCTGGAAATCGTAAGGCTCCGTGCCGTGGGCATCGAACCGTTGTGTCCAGCGCGTCGGCATATTGTCGACAGATAGCTGCACGCTGTCGCCCCAGTGGCGCACGATGCCCTGCCCGGAGTGCGCCACGAGGGCATAGTCGGCCTTGAAGTAGCGCGCCACGATGCAGGCGTATGCCTTGTCGCAGTTCTCCGTCTCCAACTGGAACGGGTCGTCGCGGTTGTCGCTCTCCGTGCCGTAGCCGCAGGTGTAGCTGTCGCCAATCACCTCGATGAAACGGTCGGCAGGCAGCACGGGACTCAGCTCGGCGGTGCGTTCCACGATGATTTCCTTCACCGTGGTGCAGCCGTACTCTCCCTCCGTACATTTCTGGAGGCGCAGCAGGTGCTGTCCCTCCGGAAGCTGGTCGGCCAGGACGATGGTCTGAGGCGCTTGTCCCGTAACCTTGATTTTCTTCACCCACTGTCCATCGATGAAGACATTGTGGAAACTCGTTCCCTCCTCAGCCATCACGGCGGCGATGCGACTGCCAGTGAAGGCCGTCTGCAGGTAGACCCCCGTCCAGTCGTAGCGCACCCCACCGTTGTCCAGTCGCTGGACGCGCCCCGTGAAGGACACCTCCGGGGCAGTGGCCGGAATGTGGCGGTCGTCGGCAGACAACGTCGTGGCGTTCAGCGGCTCTACCCTCAGCCGACTCACCCTACTCTTGAAACGGCCAGCCTCCTGCAGGGGGAAGAACAGGGTGCGCAGGTAGCGCATACTCACCGAGGGGAGGTGTACGGCAGGACGCTCCGTGCGGAACGGCATCCTGTTGACGCGGCTGAGGGAGTCGCAGACGTAAAACCGCTGTTCGCCCAACGTCTCGCGCTTCACGCCGTCCACATACAGCGTCGTCTCCCGGTTGGTGGTTTCTATGGCAATCTCCACCTCGCCCTCCGTGGGCAGGGTGTAGTCGAAGGTGTCGAGATAGTCTTCGCGCAGGTAGCCTAACTTGCCGCTGACAGGGTCAGACAGGTAGAACGTAGACTGCGGCCCGATGGTCAGTGGCGTACCCTTGGCCTCCGCTGCGCAGTCAATGGTGAAGGAGATGCGGTGGCCGAAGCCCACCTCTGCCACGGGCAGTCCGAGACGTTCGCCAGCCTTCACCTCAGTGAGTCTCAGGGAGGGGAAGCTTATCCTTCCCCGCGCATTGACCCCCGGTGCTTCACTCAGCGTCCGGCAGGACAGTTCGAAGTCGGCATAGGGCAGCTGTACGAGCTGTGCCGTCCAACACTTGTCGGCTATGACCTGCAGCACCGGGTAGATGCGGTCGTGGAGGTCGGCCACCGTGATGCCGTTGCCGTAGAGGTCGTTCCACAGCGCGAACATTCCGCCCTCCACCTGTGCGTCCTGTTCCTTCAGCTCCACGTTCCTCAGGATGCGCGGTGTCCACGTGTTGTAAAGCTCCTCGGTCGGCAGGTAGTCATGGTAGTAGTCGGCCAGGGGCACGAGGTACACCTGCCAGTCCGGGATGCTCACAAACTGCCATCCCTGCCGTTTCATCTCCATCGGGTCAGCCATGTCGTTAGACCAGAGACTCATCGTCACGCCCTTCTGCCGCACGGGTGTCTTCCCGTCGGCGTGCGACAGTGCGCCCCAGAGCATCGGGTGCTTTCCGTAACGCTCCACCAGGGCGAGGTAATGGTCTGTATAGGCGCGGAACTGCTCCTTCAGCTCCTGCGTAGCGTTCGAGTATTCGTCAGTGCCGATGTGTACATACTTACCACCGAACACAGGGTCTTTCCCGTCGAGATACTCCTTGAAGAGATTATCCATAAAGGTGTAGACCTCGGGGTTGAAGATGTCGAAATGGTCCATGCCGTATTCCTTCGAGGCCAGCGCAGGGTTATACTTGGTGAAGGCCAACGCGTGAGCCGGTGCGTCAATCTCCGGCACGAGGTCAATACCACACCGGGCTGCCGCCGCCGTCAGTTGCCGGAACTCTCGTTTGGAATAGCTGCCGTCCTTGGCGGTCAGTCCCGGATAGGTGTCGCACTCCAGTCGGAAGGCGCAGGGTGTCTTCATCCAGTCGTTGTCGAAGTACTGCTTGAAACTATTATCGTTGAGGTGCAGTTGCAGGAGGTTCATCTTGTAGTACGACATCACCCGCACCAACTGGTGCAGATACGTCATCGGGATGTATTTCCTGCCCACGTCGAGCATGAAGCCACGGATGCGGTACTGCGGCACGTCGACGGCAGTACCACAGGGCAGTGCCACCTGCTGTTCCGACAGTTGCAGGAGCGTCTGCGTGCCCCAGTAGACGGCTTTGACGGTCGGGGCACTGACCTCGCACCACTGCCCCACAGTCATGCGGTAGCCCTCCTCGCCCAATGCCTTCTCCTTTCTGAGGCGCACCACGATGTCGCCCTTCCGGGGCTTCTTGCGGTCTACGATTTTCAGGGTGCGCCCCGTCAGCAACTGATAGTCCCGACAGAACTGCTCGGCCACGGCCTTCAGTGCCGATGAAGCCACCACGACGTTCCCGGACGGCATCATACAGCCTTCCGCCCCCTGCCATTCGGTCAGTTCCGGGACAACGAATGGTTTTACGTTGGCAGCAAGGCAGACAGCGGCGCTGCCCAGGAAGAGCAGTGCCGACAAGGTGATTTTTCTGAGTGTTTGAAGCATACTTTTCGTTTTAGGAGGATGAGGAATGGTTTTCGTTCAATATGGTTGCAGCGGACGGCTCGTCCAGTCGTCCATCACGTAGCTGTCCGGGTAGACGGACTCGTCGCATTTGCGACCGTCCCATTCGCGGATGTAGGTGGAGAAGCGACGCTTGCCCTCCTCCAGTACGATGATGCGTGCGCCGGGCTTCAGGTGGTTGTACACGGTGTTGCCCCCAGAGTAGCGTCCGTAGGCCAGAAGGATTTTGTGCCACATCACGGCGTAGTCGTTGTCGTGGTCGTGGCCCACAAAGGTGCCCATCACATCGCCACGCTCCATCATGGCCGTGAACATCCCACTGTTGAACTCCGGGCTGCAGGCCGGTTCCCTGCGTGTACCAATAAGGGTGGCGTTCTCGTCGGTTGCCGCTTGATGGTATTCCGGCAGGGCGATGTGGAAGAAGGCCAAGGCAGGCAGCGTCTTGCCACCGTTGTCATCTTTGACCGCCTGAGACTGCTGGCGATACCAGTCCACCTGTTCAAAGGTGAGCCAGGCATAGGTGCCGCGACTCTTGTCCTGCGGAAAACCCTTGGGGTAGGCGTGGGAGTCGAAGCAATAGAGCACGGCAGCGTCCTCACCGCTTTGGTGTCCCTTGATGCGGAGCACGTAGTCCAGCTCTTTCTGCCCCTGAAGGTCTGGACAGATATTGTACTCCACGCCCCGTGCAAGGTCGTAGAGCTCGCGGTTGGAGAGTCCCTGTTCGAAGTCGTGGTTGCCGAACTCATAGACGAACGGAATCCGATACTTTGCGATGCGATTGAGCACCGCCAGCAGGTTCTTCTTGGCTGGCGTTCCCCAGATGATGTCGCCGTCCAGCACTATCAGGTCTGGCTTCTCGCAGGTCAGCACGCTGTCCAGCACGTTGAGGGCAGCCTTGGAGGCCGCACTGCCATTGTAGTGGACATCGGTAATCTGTGCAATCTTAAACGTGCCATCGGCACGGAATCTCAAGTCCTGGGCGATTGCCGCCGGCACGGCCAGCAGCAAGCCCAGGAGGAGGACGGTTACCCTTTTCATCTCATACCTTTCTCTAAAAGCGTTTACAAAAATCATCATTCGTCCATTTTCTTGAGAATATCGTTGCAGAGCATGAAGCCCTTGACCATCATGCGCGGCACATGGAATGGTCCCTTGTAGAGGTTGCCCTTGGCCGGCTGTGCCACGGTGCCGTCGCGGTGCAGGTAGCCGTACCACTCACCCTGTTCCCTGTCTGGGAAGTGGGCGTAGGTCCACTCGCTGATGCGCTGGTGGCGGTAGAGGTATTCCTCGTCGCCCGTGGCCAGATAGGCATAGAGGCAGGCGATGATGGTCTCGCACTGCGGCCACCAGAACTTCATATCCTGCGAGTAGTCCTGCGGCGGCAGGTTCTTGCAGTCGCGGAAGTTGATGATGCCACCATACTGCTCGTCCCAGCCCCAGTCCCACGACCAGTTGAGGATGGTCAGTGCGGTGTCGAGGATGCCCTTGTCCCATCCGCGCTTGCGAGCCTCCTCCATCAGGAACCAGCTGGTCTCGATGCAGTGTCCGGGATTGATGGTGCGCGTCATATTGGTGTCCACGAACTCACCGTTGGGACCTACCGACTCCAGCAGTGCCTTGAACTCCGGGTGCATGAAGTGGCGGCGCAGGAGGTCAATGGACACGTCAATCTGCGCCGTGAGTGTCGGGTCGTCCATCACCTCGCGCAGCCGCGAACCCACATTGATGAGAATCATCAGGATGCTGTGACCCTGCAGGTTGACGTTCGGCTCGTACTTGGGGGCAAGAAAACCGGGAGTCTCCAGAAAACGCTGTGTGTCCCGGAATATCTTCATGGCTTTCTCCGCATACGTCCTGTCGCCCGTGGCCAGCGCATATTCCGACATGGCGATGGTTGCGAAGGTCTCGCTGAACACATAGCGGCGCTTGCGCAGGGGCGTTCCGTCCTCCGTGACGGAGAAATACATGTGTCCGTCGCTGTCGAAGCAGTATTTCTCAATGAAGTCAAGGGTGCTCTTCGCAGCATCCAACCACTCCTGTCGGTGCTCCACGTTGTTGTATGCAAAGCTGCAGACGAAGGCGAAGCGACCCTGGAACCAAACACTCTTGGTGGTGTCCATCAGTGTGCCGTCGCGGTCAACACAGGTGTACACCCCACCATGCTGCCGGTCCCAACCGTGTTCCATCCAGAACGGCATGATGTCATTGAGCAAATCGTCCTTGTATTGCTTTGCCCACTGTTGTAGATACTTCCTTTTATCCATATTCTTTTCGTAGTAGTTGTTGTTTGTCTGTTTTCATTTCACGTTGGCCGCACGGTATTGGTCAATACCTGCCTTCAAGTCGTTCCAGTAGTTGTATGCCCTGACGTGGCAGATGTCGAAGACGAAATAGCCGTCGGCCGCATTGATGCAGGCATCGACACTATTCTTGACCGCCTCGTGCTGGCCACCGTTCTCAAAGCCCGACGGGTTGCCGACATCCGGTCCACCGGCAAACTGCACCACGTTGCAGAGCAGTCTCTTGGCCCGTGTGGCAAAGCCCTGCATGGTCCATTCGCTGCTGCCGTAGACATTGTCCGCCCCAGCGTAGCAGCCCAAAAGCATAAAGTCGAGCAGGTCGGCATAGCCGTATTTCTGGTAGTCGGCATTGGCCCATTCGGGATAGTCAGCTGCCGGGTTGTACTTGCGGCTGGCCCAGTTGACACCCATCTCGTAGTAAGAGGAGTACCATGCCCCAACGTAGGTGCCCACCTTGATTTTCGGGTTGACACCGTGGATGGTGGCCACGGCCTTCTGCACGAAGTCGTGGATGGTCTTGGCGCGGAAGGCCAGCCATTCCCTGTAGTACTTGGGTGCCACGGTGACCCCTTCCAGCGACATACCCGGAGTGCCCACATCGTCGGGGAACTTCACGTTGCTGTCGCCCACATAGTTCTTGAACTTACTCTGGCTCTCGGCGGAGAAGTCCGCTTTTAGGTCGTCGTAGCGGCAGCGGTCCATAAAGATGCCGTCCACCTCATACTTGCTCAAGTCGCGCAGGAGTCTCAGCAGGTACTGCTGCACCTCGTCGTTGGCCGGGTTGAGGAACTTCGTGCCATAGTATTCTTCGTTGGATGGGTCGGTGCTGCGCAGATCCATCTCGTTGACCAGTCCGCGTTTGAGGTTGAGCGTGGTCACCCAGGCGCGCTTGTCGCTGTCGCGGAACACGGCACCCTGTTCGCCCAGTCCGTACGGATAGAGATTGCCGCCCACGAAGGTGTTGACGGCCGCATTGACCTTCAGTCCCAGTGCGTGGCCCGCATCAATGAACGCCTGGAGATAGTCCCACGTGGCGGTGCGCTCACAGAACGTGTAGCTACTGCCCTCCCAGACATCCAGTTTCTTCACCTGTTCGGTAACATTGGTCTGAAACAGCACGTCGCCCATCGAGGGGCGAACGTCTACTACGATGTCCGTAAATCCGGCATCCTTGACCTTGGCCAGGTCTTCCTGGATATTCTCCAGGCTGTTGGCATAGCGAGGGAAGTTGGCAGCGGCATCAATCCAGATGTAGCGCGGCTTGAGGTTGGCTTCCTTATCAGAGCCGTCATCGGGAGTATCCGGAGTCACCGGGATATCCGGTGTCTCCGGGTCTCCATCCGGGGTGTTGTCGCCACAAGCAGTGAGCGACAACACCAAGAGTGCGGAGAAGGTCCATAATAACTTTCTCATAGATTAGCGGATGTAGCAGGCATCGATGACTTTACGCTGTGTGCCATCGCTGCCCTTGATGGTTTCCTTGCCATTGACCAACATGCAGGAACTGCCGCCGCCGTCCAGACAGATGGCTTCGGTGCAGCCGATGGCGCTCATCTGGATGCCCACCTCGTCGATGGTCATGCCAGCCACGCCTTCCGTCATGTTACGGCCTTCGCAAACGAAGAACACGAGTCTGTTCTCTTCCTTAGCATAGCCGACAGCCGTGCGAGGCTGGTTGGAGCCGCCGCTGACATCCAGCATTTCATAGCCCCAGGTGTTCTGCAGGATGCCGTCATGCACCAGCACGCCCACGCCACCGATGCCCGTCTGTACCGTCTTGCCATCGTTGAGCACGATGGCTGCACCCGGGTCGCCGTCCGTTGGAGAGGCGGTCTCCGGGGCTTCGGGGTCGCATTTCCTCGGTGTCTCAAAACCGAAGTCCTGTGTGGTCCAGGAGTAGTACGACCACTTGGTATGGAACTCCCCGTTCTTGTCCTGATAGAAGAAGGCGAGTGTCGGATACCAGTAATTGACCCAGTCGGTGGACCAGTAGTTGAAGTTGGAGCTCAGCATCTCTCCCTCATGGTAGAGGGCACTCTGCGAGTAAAAACAGCCGTCGCCACCATAGAACAGGCCACCATTGATGACAATGGCCGGTTTCTCCGCCTTCTCGTAGAACTCCGACGGCGTGTAGATTGCGTCGCTCACGAAGTGGCCGGTGGCATTCTTGTAGAGGTCGGAGGAGACGTCAAACTTGGCCTGCGCCATATCGGCCACGGCGATGTAGGCCACGGCAGGCTCATCCTCCGAGGTCTTCGACTTCTTATAGATGTTGATGTACTCGGGGAGTCCCTCGAACTCCGTTGTCACATTCTCCCATCCAGCAGCCACCACCTTCGGGTTGGCCTCGGTGGGTTCCGGTTCGGGTTCCGGTTCTGGGTCGACGCTGCCGTCGTCCCAGATCCAGTTGCTCAAGATATCTTCATGGTTCTCGCTGCTGCAAGAAGGGAAGGTAAACAGCGCTGCTGCCATGAGGAGCAGCGCTGGGTTGATTCGATATCGTTTCATAGTCATCGTTCTTTTACGTTATTTTTTGATACAGTCCATTTGGAGACCACCGAAGGTGTTGTGCGTGTTGGACACGTAGAACACATACAGGAAGTAGCCGTCCTGGGAAGGAGCTAACAGCACGTCTGCATAGCGGTTGCCACCGGCAGCAGCCACGCCGTCCCGTACGCCCCAGGCGTATTTGAGAGCAGAAGAGCCAGCATTAGTGCCCGTCACGGAGGCAGGGTTCGTTGCATCGTAGATGTAGACCGTGCCGCTCAGTCCCCAAGTGGGCCAATAACCCATCTCGAAGAGGGCGATATAACGGCTGTTGTTGAAGTCGCGGATGTCGAGTGCTCCCGTGTTGTATCCCCATGCACTGCCCGTGCCGTTGTTGACCAGCGGAGTGGCTGTCGACCAGTCAGGCAGGTAGTACATCTGGCAGTTGCCGCCGTTGTAGAAGTCGCACACGGCACCCTTTGCTCCTGCAGCATCAACAGCTGCAACGGTAGCGATGCCGTCCAGGTCGCCCCATGCGGGAGTGCCGAGGAGCAGGTTCTCCGGCTCACCAATCTTTCCGTCTTTCACAATCCATCGGATGGCATTGTTGCAGGCGTTGGGCGTGGCGGTAATCACGGCATTTCCGTTCAGGTCGCCCTGTATGCGGAGTCGTGCACCGATGGCCACGCCGAGGAGGTTCTTGTAGCTGATAATCTTCTCGGGAGCCTTGGTCGGGTCGTTGGTCTTGTAGACCTCCATGGTCTGTCCGCTCTCAGCATAGTTGCAAATCAGCATGTTGCCGTTGTTGTCGCTGGCCACAGCACCCGTTGCCTTGGCCGAACCGAGGTTGATGGTACCGACCTTCGAGCCTGTGGACTTGAGGAAGTACTGCGGCGTAGAACCGTCACCGTAGTTCATCACCACGTAGTTCTTGCCTACGGCAGCGAGGGTGGGATGCACTGTCGATGGATCGGCAGGAAGTCCGAACATTGAGAGGTCGTTGACAAACAACTCCTTCTCGCTGCCCGGCGTATAGCCTGCGTCAATCCTGGGCGGAACCTGCTTGAGAACGGTGTAGACCGCCTTGCTGGTACCGTTGTCGGCCGTCACCGTAAACTCAAACGCATCGTTGAAGTCGTGCGGCTCGGCAGGGTCGGGAGAGATGGTGGCATGGGCATCCAGCACTACCTCAGCCGTAGCGTTGGAGAGGTCTTCTGCCGTGACCAGTGAAATCGTCTTGTTGTCCTCGTCAATGACACCCGTCATCTCGCCGTTGACGATGAAGCTCTTCATGGCACACTTGTCCGAACGCGTCTGCTGTCCAGAAATCGTGATGTGCTTCACATTGCCGTACGGGTCGGTGTAGGTGAACTCATTCTTCTTGGTCAAGTCAAGGACACCGAGTCCCGGATTGATGACGCAGTTGTTTTCCAGCACAGCTGTCACCTTCATGGCCTTCATGGCCTCGGCGGTGGAGTTGTCGCTCTCCTCCGGGTAGTAGTACGGCACGGGAATCACATAGTCCGTGATGTCGGCACTGTTGCCGATGGTCCATTCCTTGGCAGCCTTGTCCTTATACTCACCCGAGGTGAAGTAAGCCGTCAGACTGGTAATGCCGGCCCGGTCGGCGGTGGGTGCCACGTGGTCCTCGTCAGCACAGCTTCCTAAGAATGCCATTGCTGCAAGGGAGACACACATATATATATAATTGTTTGTTTTCATAATCAGTACGTTTTCAGGTTATTTCCATTCAGTGAACTGTTCGATTTCCTTGTTGGTGTTCAACTCGGACAGCGGAATCGGGAAGCGGTTCAGCTTTGACGGATAGTTGAGGTTCTCGGTGTCCACGTCCACATACGTATAGCGGAAACTGCTCTCGCCCATCTTCTCAATCTTCAGACCGTGGCGACGGATGCCCGTGAAGGCCGTGGTGGAGAGTCCCCAGCGGCGCATATCCCAATAGTAGAGACCCTCGAATGCCAGTTCGACCTTGCGCTCGTGGCGCAGTGCTTCGAACACATCGCTCTCTGACGACAGTCCCTGCAACTCGGGCAACTTAACGCGAGCACGCACCTTGTTGATGTACGTCAGTGCGGTGGTCTGGTCGCCAGAGCGGAGGCAAGCCTCGGCATAGTTGAGATATACCTCTGCCAGACGGAAGGCCACCCAGGGCTGGGTGCTGTTCTGTGTGATGCTGAAATCGTGGCTCTCGTCCACCAGCTTGCGCAGGTAGTAGCCCGTGGTGGTGCGTCCCTCGTTGGTGGCGTCCTTCATCCATTCTGCCCATCCGTCGGTGCCGTCCACATACGGCTCAATGGTGCGGTTGCGCCACGCTGCGCCGTTGTAGAGGATGGTGGCCTTGAAGCGCGGCTCCAGCTTGCTGTACGGGGGAGTCTGCATCGTGCCCTCCGTGGTGTGCCACGTGCTCCAGTCGGCCTTGCCACCCGTAGCCAGTTCGTATTCCTCCACCATGTCCTGGGTGGGAGTGCCGAAGCCGCCGTAGGTCGTCATGCCTGCGGTGGAGTGGTCTCCGCCCGGTGCATAGTAGCTGTCGAACGTATGACCCGTATTGGCGGTCGTACTGTACTGGTACATATAGACGGCCTCGGTGTTGTTGTCTGCCTTGAAGGCCGTGGAATAGTCACCGGTCAACTCGTAGCCCATCTCGAAGAGCTTCTCGCCTGCAGTCTTCACGGCTGTCCAGTTCTGGCAGTAGAGCATGGCCCTTGACATCAGGGCGTAGGCGGCACCGCTGGTCAGACGACCTTTGGCGTTGGTGGAGACGGGAAGGTTCTCACCAGCATATTTCAAGTCCTCATAGACGAAGTTCCATCCAGCTTCCTCCGTGTCAAGCGCGTGGTTGGTCGAGATCTTGGAGAGGTCCTCATCGTAGATGATGGCCTGGTGGTAGCGTTTCAGCAGCTCAAAGTAGTACATGGCGCGGAAGAAGCGCAGCTCACCTTCGAGGCGGTTCTGCACACTCTCGCTGAAGCCACTGGCGTGCAGCTTGCCCAACGCCTCGTTGACGCGGCGTATCTCCTCATAGGTGCTGCCCCACACGCCCATGTAGACATCCGTGTAGGAAGCGGTGAGGATGGTGCCGCCGTACGAAATCTCGTTGGGGATGTAGCAGTGCGCATTGTAGTTCATATTGCCGTACTTCATCTCGTCGGTCAGACCTTCGGTGAGTCCTGCGGCGCACTGGTAGTTGCTGAAGCTGCCCAAGTACGGAATGTCAGCATAGAAGTAATTGACGGCCAGCTCTGCGGTCGAAACATCGTTCCAGACCAGTTTCTCTGTTGCCTTATTCGTAGGGTCAATGTCAAGGAAGTCATTGCAAGAGGTCAGTCCTACGGCTGCTGTCAGCAGACAAAAGGCGATATATTTCTTTTTCATATCTATTATCGGCTAAGTGATCAGAATGTGACGTTAATACCACCGAGGAACGTGCGCTGCTGCGGATAGTATCCGTTGTTGACGGCAGGCGACTCCGGGTCGATGCCCTGCGGCAGGCTGTCGATGGTGAAGAGATTGGAACCTTCCACGTAGAGGCGGATGCGTTCGATGTTGAGGGCTTTGAGCCATGCCTTCGGCAGGGTGTATCCCAGCTGTGCGGTCTTCAGACGGATGTAGTCGCCCTTGCGCATCCAGAACGTGGAGGCCAGACCATTGTCGCCGCCGTGGGTGGTGGTGGACAGGGTGATGCGCGGATATTCTCCATTGGGGTTGTCAATGCTGTAGGAGTTCTGCACGAGCCACAGGGGAGAGTTGGCACCTTCCTTGAAGGTCTGTGTCCAGATGGTGTTGTCATCGTAGCCGTTGTAGTAGGTGCCCAGCATGGAGACATCAAACTTGAAGCCGCCAGTGAACTGCATATTGAGGTCGAAGCCGTTCCACGAGCCGCCGAGGTTGAAGCCCATCATAATCTG
Organism: Vescimonas coprocola; assembly: GCA_963620725.1. GTDB lineage: Bacteria > Bacteroidota > Bacteroidia > Bacteroidales > Bacteroidaceae > Prevotella. Next base: position 25,014 of record CAVFBU010000011.1, read on the forward strand.
CGGGCGGTTGCTGCGTCCGATACGTGCGCGGTCCTGTTCGTCAATCTTTCCGTCGCCGTTGAGGTCACGGTACTTGATGTCGCCCAGGTTGGGACGGCTTCCGTACCAGGCGGCGTTGTCGATTTCCTCCTCCGAACGGAACAGGCCGTCGGCAATCCATACGTATGCAGCATCCACGCTGGTGCCCACGTGCTTGCGCCACTCCTGTGCGTTAGGCTCGTCGAGATAGCGCAGCCACTTGTTCTTCGCGTAGGTCATATTCAGACTGGCACTGTAGCTGAAGGGCTTGCCGGCCAGGTCGAACTTGTTACGGTGGGAGATGGTCCATTCAAAGCCGTAGTTGGCATAGCGGTCGTGGTTGGCCACAGTGTAATAGTAACCGCCCATAGAGGGAGCCTTGTCACCGCTCATACTGGCCAGGATGTCGTAGTTGAGGTTGTAGAACCAGTCGAACTCAAGGCCGAGCAGTCCGCCCCACAGCGTGGCATCGAAGCCGAGGTTGGTGGTGCGGGTCTTCGACCAGGTCAGCTCGGGGTTGGCCACGTTGGAGGTGTACAGCGAGTTGTACACGTTGCCGTTGAACACGCGGTTGCCACCAAAGGAGTAGGTGCTGAGGAACGAGTAGGCAGAGACCGCGTCGTTACCGAGCAAACCGATGGAGGCGCGGATCTTCAAGTCGTTCAGCCAGTCGTTGGTCTTAGCCATGAACTGCTCGCCGGAGATGCGCCATGCAGCGGAGAAGGAGGGGAAGAAGCCCCAACGCTTGTTCGATACGTTGCCGTTGAAGTTGTAACTGCCATCGTAGCGACCGCTGAACTCAGCCAGGTAGACGTTGTTATAGTCGTATTTCAGACGGAACACGTAGCCTGCCGTACGGGTGTGGCCGCTATAGCCGGACTGCGAACCGCTGGCCAGCGGTGTACCGTAGGAGAGTTCGGGAAGACCAGCAAATGGAATGTTGTCGGCATAGGCGGCGAAGGACGACGACTTGAAGTCGCGGGCTTCCACCAGCAGCAGGGCATCCACGTTGTGCTTGCCAAACAGACGAGCGTACTCTGCACTCAGCTGTCCAACCATCTGCTCCGTCACGTAGGAGCCTTCACCCAACTGGTTTTTGTTGACCGACTCCGGGTCTTGGTTGAGCACGAAGGTGGCCGTGTTCAGGTCGCGGGTGTAGGTCTGGTAGGCCGTGTTCAGGTTCTTGTTTCTGGAAGACAGGTAGTCGTAGGAGCCGGCAGCCTTCAGGGTCAGTCCCTTGAGCCACGGAGCGTCATAGCTGATGGATACGTTGGTGTTCAGCTCTGTGCCACGTGTCTTCTTGTAGCCCGACTCATAGATGGCAGCCAGTGGGCTGTAGACCACGGCAGCGTTGTTGGGCACCGTGCCGGTGTACAGTCCCTCCCATTTCTCAGGCAGATAGGGGCGCATCATGATGGCCTGGTGACCCACGGAGAGCCATCCCGTCTCACTGGCAGACTCCAGACCGTCGGTGCCACCGGAGTTGTAACGGGGCTGTGACTTGCGCGTCATCGTGGCCACTGCTCCGAGGTTGATGGTCCAGTCGTTGCCCACCTTGGTGGTGATGTTGGTGCGGAGGTTATAGCGGCGGTAGTTGAAGTTGTCGATGTTTCCGTCTTGGTTCATATAGCCCGAACCGATGTAGTAGTTGGAGGTCTTGTTACCGCCCTGTACGGAAACGTTGTGCTTCATAAGGTGACCTGTTCCGAACACCTTGTCGATATAGTTGACATTGTCCCAACCGTCCGTGGGGTCGCCGTTGAGCATCTTCTCCACGTCCGACTTCTTGAAGGTGGGCACATAGTCTTCACGACTGGTGATGGTGCCGTTGGCCAACTGATCCATCATCTGCGCCATGTTATAGTAGTGCGCATACTCCGGGCCATTCATGAATTCCGGGAAGTTGGCATTGACAGAGATACCATACTGACCATCGTAGGACACCTTGGCCTTGCCCTCGGCACCCTTCTTGGTGGTCACGATGATGACACCGCCTGCAGCATTCAGACCGTACACGGCAGCGGCAGCACCATCTTTCAACACGGAGATGCTTGCGATGTCGTGTGGGTCGATGTCATTGATGGAGCGCGGCATACCATCCACGATGTAGAGGGCCTCCATGCGCGAACCACGGATGCGCAGGGCAGCCTGGTCGTCGCCCGGCTCGCCGGAAGTCTGCACGGAGGTCACACCCGGCATCTTACCGCCCAAGAGGCTGGACACGTTGGTGGAGGGACCTTTCAGCAGTTCCTCGCCCTTCATCGCCGTCACGGCACCCGTGAGCGACTGCTTCTTGGCCTGGCCGTAGCCGACCACCACCACGTCTGCCAAGTCGGTGTTGTCATCCTGCATCGTCACATTGATGTGACTCTTTCCAGCCACCTTCACACGCTCGGTCTTCATACCGATACACGTGAAAGTGAGTACGTCGGCCTTCTGGCCACCAAGACGCAGGGTGTAGTCACCATTGATGTCGGTCACTGTACCCGTCTTAGCATTACCATTGACCATCACCGTGACACCGACAAGCGGTTCACCTGACGAGTCAAGGACAGTACCCTTGAGGACTGACTGAGCCTGTCCGTCGAGGGCAAACATAGACAATGTTAGCAATACTAACCAGAATGTCCGCTTTATCAAGCTGTTACATCCTTTTTCTTGTTTGTTCATCATACAGTTTTATACATAAGTTCAATATTAGGTTTTTTGTTCACGGGTCGAGCTCCTGTTTAATTAACCCGGTGCAAAAATACGATAAAGTTAAATAAGTTCCAAACAAAAACTAATTTATTTTCATTTTCTTGGATAAATAAATAAAATTAATTTGCTTTTAGATAGTTTTCTTGGTCTACACCTTATTATATATAGGGCGAAGAAACGAAATACCGCACGCCATATAGAACACTATTTTTAGAATAGCTTCCAATGTGTTACAGGCGTATTATAGGCTTTGGAAGCATCAGAAATCCCCGACAATCAATAATTAATCCTATTTATTTATTAGATTAAGAATAATTAACTACATTAATTATACTATCATCCGGATTATTTCATAACTTTGCGACATCAAATAACTGAAACAGTGAAAGCAACCATACTGAAAGACAACAACTGGTCGACGGTAACCTCAGCCCTGCTGAACCTGCTGATAGAAAAAGGAGACCAGACCATCTCCGAACTTTCCAACGGATTGGGCGTTAGCATTCCCTATACCACAAAGTCGCTGAACGAGTTGATCGATGGCGGCCTGGTTCACGAGGTGGGCAAGCGCGACAACTACGCCAGACGCGCACCGAGGGTGTATGACCTCATCCCCGACTCCGGCTATTTCCTGGGCATCGATACGGGACACGACCGCCTCAACCTCGGCATCACCGACTTCTGCGGCAATCTGGTAAAAAGCTCATTCAAGATGCCTTACGAGTACGAAGACACGGAGGTCTGCTTTGACCACCTCATGGACATCATCAACCAGTTCGTGGACGAGTCGGGCATCGACAGGGAAAAGATACTGAACGCCTGCATGAGTGTCGGTGGACGTGTGAACCCAGCGGAGGGGAAGGCTCACAACTACTTCACCTGTCTGAATCAGCCATTGGCCACCGCGCTGTCCGACAAGTTGGGCATTCCGGCCTGCATTGACAACGACACCCGTTGCATGACCTACGGCGAATACCTGAAGGGATGCTGCCAGGGCTACCGCAACGTGGTCTTCGTCAACATCAGCTGGGGCATCGGCATCGGCATCATCATCGACGGCAAGCTCTACTTGGGCAAGTCGGGTTTCTCTGGTGAGATAGGCCACATGCACATCTATAATAACGGCATCATCTGCCACTGCGGAAAGACGGGGTGCATGGAGACGGAAGCCTCAGGTGCCGCACTGCAGCGCAATATGACCAACCGACTCAAGGAAGGGGCCGTGTCCATCCTGTCCAACCGGGTCAAGAACCGCACCCACGAGTTGTCGCTGTCCGAGATATTGGAAGCCATTGAGAAGGAGGACGTGCTCAGCATCGAAACCCTGCAACGGGTGGCGGTGGAGTTGGGCAACAACCTGGCTGGCATCATCAATGTCTTCAACCCGGAGATTTTGGTCATCGGCGGCGACCTGTCCGTCACGGGTGAATACCTGACCCAACCGATTTGCATGGGCATCAAGAAATTCTCGCTCAACATGGTGAACGAGGACTCGGTCATCGCCACCTCGTCGCTGACAGACCGGGCAGGACTCATCGGTGCCTGTCTCATCGCCAGAAGTGGAATATTAAACTAAATCTAAATTGTATATACACCATGAGACTGAACTTAAGCTCTCAAATCGTACTCAACAAAGTACCTGTTGAGTATTACAAGCCGAAGACGACTGTGGAATACTCGGAAATCTCCCGTATGGAGAAAATCCACACCGACATCTTTGCCTCCTCGCAGGAGGGCGCAAAACACATTGCGGACTACGTGGAAAAGGAAATCCTTGCCGCACAGCACAACGGGAAATACTACGTGATGGCACTGGGCACCGGACTGTCGCTCGCACCGGTCTATGAGGAACTGGTCAAGAAACACAAGGAGAAGAAACTCAGCTTTCGGAATGTCATCGCCTTCAATGCCTACGAATACTATCCGCTCCAGAAGGACAGCACCACCAGAAGCATCAACCAGCTCAAGGCACGCTTCCTGGACCATATCGACATCGAACCGCAGAACATCTTCACGCTCGACGGAAGCGTTGGCCAGGAGGCCGTCTTCGACTGCTGCCGAC
>CAVFBU010000011.1:29803-36880 GCA_963620725.1 Vescimonas coprocola
GCGCATCAAGACCTTCGGGGGCATTGACGTGACGCTGTTGGGCATCGGGCGCATGGGCAACATCGCCGCCAACGAACCGGGTTCGGGCATCCAGTCCATCACGCGCCTCATCTTGATTGGCAACACCTCCCGGGAGGAGATGGAGAACAGCTTCGGCACGAAGGAACAGATTCCACCCTGCTCACTGACCATGGGCATCGCAACGCTGCTCTCGGCCAAGACGGTGTTCCTCACGGCGTGGGGCGACGAGAAGGCGGAGATTATGCAGAAGGTGGTGGAAGGACAGATTACGGACACGCTGCCGGCCACCTTCCTGCAGACCCATCCCAACGCACAGGTGGTGATCGACCTCAGTGCCGCCGCCCACCTCACGCGCATCGAGCATCCGTGGCTGGTCACCCACTGCCAGTGGACGGACAAACTCGTGCGCTCGGCCTTGGTGTGGCTCTGCCAGAAGCTGCACAAGCCCATCCTGAAACTGACCAACAAGGACTACAACGAGAACGGACTGAGCGAGCTGTTGGCACTCTACGGCTCTGCCTATAATGCCAACATCAAGATTTTCAATGACCTGCAACATACCATCACGGGATGGCCGGGCGGCAAGCCCAATGCCGACGACACCTACCGCCCGGAACGCGCCAAGCCGTTCCCGAAGCGCGTTGTCGTGTTCTCGCCGCATCCCGACGATGATGTCATCTCCATGGGCGGCACGATTCGCCGCCTCGTGCAGCAGGGTCACGAGGTGCATCTGGCCTACGAGACCTCGGGCAACATTGCCGTGGGCGACGAGGAGGTGACGCGCTTCATGCACTTCATCAACGGCTTCAACCAACTCTTCGCCGACTCGAAGGATAGTGTTATCTCTGACAAGTACAAGGAAATCAAGGCGTTCTTCGCCAATAAGAAGGACGGCGACTGCGACCCGCGCGACATCCTGACCATCAAGGGACTAATCCGCAGGGGCGAGGCTCGCACGGCCTGCACCTACAACAATATTCCGCTGAGCCGCGTCCACTTCCTCGACCTGCCGTTCTACGAGAGCGGAAAGATACAGAAGCTGCCTATGACGGAGAAGGATGTGGAGATTGTGCGCCATCTGCTCCAGACGGTACAGCCGCACCAAATCTATGTGGCTGGCGACCTGGCCGACCCCCACGGCACACACCGCAAGTGTACCGATGCCGTGCTGGCCGCCGTTGACCTGGAGAAGGAGGCTGGTGCAAAGTGGTTGGACGACTGTAAGATATGGATGTATCGCGGCGCGTGGGCAGAATGGGAAATCGAGAACATCGAGATGTGTGTGCCGCTGAGCCCAGAAGAGCTGAGGGCTAAGCGCAACTCCATCCTCAAACACCAGTCGCAGATGGAGAGTGCCCCCTTCCTCGGCAACGACGAACGACTCTTCTGGCAGCGTGCCGAAGACCGCAACCGCGACACGGCCCACCTCTACGACGAGTTAGGCTTGGCCTGCTACGAAGCCATGGAGGCCTTCGTGGAATACAAGCCGCTCTGACCCTCCTAACGAAAACAACAATACAACAAAACCTATGACAGACAGAAGAAGCTTTCTGAAGAAGCTGGCCATGGGGTGCGCAGCATCCGTGATGGCTCCGTCCCTGCTGGAAGCCAAGGGCAGGAACGCGGTTTCCACCCCGAAGGCCGTGGCAACGACAGACACGGGTGAGGGACACCTCATCGTACCGAAAAACAACGGACTCCGAATTACTGGAACGTTCCTCGACGAGATCTCCCACGACATTCCGCACCAGAACTGGGGCGAGAAGGAATGGGACAGGGACTTCCAATACATGAAGGCCATCGGCATTGACACCGTCATCGTCATCCGCTCCGGCTACCGTAAGTTCATCACCTACCCTTCCCCGTATCTGCTGAAGAAGGGGTGCTATATGCCCTCCGTTGACCTCATTGATATGTACCTGCGCCTGGCGGACAAATATGGTATGAAGTTCTTTTTCGGACTCTACGACTCCGGCCATTACTGGGACACGGGCGATATGTCGCACGAAATCGAAGACAACCGCTACGTCATCGACGAGGTGTGGAAGATGTACGGCCACCACAAGAGTTTCAAGGGCTGGTACATCAGTACGGAAATCAGCCGCAAGACGAAGGGTGCCATCCACACCTTCCACACCATCGGCAAGCAGTGTAAGGACGTGTCGGGTGGTCTGCCCGTCTTCATCTCCCCGTGGATAGACGGCAAGAAGGCCGTCATGGGCACGGGCAAGATGACCAACGACCAGGCGGTCAGCGTGGAGAAACACGAGCGCGAGTGGAACGAGATTTTCGATGGCATCCACGACGTGGTGGACGCGTGCGCATTCCAGGACGGCCACATCGACTACGATGAGCTGGACGCCTTCTTCTCCGTCAACAAGAAACTGGCCGACCGATACGGTATGCAGTGCTGGACTAACGCCGAGAGCTTCGACCGCGATATGCCCATCCACTTCCTGCCCATCAAGTTCGACAAGTTGCGGATGAAGCTGGAGGCCGCCAAACGCTGTGGCTACGACAAGGCCATCACCTTTGAGTTCTCTCATTTCATGAGTCCGCAGTCGGCCTACCTGCAGGCCGGCCACCTCTACGACCGCTACCGGGAGTATTTCGGTCTTTGACCGCAGTTTTCCCGTAACATTCAGCATTAACGACAATCTTTCTACATCATGGATAATAACAACGTACGACTGGGCTATGTGTTTTTCCTGGCACTGGTCGCAGCCCTTGGAGGCTTACTTTTCGGATACGACACCGCCGTCATCTCCGGCACCATTGACCAGGTCAGCGGACAGTTCGGACTGGATGTCATCCAGCAGGGATGGTATGTGGGGTGTGCCCTCATCGGCTCCATCGCAGGTGTGTCGGTGGCTGGCATCATGAGTGACCGCTGGGGACGCAAGCCCACCATGTTCATCGCCGCACTGCTGTTCACCATTTCTGCGGCGGGGTGCGCCGTCGTGGCGGACTTCCACGCACTGGTGGCGTTCCGCATCGTCGGTGGACTGGGCATCGGTGTCATCTCTATCGTGGCACCGGTCTACATCTCCGAAATCGCCGTCACCCGTTACCGGGGACAGATGGTGTCGCTCTATCAGCTGGCCGTCACGGTAGGGTTTCTGGCCGCCTACTTCGTCAACTACCGCCTGCTCCAGTTCTCACAGACCGCCCAGATGGGTGACGGTTGGCTGCAGCTGGTCTTCGTCGATGAGGTGTGGAGGGCTATGCTCGGCATGGGCACCCTGCCGGCACTCTTCTTTTTCTTCATCATCATGGCCATCCCGGAGAGTCCGCGCTGGCTCATCGTCACCGGTAACGGCACACGGGCGGAGCGCATCTACGGACGGATGTACCGCACGGCAGAGTCCGTAAGTAAACAGATTGCCGACACGCGTTCCATGATTTCCTCCGAGGTGAAGTCGGAGTGGCGCTCACTGTTGCAGCCCGGCATCCTCAAGGCTGTCATCATCGGGGTGTGCATCGCCATCCTCGGACAGTTTATGGGTGTGAATGCCGTGCTCTACTACGGCCCATCCATCTTCAAGGATGCCGGCATCGGCGACCCTCTGTTCTGTCAGGTGCTGGTGGGCATCGTCAACACGGTGACTACCGTCATTGCTATGTTCATCATCGACCGCGTGGGTAGGAAGAAGCTCATCTACTATGGTGTGTCGGGCATGATAGCCTGTCTGCTGCTCATCGCCGTCTACTTCGCCTTCCAGGCCGCCTGGGGATTGTCCGTCTATTTCATGCTGACCTTCTTCCTGCTCTATGTCTTCTGCTGCGCCATCAGCATCAGTGCCATCGTGTTCGTACTGCTCTCCGAGATGTACCCCAACCACGTGCGCGGACTGGCCATGAGCATTGCGGGACTGGCCCTTTGGGTGGGCACCTACCTTATCGGACAGCTCACGCCGTGGATGCTCGCCGCACTGACCCCTGCCGGCACTTTCCTGCTCTTCGCCGTCATGTGTGTGCCCTATATGCTCATCATGTGGAAACTCGTCCCCGAGACGGCAGGAATGTCGCTGGAAGACATCGAGCGGTACTGGACCAAACAAGAACAACCGCAACAAAAGGAACAAGAATGACCTACAACTATAAGCACATCGTGGCAGGGCTTGCCGCCCTTGCCCTCTCCATCCCCTGCGCCCATGCAGGCAACGCTGCCGCCCGTACGCAGGCGGAGCAACCGGTGCGCCGCGCCATCATGTGGATTGACGGCGAGGCTAACTTCCGCCGATTCAGCAATCCCGACAGCATCACCTTCTACCTGCGGAAGGTGCGCGACTTGGGCTTCACCGATGTGGCCGTGGACGTGCGACCCATCACGGGCGAGGTATTCTTCACTACGTCCCACGCCCCCAAGATGCGCGACTGGCAGGGCTTCCAGCGCGACGACAGCCTGGACTATTTAGGACTGTTCCTCACCGAGGCTCATCGACTGGGCTTGCAGGTGCAGGCCACCCTCAACTGCTTCGTGGCTGGCCATAACTACTTCGACCGGGGACTCGTCTACTCCACCCATCCCGAGTGGGCTTCGGTGGTCTACACGCCACAGGGACTGAAACCCATCACGGAGCAGAAGGAGAAATACTCGGCCATGGTCAATCCGCTGAACGCCGACTTCCGACAGCACATCAAGGCCGTGCTCACCGACCTACTCACGGCCTATCCGTCGCTCGATGGCATCATCCTCGACCGCGTACGCTACGACGGCATCGAGGCCGACTTCTCCGACCTGTCTCGCACGACCTTCGAGCAATACGTCGGGAAACGCGTCAAGCACTTCCCGGAGGACATCTTTCGGTGGAAGAAAGGCGCGGATGGACAGTGGCACGTGAAGCGCGGCAAGTGGTTCAACAAGTGGATAGAGTGGCGCGCACAGACCATCCACGATGCCATGGCCGACCTGCGACAGACGGTGAAGGCCGTCCGCCCCGATGTCAGCTTCGGCACTTACACGGGTGCCTGGTATCCGTCCTACTATGAGGTGGGGGTCAACTTCGCCAGCAAGGACTATGACCCGTCCAAGGACTACGACTGGGCCACGCCGCAGTATAGGAATACGGCCTATATGGAACTGCTGGACCTCTACACCACCGGCAACTACTATACGGACATCACCCTGGCCGATGCTGAGAAAAACACGACTGGAGTCAAGAACGAGACCGACTCGGAGGTGCAGACGGGCACGTGGTACAGCGTGGAAGGCTCCTGCACCCATCTCCGCACCATCCTCGGCGGACACGCCTTCTACGGCGGTCTGCTGGTCGACCAGCTCTACGGCAGTCCCTCCAAACTCAGCCAGTCCATCGCGATGAACCTCAAAAAGTCTGATGGTCTGATGATTTTCGACATCTGCCACCTCATCGCCCGTCCCGAACTGTGGGACGAGGTGGAGAAAGGGATGCGTGCAGGAGGTATGATACCATAAATGCCCAACAAAAACCATGGAAGCACAGCAGCCCCTCCGCGCCGCCCGCGCCCACAGCCTCGATGCCCTTCGCGGCTACGCCATCATGACCATGATACTCTCGGCCACGGAGGCCTTCCACGTGCTTCCGCCGTGGATGTACCACGCACAGCTCCCACCGCCCGACCACCTCTTCAGTCCCACCACCTACGGCATCACGTGGGTCGACCTCATCTTCCCCTTCTTCCTGTTCTCCATGGGGGCCGCCATTCCGCTGTCTTTGGGAAGGCAGTACGACAAGGGAACCAGCCGGCGTGTGCTGGCTTGGAAGAGTGTGCTGCGGTGGCTGAAGCTGAGCTTCTTCGCGGTGTTCATCATGCACGCCTTCCCCTTTATGTTAGGCTACGGACAGCAGTGGCTTCGCTATGCAGTGCCGCTGGTGTGCTTCGCCCTGCTCTGCCTGATGTTCCTACCCAACCCCTTCGGGCTGTCCCGGCGCGGTGCCTGTGCCGTCAAGACACTGGCCTATGTGGCAGGCTGTGCCATCGTGTGGTTCCAGCCGTATGCCAACGGTCTACCGTTCCAGTTCACCGACACCGACATCATCATCATGATTCTGGCCAACGTCTCCCTGACGGGTGCGCTCCTCTATCTCGCCACCATCCACCGCCCATGGCACCGACTGGCACTGCTGCCCTTCATCGTCGCCCTTTTTATGTCCGCGCCGACGGCAGGCTCGTGGGCATCGTGGCTGATGCACGCATCGCTGGTGCCCTGGCTCTATGAAATCCCGTATCAGGAGTATCTGCTCATCATCATCCCCGGCACCGTCGCCGGAGAATGGCTGGCCGCGTGGCTGCAGACGGACCGGCAGACGGCCACTGCCTCCGAAAACCGCGTGCCCCTATGGGGTGTGGCCTTGCTGGCTCTTGCCGTCATTGGGGTCAACGTGGTGTTCCTCTTTGCCCGCTTGCTCGTGGTGAACCTCTGTGTGACTGCCGTTTTAATCGCCGTCCTCCTGTGGCTATTGGGAAAGGCTGGCGACAATGCCGCCCGCCGCTATCTCTCCCGGCTCTGCAAGGCTGGCAGCTACCTGCTGCTGTTGGGACTCTTCATCGAAGCCTACGAGGGTGGCATCCGCAAGGACGATGTCACCATGAGCTATCTGCTCGTCACGTGCGGACTGGCCTTCTTCGCCCTGCTGTTCTTCACCGTGGTCTGCGACCACTACCACGTCCGCTGGCTCTCCCTGCCGTTGGAGATGACGGGCAAGAACCCGATGGTGGCGTATGTCTCCTCGTCCATGGTCGTCATTCCGCTGCTGGCTCTTCTCCACCTCTATCCCTTCGTGGAGTCCATGAGTGGCGAGGCGTGGAGCGGTTTCCTAAAGGGCGTTCTCCTGACAGCCGCGAGCATGGCCTTCACCGCCTGGTTCACCCACAAGAAGTGGTTCTGGAAGACTTGACAGGTCGTGTCTGGAAAACAAAAAATTGAAAAAATGGGAATTTTTCATTGAAAATCTTGGGAATTTTACTAATTTTGCTGCAAAAACAATAAGTTTATGTATTATTCTCGACTTATCGAGGTACCGGCTCCTTCCATTTACCCAATAGACTCATTAAATTCTTTGAGTCGACTCA
>CAVFBU010000012.1:0-18328 GCA_963620725.1 Vescimonas coprocola
TCGGGTATAACTTCAGTGCCATAGGGTTTATTGAATGTTGAGTGTTGAATGTTGAGTGCAAAGGTACGATTAAGCGAGAGAAAAACCAAATTTATTTGTGTTTTTCCGAGCGTGAGTACCTTCGACCGAAGGTCAGAGTAGTGCAAACCGAGCGAAAAACCAAATTTTGGAGCAGCGAATGCAGAGAAAAGCTCGCTTTTCCTCTGCTGAGTCGCGACAAAATAAGCCGAAGGCAAATTTATTTGAGTTTTTCCGAGGTGCAGCCTATCTTCGATGCGCAGCGTCACCTATATTCGGTTGATGTCCACGTAGCCGTTCATCACGGCATAGACGGTCAGTGCGCTGACACTCCGGGCACCCAGTTTCTCCATGATGTTGCGGCGGTGGGTCACCACGGTGGCCAGTCCGATGTGGAGCCGCTCGGCAATTTCCTTGTTGATGAGTCCCTCCACGATGAGCGTCAGCACCTCAGTCTCCCGACCTGTCAGCAGTGCGGCCTTGCCCTGTCGCATGGACGGAGGCAGGTTGCGTCCGCCCCGATGTGCCTGTTGCGCGAGGGCGAGCAGTTGTTTGACGAGGTGGTCTTCGGGCTGGTTGACGCAGAGGCTGTGGAAGCCCGACAGTCCCGCCACCTCCTCGCTTTGTGCCGTCAGCACGATGGTCTTGCGCTGGTGTTCGAGAAAGAACGCCCGGTGGCGCAGCACGACGCTGAGGTCTGCGAAATAGTGGAAATAACGTTCTGGGCGGTTGGCCTCCAGTTCCGCCAGTGTGCCGAAGGTGTCCACCGCAGCCCCGGGCATCGCCTCCTGCAGGATGTGGCGCAGTCCCAGTGCCGCAAGGCCGTTAGGCTCGATAATGGCGATGTGTGGCCGCTGTCCCGTCTCTTCCGTGTGTGTCTCGTGTCTGTCCATCTTGTGTTCTCTTACTTTCCCTTCGCGATAATCAGCGTGACACCGGCCAGGATGGCCAGGATGCCAACGGCTAACTGCACGGAGAAATGCTCGCCGAAGACGCACACGCCAATGCAGACGGCGGTCACGGGTTCCAGTGCCCCCATGATGGCGGCAGGCGTGCTGCCGATGAGGGTGATGGAGATGGTCATGAAGAACAGCGACAGCACCGTGGGTACGAGGGCCAGTTGCAGGGCGTAGAGCCACTGCTTCGGCGTATGGAGCAGCTGGATGCTCTCACCCGACACGGCGGCCATGACCAGCACGGCCATGAGACCGCACACCAACACCCAGAAGGTGAACTTGATATTCGACATCCCCGTGTTCTCCCAGCGGTTCACGGAGATGATGTACATGGCGTAGAGCAGCGACGACACCATGACGAGGGCAAAGCCTGCCGTGCTGAGGTTCTCGCTGCCGTCGCCCCGGTAGAGCAGGCCTACACCAGAGACGGCCAAGAGGATGGCCAGGGCTGTGGTCCAGGTCAGCTTCTCGTGATAGAACACGGTCATCAGCACGGCTGTCATGATGGGGTAGACGAAGAGCAGGGTGCTGGCAATGCCTGCTGCCATATAGTGGAAGCTGACGTAGAGCGACGCGGAGGAGAGGGAGAACATACTGCCCAGTGCGGCCAGGCGGATGAGGTGTCCCCACTTCACGCCGAAGTGCTCCTTGCGGTAGACCATGACACCGGCGAAAATCACCACCGCCAGTAGGTAGCGGTAGATGAGTACGGAACTGGAACTGAAGCCGTCGGCGTAGAGTTCCAGTGCGCCGAGTGGGTTGGTGCCGTAGAATATCGCGGCGGCAATGCCTGCCGCAAAGCCCTTGACTTTATTGCTGTGTGTCATCTCTCTTTTTCTTTAGTCGTTTGGAATGGATGTTTGAAAAACGGGTGCAAAAGTACTAATAAAGTTTAATATTTAGAAGCAAACGCTTGTTTTTTGCGCAGAAATGTCTACTTTAGCGTCCGATAACCTCAAATAAACAACAAAAACCTAATAAAACTATAGTCCTATGAAAGTTTATCAGACGAACGAAATCAAGAACATCGCGCTGCTTGGCAGTGCGGGTAGCGGCAAGACCACCCTTGCCGAGAGTATGCTTTTCGAAGCCGGAATCATCAAACGTCGCGGTTCGGTGGAACAGAAGAACACCGTCAGCGACTATTTTCCTGTGGAGCAGGAATATGGTTATTCGGTATTCTCCACCGTCTTCCACGTGGAGTGGAACAACAAGAAGCTGAACATCATCGACTGCCCGGGTTCTGACGACTTCGTGGGAGGAGCCATCACCGCCCTCAACGTCACCGACCAGGCCGTGATTCTCATCAACGGACAATATGGTCCTGAGGTGGGTACGCAGAATGCCTTCCGCTACACCGAGAAATTGGGCAAACCCGTCATCTTCCTCGTCAACCAGCTGGACCGCGAGCACTGCGACTTCGACGCGCTGTTGGCCAATATGAAGGACATCTACGGCGACAAGTGTGTGCCCGTGCAGTACCCCATTGCCACCGGTCCCGGCTTCAATGCCGTGATTGACGTGCTGCTGATGAAGAAATACTCGTGGAAGCCCGAAGGCGGTGTGCCCATCATTGAGGATGTGCCTGCCGAGGAACTGGAGAAGGCCAAGGAGCTGCGCGCCGCCCTGGTGGAGGCCGCTGCCGCCAACGACGACACGCTGATGGAGAAGTTCTTCGAGAGCGAGACGCTGACCGAGGACGAGATGCGCGAAGGCATCCGCAAGGGACTCGTCACGCGTTCCATCTTCCCCGTCTTCTGCGTCTGCGCCGGCAAGGACATGGGTGTGCGCCGCCTGATGGAATTCCTCGGCAACGTAGTGCCCTTCGTCAGCGAGATGCCCAAGCTGCACAACACGCGCGGCGAGGAAATCACACCGGACGCTGCCGCCCCCACCTCCATCTACTTCTTCAAGACGGGTATGGAGCCGCACATCGGTGAGGTGTCCTACTTCAAGGTGATGAGCGGTACGCTGAAGGCCGGTGCCGACCTCCAGAACGCTGACCGCGGCTCGAAGGAGCGCGTGGCACAGATCTATGCCTGCGCTGGTGCCAACCGCATCGCTGTGGATGAGTTGCAGGCCGGAGACATCGGCTGCGCCGTCAAGTTGAAGGACGTGAAGACGGGCAATACGCTGAACGACAAGGACTGCGACAACCGCTTCGACTTCATCAAATATCCCAACCCCAAGTACTCGCGTGCCGTCAAGGCAGTCAACGAGGCTGAGACGGAGAAGATGATGGCCGCACTGACCAAGATGCGGCAGGAAGACCCCACGTGGGTGGTGGAGCAGTCGAAGGAGCTGCGACAGATTATCGTGCGCGGACAGGGTGAGTTCCACCTGCGCACGCTGAAATGGCGCATGGAAAACAACGAGAAGATACAGATAGAATATGTAGAGCCGAAGATTCCCTACCGCGAAACCATCACCAAGGCCGCACGCGCCGACTATCGCCACAAGAAGCAGTCGGGTGGTGCCGGACAGTTCGGTGAGGTGCACCTGATTGTTGAGCCTTACGCGGAAGGAATGCCCGACCCAACGGTCTTCAAGTTCGGTGGACAGGAGATTCGCATCAACGTCAAGAACCAGGAAGTCGTAGACTTGGAATGGGGCGGCAAGCTGGTGTTCATCAATTCCGTGGTGGGCGGTGCCATCGATGCTCGCTTCATGCCGGCCATCCTCAAGGGTGTGATGGAACGTATGGAGCGCGGTCCGCTGACAGGCTCCTACGCTCGCGACGTGCGCGTCATCGTCTACGATGGTAAGATGCACCCCGTGGACTCCAACGAACTCTCGTTTATGCTCGCTGCGCGCAACGCCTTCTCGGCAGCCTTCCGCGAGGCAGGGCCGAAGGTGCTCGAACCCATCTACGACCTGGAGGTCTACGTGCCTGCCGACTACATGGGCGACGTAATGAGCGACCTGCAGGGACGGCGCGCCCTCATCATGGGTATGGACAGCGAGGCCGGCTATCAGAAGCTCTCTGCCAAAATCCCACTGAAGGAACTGAGCAACTACTCCATCGCCCTCAGCTCCATCACTGGCGGACGCGCCTCGTTCACCACGAAGTTTGCTTCCTACGAACTCGTGCCCAACGACATCCAGCAGCAGCTCGTCCAGCAGCATGAGGCCGAGAGTAAAGACGAGGACTGATATTTTCCTCTTTCATATAGATAATTTTAGGTAAAAGCTTGGTCGGCGGACGAACCCTGTGAAGGGCTGTCCGCCGCTTTTCGTGTATTATTGCGGCGAAAATTTCCGTATCTCGCCAAAAAGCAGTACATTTGCAGCGGATTACGAATGGACAGGCGATGAAAAAGATACAGAAAACCATTGTGCATTTTCTCTGGACGGTGCTCGTGCTCTCCATACTGGGCGCAGCGGTGGCCTTTTGGGCCATTGCCAAAGGATGGATTGGTTATATGCCGCCCATCGAGGAGCTGCAGAACCCGATAAGCCGCTACGCCACACAGATATATAGTGCCGATGGAAAGGTGATGGGCACGTGGAACTACAACCGTGAAAACCGCGTCCTCGTTGACTATTCCCAACTCGCGCCGGCACTGGTGCAGGCACTGGTGGCCACCGAGGACGTGCGCTTCTACGACCATTCCGGCATTGACTTCTTTGCCCTTGGGCGAGCCATCGTCAAGCGCGGCCTGTTCGGCCAGAAGAGTGCTGGCGGCGGCTCCACCATCACGCAGCAGCTGGCCAAGCAACTCTACTCCTCCACCGCCCACAGCGTGGCTGAGCGACTCCTGCAGAAGCCCATTGAGTGGGTCATCGCCGTACAACTGGAGCGCAACTACACCAAGGAGGAAATCATCGCCCTGTACCTCAACTACTTCGACTTCCTCCACAACGCCGTGGGCATCAAGACGGCAGCCAATACCTACTTCGGCAAGGAACCCAAGGACCTCACGACGAACGAAGCCGCCGTGCTCGTCGGTCTCTGCAAGAATCCATCCTATTTCAATCCCGTGCGCCACCCCGACCGCTGCACCGAGCGGCGCAACGTGGTGCTGGCACAGATGGAGAAGGCCGGCTACCTCTCGGAGACGGAACGCGACAGCTGTGCTGCCGTACCCCTCAAGTTGCGCTTCCATGCCAACGACCATAAGGACGGCACCGCCGTGTATTTCCGCGACTACCTGCGCCGCTACATGACGGCCAAGCGTCCAGAACGCAGGGACTACCCCTCGTGGAACATGGTGCGCTACCACCAGGACTCCATCAACTGGGAGAACGACCCGCTCTATGGCTGGTGCAACAAGAACCGAAGGAAGGACGGACAGCCCTACAATATCTATACGGACGGACTCCGCGTCTACACCACCATCGACTCCCACATGCAGGAATACGCCGAACAGGCCGTCTATCGCCATGTCGTGAAAGTTCTGCAGCCTGCCTTCAACCGCGAACAGCGGGGAAAGAAAAACGCACCATATTCGGGCAATCTGACGGCTGAACAGGTGCGTAAAATCCTGATGCGCTCCGTCCGCCAGTGCGAACGCTACCGGGTGCTCAAAGAGGCGGGCACTTCCGAAGCCGACATCATGAAGTCGTTTAATACCAAGACCGAGATGACCGTGTTCACCTACCGGGGCGAGGTTGACACGGTGATGACACCGCTCGACTCCATCCGCTACTACAAGACGTTCCTGCGCTGCGGCTTCATGAGTATGTGTCCGCAGAACGGAGCGGTGAAAGCCTACGTCGGTGGACTCGACTTCACGCATTTTGCCTATGACATGTGTATGGAAGGACGGCGACAGGTAGGCTCCACCATCAAGCCCTTCCTCTATTCGCTGGCCATGGAAAACGGCTTCTCGCCCTGTGACCTCGCGCCCAACGTGCAGCAGACCTATATGGTGGCCGGACAGCCGTGGACACCGCGCAACGGTAGCCGTGCGCGCTATGGTGAGATGGTGACACTCAAATGGGGACTCCAGCAGTCGAACAACTGGATCTCGGCCTACCTCATGAGCAAGCTCAATCCGCAGGCCTTCGTCACCCTGCTCCGCGAATACGGCATCAACAACCCGGAAATCCATCCCTCCATGGCACTCTGTCTCGGTCCTTGCGACATCACCGTGGCCGAGATGGTCAGTGCCTACACCACGTTCGTCAACCACGGCATCCGCACCGCACCGCTCCTTGTCACGCGCATTGAAGACAGCGAGGGCAACGTCGTGGCGCGCTTCCGTCCGCGCATGAACGAGGTCATCAGTGAGGAGAGTGCCAACAAGATGCTTTACATGCTCAAGGCTGTTGTTGACGGCGGCACAGGTGGACGGCTGCGCTATAAGTTCAACCTCACGGGGGAAATCGGCGGCAAGACGGGAACTACCAACAACAACAGCGATGCTTGGTTCATCGGACTCACCCCGAACCTCGTCAGCGGCTGCTGGGTGGGCGGCGACGACCGCGACATCCATTTCTCCACCATGCAGATGGGACAGGGAGCAGCAGGCGCACTGCCTGTTTGGGCTTATTTCATGCAGCGCGTCTATGCCGACCCACGGCTGGACTGCTCGCCCAGTGCCACCTTCGACCTGCCACCGGGCTACAATCCCTGTTCGGCGGGTGCGGCTGCGCCCGATGGTGCCGACAACTCCGCCACCAGCACCGAGGAAATCTTTCAGTGACGGACATTCTTCAAAAGGCTTAAAAAGAAGGAAAAAAAGTTTTCCTAGGAAAATCAATCGTTTTTCCTAGGAAAATGGATCGTTTTTCCCAGGAAAATGAATCGTTTTTCCCAGGAAAATGAATCGAGCCTCCGAGAGACCCTTTTTCGGTCAGTCGTAGAAGCCGGGTTGCTTGTACGGGATGCCAAGTTCACGGTCCACGGTGGCGATGACTCCCTGTATCTGTCCCATGGCAAACATACGACCCAAGAGGGTGTAGCCAGCATTGTGGCCGTGGGTGCTCTCGTCGAACACGCCGCCCGGTTGGTCGGTGAAGGTCATACCGTGGTCTACGCGCATCGGGAGGCGGCGACCAGAGTTGCACCGGCCTTCCTGCTCGGCCTTCTCGAAGATGCGACACAGCTCTATCAAGTCAGCGCGGCCACCTAAGTGGGAGGCTTCGGTGAAGTTGCCGTTGGGGAAGATGTGGCAGGAGCGCAGATGCACGAAGTGGGTGCGGTCGGCAAACTGCTTTGCCATCGCCACGCAGTCGTTGTGCTCGCCTGCAGAGAACGACCCGGCACAGAAGGTCAGACCATTGTGCTTGTTGGGAACAGCATCAAGCATCCACTGGATGTCCTCGGCAGTGCCGATGATGCGCGGCAGACCGAACACAGGGTAGGGTGGGTCGTCGGGGTGGACACACATATTGATGTCGTATTCGTCGCAGACGGGCATGATGGCCTCCAACCAGTATTTCATGTTCTCTTGGAGCTTCTTCTTGTCAATGCCCTCATAGAGTTTCAGGAGGTCGCGGAACTTCTGCACCGGGGCGGCATCGCCCTCGCTGAAGTTGCCAGAGACGAAGCCCTGCGTCTTGATGATGATGTTCTCCACCAGGGCGTGATCCTGCTCGGGCGTAGACGTCTTCTTGATGTCGTCCGCCTCGGCCACGAGGTCTCTGCCCCACTGGTGAGCCTTGGAGAACGCTGCCCAGTCCTCGCGGGCACCTTCGCGCCCGAGGATGTAGATGTCGAAATAGGCAAACTCGCCCCAGTTCATGTAGAGGTTGGTGGCTCCGTTGGGGTTGTCGTGGGTGAGGTCGGTGCGTGCCCAGTCGAGCACGGGCATGAAGTTGTAGCAGATGCACTTGATGCCTTCCTCGCCGAGGTTGCGGAGGCTCTCCTTGTAGACTTCAATCTGATGGTCGCGGTCGGGACCGCCATATTTCAAGGTCTCCACCACGGGCAGCGACTCCACCACGCTCCATTTCATACCGTACGACTCAATGTACGTCTTGAGGTCATGAATCTTCTCGCGTGTCCATACCTCGCCGAGGGGCACATCGTGCAGTGCCGTCACGATACCCTCGACACCGATTTGTTTCAGTTGGGCAAGGGTAATCTTATCCTTCTTGCCGAACCAGCGCCATGTTCTTTCCATATTTGTCTGTTAGTTTTTTAGTCCGATGATTATCTTGCCGAAACGTACTTGTGCAGGGTGGCTCTCACGGCACCCTTGCCGGCGAAGAGTTCCTTCACCATGCCTTCTATCTGTTCGCCGAAGCCAGCCTCATAGAGGTCCAGTCCGAAGACATCCTTGCGGGAGTAGAGCTGTTTGAGGCAGGAATAGTCTTGTCCGGCCTTACCCACCTCCAGCGGAGCCACGATGGCCTGCAGTTCCTCCAATAGGGGGTCGGAAGAGGGTTCGAAGGGCTTGAGGTCGTCGTCCAGTGCCTTGAGGTAGCGAGCGTAGCCGGCCAGCACGAGGGGGATGAGTACGAGGTTCGACTTATCCAAGCCACGGGCGATGTATTTCTTGAGGGTCTCGCCGAAGCGGATGGAGAGCTTCTGACTGGTGTCCGTGGCGATGCGCTGCGGTGCGTCCGGCATAAACGGATTGGGCAGCCGCTTGTTGATGACGGTGCCGATGAACTCATAGGGGTTCAATACGCCCGGGTCGGTCACCACGGGCATGGCCTCGATGTAACCAATCTTCTGGATGAAGGCACGGAGGTCAGCGTCAGCCATCTCGGCAGAAATCAGCGTGTAGCCGAGCATACAGCCGTAGATGGACATCGCCGTGTGGAGGGGGTTCAGACAGGTGGTCACCTTCATCGTCTCCACCTCGTCCACGGTCTTGCGTGTGGTGTAGAGTGCACCGCCCAGTTCCAGTGGCGGACGGCCATTCGTGTAGGTGTCCTCGCAAACCAGATACTGCACCTCTTCGGCATTGACAAAGGGGGCGGTGTAGGTGTGCTTCTCGGTGATGATGGTCTGGTTGTCCTCGAAGCCGTCCTCGGCCAGCATGGCCTGCACCTTCTCGTGGGGGCGCGGCGTAATCTTGTCAATCATGGACCAGGGGTAGGTGACCTTGCTGCTGTCGTTGACATAGTCGAGGAAGCCAGCTTCCACGATGCCGTCCTTCACCCAACGCTCGGCATAAGCCTTCACACCAGCCTTCACATGGTCGCCGTTGTGTGAGCAGTTGTCTGTCGACTGGAGTGTGACGGGCAGCTGTCCAGCCTTGTATCTCTCATAGAGGAGCGCCGTGAGCTTGCCCATGGCGAAGACCGCATCCAAGCCTCGGGCGAGGTCTGCCTCGTTGAAGGAATATCCCTTTTCCGTAATCGTAAAGGTGACCATCTGGAGCGATGGTGCCTGGAAAATCTCCACCAGGCGTGCCCAGTCGTCAGCAAACTGCTTGTCGGCCTTCAGACTCTCGGTGACGGAGGCGATGACCTTCTTCTCGATGGTGCCGTTGCTCTGGAGACTCACGAGCAGCGAGAGGTTGTGGTAGGGGCGGTAAGCCTTGTCGATAATCTCGTAGTCGAAGCTCTCGGCCACGATGACTCCCCGGTCGTACTTGCCCGTGTTGAGCGCATCGTTGAGGATGGCAGCGGGGAAGGCACGGAAGATGTTGCCAGCTCCGAAATGTACCCACGTGGGGGCTTCGTGTGTCTTTTTAGCCACGGCAGCCCGGTCGTACCGAGGCAGTTGGTAGCCCTTGGCCTCCCATTCCGCAGCGTTGAAATGGTCAGATAGAATGTCGTTTAGTTTCATGTTTTATGCGATATTTTTTTTGATGTTGTCAAGCATTACAGTCCCTTTCTGTTCCGACTGGCGGAAACAGGAAGGGACTGCAAAAGTAGCGAAAAAGGAGGAAAAAGCCAAATATTTCCGTACCTTTTATCCGAAAAAGCCCAAAAGCGGACTGTTTAGAAGCGGTAGACCACGAAGCTGTGAGCCTTCAACGTCACGGTTAGCACGTTGCCATCGGCCTGCACATCGGAGGTGACGGGGACAACGGCCGTCTTGTGGTCTATCTTGTTCTCGGCCAGGATGTCGTCAGCATGGAGCAGCGTGACCTTGCCGGCGTTCAGCTTCTTCACGCCGTTGAAGGTGATGGTGATGTCCTGCTCCTTGTCCGACGTGTTGGCCATCTTCACGATGTAGTCCTTCGTCGGTTTGTCGTAGCAGGCGGTGGCGTAGAGTCCGTCCTGTCCTGTGACGGCACTGCCGTTCTCGGTCAGCGGCAACACGTGAGTGCCCTTGTGGAGTCCGTAGAGCTGCTGCACGTAGTAGTTGGCAGAGCGTACGGAGCTGAGGTTGTCGAACCAAATGAGGTCGGGACGCCACTGCCATCCCTCGACGTGGGCGAAGAGAGGTGCATAGGTGGCCTGCCACACCACGTCGGCGTTGCGCTCCAGGCCAGTCATGAAGGCGGCCTCGGAGAGGGCGGCCTCCCAGGAGTTGGGGCTGTGCTTGGCGTGTGCGGCATATTCGCCAGCAAACACCTTCGGACCTTTGCGGTCGTAGTTGTCGTAGCGTGCAGCGTTGCTGCGGAACCATTCGGGACTCTTGTAGTAGTGTTCGTCCACGAGGTCTACGTTCAGTTTGCGCATCTCCTGCCAGCCGTAGTCGAAGTCCTTGCCGTCAGCCGATGGACCGGACGATCCGCAGATTTTGATGTTCGGATACTTGGCACGAATCTGCTCGATGAATTTTTGCAGACGCTCAGGGTACAGCGGTCCCCACTGCTCGTTGCCGATACCGATTTGCTTGAGGTTGAATGGGGCGGGGTGTCCCATGTCGGCGCGCAGCTTGCCCCACTTGGAGGTGACGGAGCCGTTGGCGAACTCAATGAGGTCGAGGGCATCGTCAATGTAGCTCTGCAGGTCGTCCACGGCCACGTGGGCGTTCTTGTCGTCGTCCTCGTTCTGGAATTGGCAGGCCAGTCCTACGGAGAGGATGGGCAGCGGCTCTGCACCGATTTTCTCGGAGAGCAGGAAGAACTCATAGAAGCCCAGGCCGTATGTCTGGTAGTAGTTGGGATAGAGGCGGTGGGCAAAGGTGTAGTTCCAGCGGTTCTCGTTCAGCGGACGGTTCTCCGGTGCACCCACGCTGTTCTTCCAGTTGTAGCGCGTGTCGAGGTCTGTGCCCTCCACGATGCAGCCGCCGGGGAAGCGGAAGATGCCGGGCTTCAGGTCGGCGAGGTCTTTCACGAGGTCGGCGCGCAGTCCGTTCCAGTTGTCAGCCGGGAAGAGGGACACATGGTCAAGGTCTACGCTCTCCGAACCCTTCTCCAGGAAGATGCGTATCAGTCCCTTGGGGTCTGTCTTGGAGGAGGTCAGCGTGGCGGTGTACTTCTGCCACTTGTTGTTGGTGAAGGTGATGGACTGCTTGTCAATCACTTGGTTGTCGGCACCCACCAGTTCCACGCGTATCTTACCCTCTTTGCCGTCCAACAGGTGGAGGCGTGCATAGACGGAGAAGTCGTACTTCATGTCCTTCTTCAGTCCCATGCCGAAGAAGCCACGGTTCTCCAGTCCCGTCTGCTTCTCGGTGGCACCTGCGCTCTCCAGGGTCACATAGTGGGGGTTGCGTGGGAAGGCCGGCTTCACATCGCTGAGGGTCACGTTGCCGAAGGTGTTCCAACCCATCAGTCGCTGTGGAAACTCGAAGGAGCGGTTCTCCACCAGCTCGGCGTAGAGGCCGCCGTCTGCTCCGAAGTTGATGTCCTCGAAGAAGATGCCGTACATGGTGGACTGGATTTCCGCGCCGGGCTTGTTGGCCGCCACGGAAAGCTGGCGTTGTGCCGATGCGGTCGTCCCTGTCACTGCCGCCAACAGGCAGGCGGCAAAGAGTCTTGTCTTTTTCATTGTTGTGGTGTTGTTTTTAGGTTTATGATGTTGTTTCTGCGCACAAAGGTACAAAAAATCCACCTCATACGGGGTGGATTTTCTGCATTATTTGGTTGTTTTTATTGTTTATTGACGGGAATAAGGTAGAAGGTGAACGATTTGTCACCGTAGTGGATGCGGTAGTGCTCCAGCGGCCATGCGCCCCAGGAGTTCTCGCCGCCCAAGCCCGAGTGCTCGCCGTCGAGGAAGAGGTTGGTGAATGTTGACGGCTTCAGGTGGATGCTGTGGCGTTGGTCTTTCTCATCGCCGTCGTCCAGTTCTTCCGTGTCGAAATGGATGGCCGAGGCGTAGAATGGTGTGCAGCTCTGCACGCGGAGTCCGTTGCCGGCAGCGTCGCTCTGTGTCCACCAGCGCATATCGCCCTTCGTGCCGCTCTCCTGCGGACGGATGTAGGGGTAGTACTGGTTGTCGGCATCGTCGCTGTAGATGCCGAGACGCATACAGTCCTTGCGGTCGGAGTAGTTCTCGATGGGGCCGCGTCCGTAGTAGCGGCTCTGCTCCATCTGGTAGGGCAGCTGCATCACCATACCGAAGCGGAACAGGTCACTCACCGTGGCGGTGTCTGAAGCTTCAAAGTCTTCCGTCACCTTCACCGTGCCGCTGTTGGCCATGATGACATAGGACAGTGTCAACTTACCCTGCACCTCCGGCAGGTCGTAGCAGGCACGCACGGTGATGGTGTTAGCCTTCTTGTCCTTCGTGGTGCTGATGCCAGTCAGGGTCATCGTGGGGTTCTTCCACACCTTGAACTTGTGTTGCAGCTTGGCTCCCATGTCGTTGTCGGTCGGAGCGCGCCAGAAGTTGGGCTTCAGTGTGCCGCCCTCACCGAGCAGCGACGTGCCCTGGTAGGTGTATTCGGAGAGCAGACCCGTGGTGCGGTCCACGCGGACGGTGAGGTCAGCCGTGGTGACGGTGATGTCCTGTGCCCCCTTCTTGTCCGTGAGCTTCATCTTCACGTTCTTGCCGTCCTTGGCGCGAGCCATCTTGTCGGAGCAGTGGCCGCAGCAGTGCTTCTCCTTCACCGTGAGTTGGGCGTAGGCCACAATCTGTCCGGACTCCATCAGCGGCTCGGCCTGTTTCAGACGGAAGTCGATGTTGAGGAACACCTCCTTGCCCTTCACCTTCGTGAGGTCATAGGGGATGGTGTAGCTCCGGGTTTGTTGTGCTGGCACGTCGAGTTCTGCAATCGTGCCGTTCTGTGTCTCCACGCCGTCCACGATCAAGCTCCACGCCAGGGCGTAGTTGCTGAGGTCGCGGAAGAAGTATTCGTTGCGGACGCTGACCTCGCCCTTCTGCGCATCCTTCATAGTAGCCCAGATGTTCTGGTACTGGTAGGCCACCTCATAGGCGTGTGGGTTGAGTTGCCGGTCGGGACCGATGATGCCGTTGCAGTTGAAGTTATTGTCGCTGGGGTCATAGTCGTTGTAGTCGCCACCATAGGTGTATTCTATCTGTCGCAGCTCCTTGTTGCTCATCTTTTCCGTCTGGATACTCATGGGCTTCACGCGGTTGCGGTGCAGTCCCTGGTCCACGAAGTCCCAGTCGAAGCCACCCTGGAAAATCGGGTACTTACGCACCAAGTCCCAGTAGTCCTTGAGGTTGCCGCCCGAGTTACCCATGGTGTGGTTGTACTCGCACTGGATGAGGGGCATCGGGCTGTCGGGGTTCTTCGCATATTTCTCGCAGTTGGCCACGGTGTAGTACATCGGGCAGAAGATGTCCGTGCCCTCGCCCTGTCGCGCCTGCTCATACTGCACGGGGCGGCTCGGGTCTTGCTTCTTGGCCCAGTAGTAGGCATCGAGGAAGTTCTTGCTCATGCGGGTCTCGTTGCCCAAGCTCCACGTCACGATGCTGGGGTGGTTGAAGAACATAGACACGTTGTGCTGGGTACGCTCCAGTATCTGCTTGGCAAACAGCGGTGTGCCCGACAGCGCATTATCCTTGTAACCCAAACCGTGCGTTTCCTGGTTGGCCTCGGCCACGACATAGAGACCGTATTCGTCGCACAGCTCATACCAGCGTGGGTCGTCGGGATAGTGGCAGGTGCGCACGGCATTGATGTTCAACCGCTTCATCACCTTGATGTCCTGTATCATGCGTGCCACACTGACGTTGTAGCCCTCGTCCGGGTCCATCTCGTGGCGGTTGGCACCCTTGATGAGCACGGGCTGTCCGTTCACACAGAACTGCTTGTTCTTGATTTCCACCTTGCGGAAGCCCACCTTGACGGGCGACTCGCTGATGGCTTTTGCCGCACCCTTCTTCGGTGTCTCCGACAGGGCTACCTGCAGGGTGTAGAGGTAGGGGGTCTCTGCCGTCCACTTGTGGGGACGAGCCACCTGCAGGGTAAGGTCGACTGTGCCGTTCTTGGCCGTTCCTTCAGTGGTGGCCACCTGCTTGCCGTCGCGGTCGAACAGGGTGAGGGTGAGCGTGCCGTTGCCCTTCACCTTGGCCGAGACGCGGAGCACGCCGTCCTGGTAGTCGTTCTCCAGGTCGGGGGTGACGCGGATGTCCTCCAGCTGTGTTCCGGCGTTGCGTGCGAAGAGGTAGCTCTCTCGCGCCACACCGCTCAGTCGCCAGAAGTCCTGGTCTTCACACCAGGAGCCGTCACACCAGCGGAAGGTCTGGAAGGCGAAGAGGTTCTCGCCCTTCTTCAGATAGGGGGTGACATCGAACTCAGCGGCCACCTTGCTGTCCTCCGCATAGCCCACGAACTGTCCGTTGACGTAGAGGTAGATGTTGGACGTGACGCTGCCGAAGTGGGCGATAACCTGCTTGCCGTCCCAGTCGGCTGGGATGCTGACCGTGCGGCGGTAGGAACCCACGTGGTTGTCCTTGGTCGGCACGGCAGGCGGCTGCTGGTCGAAGTGGCCGCGCCAGGCAAAGCCGATGTTGACATACTCGGGCTGTCCGTAGCCCTGCAGTTCCCAGTTGCCTGGCACTTGGATGCTGCCCCATTGGGAGTCGTCAAGGTCGGTCTTAAAGAAATCCGTGGGACGCTGGTCGGCGTGCTCCACCCAGCGGAACTTCCACGTGCCGTCCAGCGACAGGAAGTTCTTGCTCTTCGTCTTGTCGGCCTTAGAGCCGTCCGGGGCGGTCTCGCCCGGAGCGAAGGCAAAGGTGCTGGTGTGCAAGGGGAAACGGTTGATGGCGTTCACCTGGAGGTCGTGCCACTCGGTGAAGGTGGGCTGTTGGACGGCAGGAGCCTGCATTGGCTTGGCCGTCGTCTTCGGCTTCTGGATACCGAAGGCCACGGTGGCCAGTCCTACCATACTCAGCGTAAAGAACAGTCTTTGTTTCATGCTCATATTTATTATAGGTGTTTAAGGATTACCATTTGTCGCTGGTCACGATGTTGTCTCGCCAGTGGTGGTCCTTCGGGAACGGCTGGTTGTTCCAAGCCTTCACCTGCGTCCAGGGCTGCGCCGCATCAGTCCAGAACGGATGATTGGCCGGCAGACCGAGGGGCATGAAGGCGAGGGAGGTCATATAGAGCGACCCGTTGTTGGTGTACCAGTCGGCCACGTCCTTCTGTGCCGTGCCACAGAAGCCGATGGAGAGATAGCCCTTCTCGTTGAAGTTGTTCTCCTGGTCGAACATCCGATGGAGCACCTTCGTCAGGGCGGCGCGCACCTGTCCGTTGCTCAGCTCTTTTGGCAGCGTCTGGTACCAGGCCATCAGCGCCAGCGGCTGCATGGTGGCCATGCGGTAGGGGATGCTGCGCCCGAAGACCGGGAAGGTGCCTTCCGGCGAGATGAACCTTTCGAGGATGATGCTGAACTTCTGACAGCGTTTCAGAGCGCGGTCGTGGTATTTCTGATAGTCAAGGCGCGAGTTCACCTTGGCATCCACCATGGCCTGCAGCGTCTCCAGGTACATCGCGTGGAACACGTAGCTGCTGTAGTAGTCGAAGGCAAACACAGGGCCATCGGCGTACCAGCCGTCGCCCACGTACCATTCCTCCACCTTGCGGCAGGCCGAGTTGATGCGGTATTCGTCGAAGTGGCCACCAGCCTTAGCCATGAAACTCTCGATGGTCGAGGAGAAGAGCAGCCAGTTGGTGTAGGGAGGGTCTATCTTCCGCAGTTTAGCAAACTCCGTCAGATAGCGTTGCTTCGTCACGTCGTCCAGCGGTTCCCACAGCGTGTCGTAGGCGCGGAGGAAGCTCTCGGCGATGTAGGCAGCGTCCACGAGGTTCTGTCCGCTGACGCCCCAGCAGAGGTAGTCGGGACTCTTCGGGTCTACCGCGTTCTTGTAGGAAGCCAGTGCCCACTCGCGGAGCTGCTTGCGCTGCTGTCCTTCGGCGGTGTCGTCGTCGGGCAGGGTGAGCCACGGGGCAATGCCAGCCATCAACCTGCCGAAGGTCTCCATATAGACCACCTTCCTGTTGCGGTTGTCGAAGCTGGGACTGAACTCCGTCTGCATATTCTTCTGCAGCTCGCCCTTCGCCATGTTCTCCAGCACGGGCTGCGCCATCCGATAGGCCAGCGCACACCAGTATTCACGATCGTTCTGCACGGTGGTTTTCTTCTTGGCGGCGTGGACACCTGCAAGGGGCAGCAGGGCCATCAGCACCACCATAATGATAGTCTTGAAAGTCTGTTCCTTCATCTTCGAGTTAGTGTGTATATTCGTTTTTGTTATTACGTTTTTGGGTTGCAGCATACTGACTCTTTCAGCATTGTGACTGCAAAAATACGGAAAAATAGCTGGAAACGGGCAAGGTGAGTCGTATTTTAATTATTTTTTAGAACGGTGACATTGGTTGAAAAAGCGTGGGCTACCTCTTCCAAGCAGCCCACGCTCCTTAACTAACTAACTAACTAATTATAAAACCTAAACAAACTCACTATTTGTCTTCCACTTCGTAGCCGGGGTTCTGCTCCAGCTTAGCGTCTTTGTTGAGTTGAATCTCGGACAGCGGGATGGGCAGCAAGGTGTGGATGCTGGCGTTGTAGCCTTCAATCTTTTTCGTGTCATCCTTCTCTGCCCACTTGCTGGTCATCATGTTGACGCGGTTGGTCAGCTCGCCAGTGCGTACCAGCGTAAAGCGGCGGTTTTCCTCGCCTACCATCTCGCGGATGCGCTCATCGAGGATGAAGTCGATGGTAATGTCCGAAGCACTCACCTTGCCGGCTCCCGGAGCAATCGTGCGGTAGTCCTGGAAGGCGCGGTCGCGCAGCACATTGATGTCTTCTGCGGCACCCTGGGGGTTGTTCTGGCGGAAGCGGGCTTCAGCCCTCAGCAGATAAGCCTCGGCAAAGCGCATAATGGGGAAGTCCTTGACCATAGACCAACCGAAGTCGTCGGTGGTGTCGTAAGCACCCCATTTGGTCGTGTGCGGATACATCACGTTCAGCGTGTCGTTCTCCTTGCAGTAGACCCTGTCGCCCAAGCCGATGGTCACCTTCTTGACCACCTTGCTCTCATCGGTTTCCCAGTAGCCGTTGGCGTTGATGCCGATGGTGGCCTTGTCAGCGTTGGGCTGCTTGTTGCAGTAGAGGATGCGGCGGATGTTGTAGTTTGAGTTGCGAATGTCGCCCTCTTCAAATATACCGTACTTCACGTAGTTGCTCAGACGGAGACGGCCGTTGCCGCGTCCACCGATAGAGTCGGCGTTCTGCATGAAGTCGGTGAGCTTGTGGAAGGCAGCCACCCAGTTGCGGCGTTGCTGCGGTGCACCAATGGTTCCGCCGGACACGTCCGAGCTGTATTCCATCTCATAGGTCCAGATGCCCTCGGTGTTGCCCTGGCTGCGGCGTTGGTTGCCCCAGCGGAACATGTCGTGGTAGTAGTCGCCGCTCTCGCTGGTGAACTTTCCGTAGCGGGCACTGATCAGCTTGTAGTTGCCGCTGGTGATGGTCGGGGTGATGGCATCCTCTGCCTTCTTGTAGTAGGACGCGTCGCGCTTTCCCATACGCAGGAAGGCTTGTGCGGCCAGCATACGGGCAGCGTCCTTGTTGATGCGCGACTCTTTCTTGACGGCAGTCACCTCGGGGAGTCCGGCGATGGCGTCGTTGAGGTCTTGCTCAATCTGTGCGTCCACCTCGGCCACCGGCGTACGGGTGTAGTTGGTTGTGGGCGTTGTGGCTGCCTCGGTGAGCAAGGGCACTGCGCCCCAGAGTGTCACCAACTGGTCGTAGCAGTAGGCGCGGAAGAACTTAGCCTCGGCCACTTCGGCCTTGTCGCTCTCCTTGTCTGCGCTGGCAGCGATAATCTGGTTGGCGTTGCTGATGATGCGGTACAGCTGTTTCCAGTAGAAGCTGACACCGCCGTTCTCGGAAGTTAGTTGCGAATACTTATAGAAAGGAGTCTCTACGCCCTGCACATCGCCGGGAGCACCCACGTCGGTTCCGTCCTGCCAGATGCCGGCAAAGCCCTGCTGGTCGCTCCATCCGAGGATTTCCCCGAACTGGTAGTGCAGACCCTGAATCTTTGCCGTCACGTCCGAAACGTTTGTTCCGTAGTTGGAATACATCTTCTCGTCAAGAAAGCTGTCGCTACATGACGTGCTTCCCAAAGCC
>CAVFBU010000012.1:18338-36483 GCA_963620725.1 Vescimonas coprocola
TTCATAGTTGTTCTATTTTAGAAGGTTAAGTTGATTCCGAAGGTATAGCTCTTGGTCATCGGGTAGTTGTCTTCCCAGCTTACCGTCTGTCCGGAGGCGTTTGTTGATGAAATGCCTCGACCTATCTGACGGGTCTCGGGATCCCAGCCAGTCCAGTTGGTGAAGGTAAAGAGGTTGCGTCCGGTGAAGTAGACGGTCAGTCCGCCCAGTCCCACGCGGTTCATGGTGGTCTCGGGGAAGGTGTAGCTCAGTGTCACGTCCTTGATGCGCGTGAAGCTGGCATCCTGTGCAAAGCCGTAGGCGTGCTTGTTGGAGGTCTTGCGCAGGGAGCGCCATTCGTTGCTCTTGTTCTCGGGTGTCCAGTAGCCGATTTCGGTGGTGGTGTTGCGTCGTCCCATCTCGTCACCAGCCAGGCTGAGCAGGGTGTTGTTCTTCATCAGTCCCTGTACGGTCTGAATGAAGATGCTCAGCGACAGTCCTTTGTAGGTGAAGGTGTTGGTGAGTCCGCCAATCCATTTCGGTGTGGTCTGTCCCTTCACGTGGCGGTCGTTGTCGTCAATCTTTCCGTCACCATTGCGGTCGGCCAGTTTCACGTCGCCGGCTTCAGCCATGGGATCCCAATTCAGGTGCTTGCCTGCGGCAATCTCGTCTTCCTGCCAGATACCCACCATGTCGTAGTCGTAGATGACGCCGATGGGCTGGCCGATGAACCAGCGGTTGCCCAAGTCATCCTGTCCGTCACCATAGAGATCTTTAATCTTGTTCTGGTTCCAGGAGAATACCAGGGTCGTACCCCAAGTGAAGTCCTTGGTAACGATGTTCTTGGAGTTGACGGTGAATTCCACGCCCTTGTTGGCCGTCTTACCCATATTGGCGTAAACGTCGTCGAAACCGGAGATCTTCGGCAGGTTGCGCTTCAAGAGCAGGCCGGTGGTGGTGGAGGAGTAGATGTCCAGGTTACCGTTGATGCGGTTGTTGAAGAAGCCGAAGTCCAGACCAACGTTGAAGGTCTTGGTGGTCTCCCAGGAGAGGTTTTCGTTACCCATACGGGTGGAGGAAACCAGTCCGACGGCGGAGCTACCGCCCATAGCAAACTTCTTGGTGTCCAACTTGACCAGGGTCTGGTAAACGCCGATGGCCTCGTTACCCGACTTACCGTAGGAGAGGCGCAGCTTCAGGTTGTTCAGCCAGTTCTGGCTCTTCTGCATGAACTCCTCGTTAGCAATGTTCCAACCCAAGGCCACAGAGGGGAATGTACCGTACTTGTTGTTCTTTCCAAACACCGAGGAGCCGTCGCGGCGCACCGTGAAGGTGAAGAGGTAGCGGCTGTCGTAGGAGTAGTTCAGACGACCCATCTGGGAAACGGTGGTGTAGAGGTCAGCGTAAGACTTGATGGTGGCTGTCTCGGCTGCTCCCAGATTGCCGTAGTTCAGGTCGTCGTTGATGAACTTCTGTCCCTGTGCGGTCGACTCGGAGTATTTTTTCCGCGAGGCAGCGTACAGTCCTGTGAGGTCGAAGTGGTGTTTTGCAATATCTTTGGCGTAGGACACGATGTTCTCGATGGTGTAGGTCTGCGTTTCCGTGTTGTAAATCTTGCCCGTTCCGTTCAAGTCGTTGGCTGCAGCACCCGTGTAGGTGTTCTCGCGCTTTGGCGCGTAGGAGTAGCCAGCGTTGAGCTTGTATTTCAGTCCGGCCAGCGGCTTCCATATCTGTCCGAAGTCCACCTCGGCGAAGCCGTTGATGCTGACGTTCCACTGGCGGCGTTCAGCCTGTTTCGTCAAACCGATCATCGGGTTAGCCCACAGCTGCTCCGAGTACATCGGATA
This sequence comes from Vescimonas coprocola, assembly GCA_963620725.1. GTDB lineage: Bacteria > Bacteroidota > Bacteroidia > Bacteroidales > Bacteroidaceae > Prevotella. The sequence goes on from CAVFBU010000012.1 coordinate 20,165, forward strand.
GATGCAGTAGCTGCCGTCGTCTTCGTACATCTTGCCCCAGGGCGACATGGCCTCCGCGTTTAGGAAGTTGACGCGTCCACCATCGCGGTTGTGGGAGGCAATGTAGGTGTTCGTGCCAACCTTCAGATAGTCTGTCACGTCTGTGTCGATGTTGGTACGCAGGGAGTAGCGTTTGTAGTTGTAGCCTTTCAGCACACCCTTCTGGCTGAGATAGTCGCCGGAAATGTAGTATCTGGTCTTCTCGCCGCCGCCAGCCACGCTGACATTGTGGTCGGTGATGATGCCAGTCTGCGAAGCCTCATCGTAGATCCAGTCGGTCTGGATGCCTTTCGCGTAGTTGTCGGCCTCGTTGGCGTACTTCACGTCGTCGTTGTACATACTCTCGCCGGGGTTGATGGCCACATAGTCCTTGAAGCGCTGGTTAATCTGTTCGCCGTTGCAGAACTTCAGCTTGTTGGAGAAATCCTCGAAGCCCACGTAGCCGCTGTACTTGATGGTCGGCTTGCCGCTCTTGCCGTGCTTGGTGGTAATCAGGATGACACCATTTGCACCATTCGTACCGTAGATGGCTGTGGCCGAAGCGTCTTTCAAGATTTCCATGGACTCGATGTCGGAGGGCGCGATGTCGTTGAGCGAGCCACCCGTCTTGTTGATGGGCACTCCGTCCACCACGATGTAGGGGCCGGAGTTGGCGTTGATGGAGTTCTGGCCGCGCACCAGAGCGTCCGGCGCGTCACCGGGGATGGAGGAGTTCTGCGTGATGGTAATACCGGCTGCCGCACCCTGCACGGCCTGCAGCACGTTGGTGACGGGGAGCTTGTCCAGTCGCTCCTTGCCGATGGAGGTGACGGAACCCGTCACGTCCGACTTCTTCTGCACACCGTAACCCACTACCACGAGGTCGTTCAGTGTCTGGCCGTCTTCCTCCATCGTGATGGAGAGGGGAGCCGTTCCGGCCTTGACCGTGACGGCCTTGAAGCCGATGAAGGTGATTTCGAGGGTTGCCCCTGCGTGTGCGTTCAGACTGAATCGTCCGTCCAGGTCGGTCACCGTGCCCGTCTGCGAGCCCTTGACCCTGACGGTTGCTCCGATGACAGGCTCGCCTGTCTGGTCCAGAACCTGCCCCTTGACAACCCCAGTCTGTTGAACAGCCTGCGTTGCCGGAGCCGCCACTGTCGACTGTAGCGGCCAGGCCATACCTGATGCCACTGCGGCCAACATCATCAATCTTCTTGACGAAGTTTTCAGATTTTCATTTTTCATTCTGTTTTGTATTTATTGGTTAGTAATGCAGTTTTCTGCTGCTGGTTTTGGTTCTTCCGCTGCAAAGTTCGTGGATATGGATTGAAACAAGGGGAACGATTCGTCATTTCTGGGGAACAATTCGTCAAAAAGCATCTAAATATGGCGTTCGCATCCGCTGAAGCTCGAATTTCCCCGACTGGGAAAATATATTTTCCTAACTGGAGAAATATATTTTCCTAACTGGAGAAGTTTATTTCCCTGCCGAGAGAAAAATTTTTCTCTGCCGAACGCGTGAAAAAAACGAGGGGGAAGGGTGGCTTTTTCCGAAAAAAGCCGTAACTTTACATCCGAAAACGAAAACTGGCTAAAAACTGTAGGAAATGAAACGACTCTTTACCCTGTTTCTGTGGCTGTGCAGCCTTGTTGCGGCCAAGGGGCAGACCTTCCCCTACCGCAGCCTGCCGCCGTTCATCGTCGCGCCGTCGGAAATCGCCAGCTGTATGCTGTTCGACAGCGACGGCCTAATGTGGCTCGGCACTAGCGTTGGACTCAAGTCCTACGACGGCTACACGGTGAAGACCCTCCGCTCGGATGCCTATTCGCCCAATATCCTGCCCAACAATACCATCCGCTCCCTGGCCGAAGACCGGGACGGCAACCTTTGGATTGGTACGCGCGACGGACTCGTGCGCATGAACCGGCGGACGGGCGTGTTCCGCACGTTCCACCTGCCGTCCGAAATCCAGCGCGTGGTTTATACGCTCTATGTGGGCAAGGATGGTACGCTGTGGGTCGGCACTGACGGTGGCCTCTCCGTATTCAACCCGAAAGACGAGACCTTCTACACCTACAACGCCAGCAACACGTGGCTCGTTGAGGCTGACGGCAGTCGGCAGCCGATGCCGGGCTACAGTGTGAAGGCTATTCTCGAAGACCGCAACGGCGACCTGCTCATCGGCACTTGGTCCTCTGGACTCCTGCGCTTCCGGCGTGGCAGTCACGAGATGCATCGCTACCCCCAGCTCAACGCCATGAACTCCGCCTATTCGCTCTTCTTCGACCGCCGACACCGCCTCTGGGTGGGCACATGGGGCTACGGCGTGCTGCGCATCGACAATCCCGACGACATCCGCCACCCTGCCGTGCGCCATTATCCCTACACCCTTACCCATTTCGACACCTATCATAAGATAGTGGAAGACCCCGTGACGCGGAAGCTGTGGGCCAGTACCCGTGAGGGTGTGTGCTGCATTGACTGGGAAGACGACCGCGCCGAATGGCAAAAATACACCCACGTAGGCGATACGAAACTAACCTACAACAACGACATCGCCACGGACGGACAGGGCAACATCTGGCTCTGCACGCAGAACGAGGGTATCGTGCAGGTGACCACGACCCCGTCGCCCTTTCGAAACTGGCCCTTGTGGCGCAGTCACACCAACCTGACCATTCATTGCCTGTTCAGTATGTTCACCGCCGATGGCGAGTGGTTCTGGCTGGGACTGAACCCCTACGGACTCGCCCTCTACAACCGCCGGACGCAGACCACCTATTATAATAAGGAGATTCCAGGCTTTTCCGCACTCAACGATCGCATCCTCACCACCAGCATCTCCAGCATCGTGCGGCGCAGCAACGGCGAGTTGTGGTTTGCCGTCAACAACTACGGCATCATCGTGAAGCCGCCCGTCGGCAACGCCCGGAACCTGATTAAACAGAACACTCCGTTTATCCCCGAAGATTTCGTGAACACGCTCTTCGAGTCGAGCGACAAAACCATGTGGGTCGGCACGCGCAGTGGAATGGGACTCGCCTTTCCAGACAACACGGGAACACAGCTCACCATGAAGGAGGGCAACGCCGACTTCAGCGTCTGTGACATCCGCCACATCATGCAGGACCGCAGCGGTGCGGTTTGGGTGGCCACCGACAACAAGGGCATCATCCGCATCACGGGAAACCCACGGAAGGTGCACTCGCTGAAATACAAGCAATACAGTCCCGACCGCAGCAACTTCGCTGTCAACGATGTTACGGCCTGTCTGGAGGACAGCCGAGGACGGCTGTGGGCTATCTCCAGTAGCAGCGGACTCTTCCTCTACAACAGGGCGACAGACCGCTTCGAACCCAAGAATCGCGACTTCCACCTGCCTGCCACACGCGCACTCGCCATAATGGAAGACCGCTACGGCCACCTCTGGCTGACCACCGAACGGGCACTGGTGCGTCTCGTTATGGGGAAGGACAACCGCCCGGAGAACATCACCAACTTCACGAAAGAAGACGGTATCGGCGACCAGCATTTCGCGCCAAACAGCTGCTGCCAGTACGGCGACGAACTCTTCTTCGGCAATGGTGTCAGCTTCTGCTCCTTCGTGCCGGAACAGGACGACAAGGCCGGCAGGGGACAGGGCAAGAAACTCATCGTCACCGACCTGCTGATAGACGACTGCTCCTTTGCTGCGCTGGACTCCGCAGAGCGGCAGCGCATCTCGAAGGAAATGCCCGGCTACACGCGCCGTCTGGAACTGCCAGCACACGTTCGGAAACTGACCGTGGAGTTTGCCCTGCTCACCTATGGCAACGCAGCCAAGAATATCTACGCCTACCGGCTGGACGGCTACGATGACGACTGGCAGTACCTACCGCCCGAGCAACACAGTGCCACCTTCCAAAACCTGCCTTCCGGCACCTACCGCCTGCACCTAAAGGCCACCGACAGCTACGGCCACTGGCAGCAACTGCCCTACGTCCTCACCATACGGGTGCTGCCGCCGTGGTACGCCTCGAACCTTGCCTACGCGCTCTATGTACTGCTGCTCGCCGCTGCCGTCTACGGCTGCGCCCGGTGGTACAGGGAACACCTGCGGACGAAGAACCGCCTGCAGATGGGTGTTATCCTGTCCAATATTACCCATGAACTACTCACGCCGCTCTCCGTCATCTCCGCCACGGTCTATAAGTTGAGGGGACTGGCTCCGCAGTATGAGGACGACTACAAAGTGATGGACAGCAACATCAGTCGCACCACACGCTTGCTGCGCCAGATGCTGGAGGTGAGGAAGTCGCAGGCCGGACAGCTGCGCCTGCTGGTGGGCAAGGGTGACCTCGCTGCCTTCGTGCGCAACGCCTGCGAGAACATCCGCCCCATGGCCACCCAGCGCAAGGTACGTCTCGAACTCCACGTCCCCGAGCCGGGTGGCAAGGCCGTGTGGTTCGACGCGGACAAACTGGACAAAATCCTATACAACCTGCTTTCCAACGCCATCAAGTACAACCGCGACGAGGGTGTGGTGGACGTGACGCTCACGCTGTCCGCCACCGAGGCCACCATTGCCGTTCGCGACACGGGCATCGGAATGTCGAAGGACAAGTTGAAACACCTCTACACGCGCTTCTTCGACGGCGACTATCGCCGCCAGCACAGCGTAGGCACGGGTATCGGACTCTCCCTGACGCGCGACCTCGTCCGCCTGCATCACGGCACCATCCAGTGCGAGAGCGTGGAAGACGAGGGTACTACGTTCACCGTGACCTTCCCCCTGCGGAAGAGTGCCTATACGCCCGATGAAATTGACAGCCTGGAGCAGCCTGTCCAGGAGGCGGCAGACGATGTATTGACTGGTATTACCCCTCCCCGTCACCCCTTCTTGCGCAAGAACGCCAGCAGGATTCTGGTGGTGGAGGACAACATGGAACTGCTGACCCTTATGTTGCAGGTGTTGGGCAAACGCTATCAAGTCTTCACGGCCAGGAACGGCAAGCAGGCCGTCGGCATCATCCGGAAAGAGAACCTCGACCTCGTTGTCAGCGACGTGATGATGCCCGTGATGGACGGCATCGAACTGGTGCGCTACCTCAAGGCCGACCGGAGTTTCTGGCAACTGCCCGTCATCCTGCTCACCGCCAAGAACCGGGAGGAAGACCAGACCGAAGCCTATTCCGCCGGAGCGGATGCCTACATCACCAAGCCCTTCCGCTTCGAAGACCTGGAGGTGCGCATCGATGCGCTGCTTGCCAACCGAAAACGCATGATGGAGAAGATAGAGACGGAGCACGCACTGAAGGACAAGGCCGCCGAAGAGACGGCGCGTGAGCAGCAGCATCTGAGCAACCCCGACAAGGCTTTCGTGGCTCGCGCCACCGCTGTGGTGATGAAGCATCTCGGCGATGCTGACTACGACCGTCTGGCTTTTGCCAACGATATGGCCATGGGCGAGTCGTCCCTATATAACAAGGTGAAGGCCACCACCGGGCAGACCGTCGTGGCCTTCGTCACCGCCATCCGCCTGCGCGAGGCGCAGCGCATCCTGCGGCAGGAGCCGGACATCCTGGTCAGTGAACTGGCCGCGCGTGTGGGCTTCAACACACCGAAGTATTTCTCGAAATGCTTCAAGAAGGAGTTTGGCGTGTATCCGAAAGAGTATGCAGAGAAACAACAACCATCCAAGATATGAAACGATTTCTGACAGTCCTATTGGGCGCGCTGCTCGCGCTGGCGACACTGGCGGCAAGACCTGCGTTCAAACCCTTCCCTAAGGCCGGCGACCCGTTCTGGCGCAGACAGGTGCCGGCGACCATGCGCCACGACTACATCCGCCTGGGCAACCAGTATGTGGACGGCGCGTGGGAGACCATCCCCGACAGCCTCTTCGCCGAGTTTCGCACCAACGGCAACCGCACACGCTATGAGGCAGCGAGCTTCGGCGTGCGCCGCCAGTTTGCCTGCCTGGCCATGGCGGAAATCATGGAGCACGAGGGACGCTTCCTGCCTGCCCTCCGCCGGGGTCTGCACTATTTCATGGAGCAGGAACCGTGGTGGGGCATTCCTGCCCACTACCCGAAGGCGAAGCCGGAGCGCGACATCCAGCCCGTGGACCTCTTCAACGCGGAGACGGCCGCGATGCTCGCCTGGACACTCTATATGCTCGCCGACGACATCGACAGGGGAGAGCCGGGACTCTGCGACAGCGTGCGGAGCGAGATAGGACGCCGCTTCCTCCGCCCCGTGCTCTACGAGGAGCAGGGTTGGAAGAACAATGCCAACAACTGGAACACGTGGATTACGGGCAACTGGTTGGAGACCGTGCTCATCTGTGAAAAGGACGACGCGCAGCGCGAGGCGGCGTTCCAGGGCGTGAAGCAGTGTCTGCGCACCTTCCTGAAGGGTTATCCCGATGACGGCGCGTGTGAGGAGGGTGTGGCCTACTGGGACTGCGCCGGAGCTTCGTTCTTCGAGTCGCTCTTCTTCATGCAGTATGCGCCCGACGAGGCCGTGCTAACGCTGGACGCGGCAGAGGAAGGGAAGGTGGTGGCGATGGGTCGCTTCATCACCGCCATGCACATCGCAGACCTCACCTTCGTGAACTTCTCGGACGCACAGGCACGATACACGCCGAACATCAACATCCTCTTCCCTTACGGCGCATATCTCGGCGACGAGGGGATGATGCAGTTGGCGGCATACGTGGGCAAGGCGTACCGCTACCTGGAACAGCCCTCCACGCTCTTCCTCCAGTCGGGCAACTACCCCCGGTTGGGGCGTGAGCTGATGCTCCTCTCCATGCTGCCGCAGTTCCGAAAGACTTCGGCGGTGCAGCCCCAGACGGCGGACGCGTTTCTGGCTAACTCGCAAATCATGGTGGCGCGCAGCAAGGACTGGTTCGTGGCGGCCAAGGGCGGCAACAATGCCGAGAGCCACAATCACAACGATGTCGGCACCTTCATCGTCTACCATCGGAACAAGCCCGTGGTCATTGACCTCGGACGCGACACCTATACCTCCCTGTCGTTCAGCAGTCGGCGGTTTGAGTTGACCAACTGCCGCTCGGCCTTCCACAACGTGCCCCTCGTCAACGGCGCGGAGCAGCGCGACGGCAGGGCGTTTCGTGCCACGGAGGTGGCGTATGTCGGCGGTGAGGCAGACACGGCTTCGCCCTCAGTCCTGCAACTGAACTTAGAGAATGCCTATCCTGCCGAGGCACAAGTGCAGACGTGGCAGCGGCGGCTGACGCTGGATCGCGCACACAACCAAGTGGTGCTGACGGACAGCTTTGACATCACTCCGTCGCAACGCCCCACGGAACTGGTTCTCATGGTCTACGGCCAGCCCACCTTGCAGCAGCTCGGCAAGATACTCCTTCAGGACGGACAGGTCTGCCTGGCGTACGATGCGCGGACGTTGGAAGCATCGGTAGAGCAGGTGCAGATGGCGGACGGCATCATGAAGACGCAGTGGAACGACAACGTCTGGCGCATCGCCCTCCGGCTGAAAGGCGATGGGGCGGCAGGCCGACACCAAACGCGCATTACGCTTTCTGCCGATATTCCTGCGGCGTACACCCAGTGAGTCGCTTGAAATATTTGCAGAAGAAACTCGCGTTGGCAAAGTGCAGGCGGTCTGAGATTTCCACAACCTGCAGGTTGCCGTGGCGCAGCATCACCTTGGCCGACGTAATCACCGCCCGGTCTATCCACTCCTTCGCCGTGATTCCGCTGGTCTGTCGCACCACCGTGCCCAAGTAACGCTCCGTGAGACACAGCTTGTCGGCGTAGAAGGCCAAGTGTCGCTGCTCCCGGCAGTGCCCGTTCACCAGTTGGAGGAACCGGTCGAAGAGGTCGTTGGCTGCAGAGCGGCAGGCAGGGGCGGCATCGGACTGTCTTTCGAAGAGCGCATGATAATAAGCGGTGATGGCGGCTATCAAGTGGTGGGTGGTCGCTGTGATGTCGTCCTGTGCCGTGACCGCTTCGCAGAGCATGCGGAACAGGTGGTCGAGCAACATTTCTTCCTGGTTGTCCACGGCAAGGATGCCGTGCTTCTGCTTGCCGTTGAAGAGACTGGGCAACGGGCCGGAGTGGGCGATGTGGAACAGGTCGCGCTGTACACCCATGCCGACGATGAGGAAGTCGTCGCTGATGTTGAGCGGCTCCACGATAGTGCCAGGCGTGATGAAGACGGCGTGACCGGCTGTGATGGTGTATTCCTGCAGGTTGATGATGCCGTGCATGTAGCCTTGTCGGATGTAGCCGATGCGGTAGTCGTTCAGCAGATAGGGGGTCGGTGTGTCGCGGATGAAGGGGCGCAGGAACTGGCTCATATTGACGACCACACCCAGTCCGCCCTTGAAAAAGGACAGGGCAGGGAGGTTGTCGCCCTTGCTCAACACGTCGAACATATTTTGCAGGGTCAGTAGTTGGGGTTGCTTCATACTTGCGTCATTTAATGAGGTGCTGTATTCGAACGCAAAGATAATGATTATTTTCCAAATGAAGTCCTTTTTGTGTGGGATTCGTACAAAAAGAACATTTCTCCCTTTCTTTGGATAATGCCCGTTTCAGCCATTCGCCTTACCTTTGCAGCCGGAAAAGATACAAAAACGAAACAGTGCTATGATGAAGCAAAAAGCAATGGGGTTGATGATGATGGCGGCGACAGTCCTTTCCGCCCACGCCCTGACACTGGAGGAGGCGCGGCGGTTGGCACACGACAACTATCCGGCTATTCGGCAGTATCGGCTGTTGGCACAGAGTCGCGACTTTACCCTCAGCAATGTGGCGAAGGGATGGTGGCCCAAGGTAAGTGCGTCTGCCGGAACATACGCCTTCACCGCCCCCTTGAAGCAGAACGTGCAGATGGAGGCGATGGGATTCAGCATGAAAAACTGGATGGCAAGCGGCTCTGTCACGGTCTCGCAGCGTCTCTATGACGGTGGCCAGACGGCGGCACAGCGACGGGTGGTCTCGGCGCAAAATGACGTGCAGCAGCGACAACTCGACGTGTCAATGTACGCGGTCAACGAGCGCATTGACCAGCTCTTCTTCGGCATCCTCCTGCTCGACGCGCAGTTGAGGCAGAATGGATGGCTGCAGGAGGACTTGGAGAACAGCGAGCAGACCGTCAAGAGCATGATGGACGGGGGATTGGCCAATCCGGGCGACCTCGATGCCCTGCTCGTGGAGCGGTTGAAGGCGAAGCAACAGCAGGAGGCTCTCGTGGCTCTGCGCCGGTCGTACCTACGGATGTTGGGCGTGCTCGTCGGGAAAACCCTGGCGGAGAACGAACCGCTGGAAAAGCCTGCCGTTGCCGCTTCCGGCAGTAGAATGGTGAACCGCCCCGAGCTGTCCTACTACGCCTCGCAAAACCTGCTGATCGACGCCCAGCGGCGACAACTCGACAGCCAGCTCCGTCCCACGGTGAGTCTCTTCGGCACGGGACTGGTACACACGAAGGTGGGCGACTTGCTGAACAACGGACTGCTCATGGGCGGTGTGAACCTCTCCTGGAACGTCGGGGCACTCTACACGCGCAAGAACGATATTCGCAAACTGGAAACCCAACGCGCCATGAACGACAGCCAGCGGGAGACCTTCCTCTTCCAGAACCGCCTGCAAAACGAAGAGGCGGACGGACGGGTGGAGTCGCTGCGCCGACAGATGGTACAGGACGCGGAAATCGTCCGCCTCCGGGAGCGCATCCGCCTACGCACAGAAAAGAAGGTGCAGCTCGGTACGGAGCGCGTCAGCGAACTGGTGCGCGACATCCACGCCGTGAGCCTGGCACGGGTGCAGCAGGAACAGCACGAGATAGAGCTGTTGAAGGAAATCTACGGACAAAAGACACTCAACAATGAATAGGAAACAGACGATGGGCGTGGTGTTGGCGGCAATCGGCCTCGCATCATGCAGTGAACAGGAAATGAAGTACGACGCTACGGGCACGTTCGAGGCTACGGAGGTGACCGTCTCGGCAGAACAGAACGGTAGGCTGTTGCAGTGTGACGTGGCAGAGGGTGATAGCCTCGTGGCAGGTCGGCAGGTGGCACTCATCGACACCGTCCAGCTCTACCTGAAGGCGCGACAGATAGGAGCCACCCGACTGGTGTACGCTGCCCAACGGCCAGACCGGGAAAAACAGGTGGCCGCTACGCGCCAGCAACTCGCCAAGGCGCGTGAGGAGTACGACCGCTTCGCCGCCCTGGTGAAGGACGGGGCAGCTAACCGCAAGACCCTGGACGATGCACGCAGTCAGGTGCAGGTGTTGCAGCGACAACTGGAGGCACAACGCTCCGCGCTCACCACCTCGACGAACAGCCTGGAAGCGCAGATGGGTACGGCCGACATCCAGCAGCTGCAGGTGGCCGACCAACTGCGGAAGTGCCACGTCTTTGCCCCCATCTCGGGCACGGTGCTGGAGAAGTACGCGGAGCAGGGCGAGTACGCCACTGTCGGCAGGCCGCTCTTCAAGATGGCCGACACTGGCCGGATGTTCCTGCGCGCCTATATCACCTCTGCCCAACTCCGCCACGTGAGGGTGGGGCAGCAGGTGACGGTGTTCGCTGACTATGGCAACCGGGAGCGGCAGGCGTATCCGGGCAGGGTGACCTGGATTTCGGCGAAGTCGGAGTTTACGCCCAAGACCATCCTCACCGACGATGAGCGTGCCGACCTGGTGTATGCGGTGAAGATAGCCGTGAAGAACGACGGCTACGTGAAGATAGGGATGTACGGTGGGGTGAAGTTTTAAGTGCGAGGTAGGATGGAACAGGCTATTGAGGTGCGCCACGTCTCCAAGCGTTACGGCAAGGAGGAAGCCTTGCACGATGTGAGCTTCTCGGTCGGCAGGGGCGAGATATTCGGACTGGTCGGTCCCGACGGGGCTGGCAAGACCACGCTCTTCCGCATCCTCGCCACACTACTGCTGGCCGACGGAGGCCGTGTGTCGGTGGACGGCTTCGATGCGGTGAGGGGAATGAAGGAGATACGTCGCATCACGGGTTATGTGCCGGGCAGGTTCTCCCTCTATCAAGACCTCTCCGTGGAGGAAAACCTACAGTTCTTCGCCACCCTCTTCGGTACTACCGTTGAGGCGGAGTACGACCACATCCGCGCCATCTATTCCCAAATAGAGCCATTCCGAAAGCGCAAGGCTGGGGCATTGTCGGGCGGTATGAAGCAGAAACTCGCCCTCTCTTGCGCCTTGGTACACAGACCTCGCATCCTGCTGCTCGACGAACCGACAACGGGCGTAGACCCCGTGAGTCGCAAGGAGTTCTGGGATATGCTTGAGACCCTGCCAGAACGGGGCATTACCATCGTGGTCTCCACACCCTATCTTGACGAGGTGCGCCGTTGCCACCGCATCGCCTTCCTGCAGGCGGGGAGGATTCGGGGCGTAGGGAAGCCCGGTGAAATCCTTGACGCGTTCAAGGACGTGTTTGGGACGGTAGGGATTGCACGTCAGCACCACGAGACCGCCGCAGAGACCGTCATCGAGGTCTCCCATTTGGTGAAGGCGTTCGGGACGTTCCGCGCCGTTGACGACATCTCGTTCTCCGTGAGGCGCGGCGAGATATTCGGTTTCTTGGGAGCCAACGGGGCTGGCAAGACCACGGCGATGCACATCCTCACAGGACTGGACCAGCCCACGGACGGCAGTGGACGGGTGGCTGGCTGCGACATCCGTACCGAGCACGAGCAAATCAAACGACACATCGGCTATATGAGTCAGAAATTCTCGCTCTACGAAGACCTCACCGTGAGGGAGAATATCCGTCTCTTCGCCGGCATCTACGGCGTGAAGGAGCGGGACATTCGGCGCAAGACCCGTGAACTGCTTGACCGACTGGACTTCTCCGACCACGGCGACGACATCGTGGCGAGTCTGCCGCTGGGCTGGAAGCAGAAGCTCGCCTTCTCCGTCAGCATCTTCCACGAGCCGGAAATCGTCTTCCTCGACGAACCGACGGGCGGTGTCGACCCGGCCACGCGCCGCCAGTTCTGGCAACTCATCTACGAGGCTGCCGACCGGGGCATTACGGTCTTCGTGACCACCCACTACATGGACGAGGCGGAGTATTGCGACCGCCTCTCCATCATGGTGGACGGGAAAATCCGGGCAATGGGAACGCCCGACGAACTGAAGCGCAGTCTGCACCAGCCCGACATGGACGGTGTGTTCACCTTCCTGGCTCGGCAGTCCACACTTTTAATTAAGAATTAAGAATTAACATTCAACATTCCATGTCCCAGTTCCTGTCTTTCGTCATCAAGGAGTCGCGCCACATCCTGCGCGACCGGCGCACGATGCTCATCCTCTTCGGCATTCCCATCGTACAGATGCTGCTCTTCGGCTTCGCCATCTCCACCGATGTGAGGGATGTGCGCACCGCCGTGGTGCTCTCCTCCGTTGACCATGCGACGCAGCAGGCCGTGGAGCAGTTGGGAGCCAATAGCTACTTTAATATCCTGTACAAGGTACACACGACGGCTGAGGCCGAACGACTGATACGCGACCAAAAGGCCGACATTGCCATCGTCTTCGGACAGGACTTTGCCTCGAAACGCTCGGGCTTGCAACTCATCACGGACGGGGCAGACCCCAGTATGGCGCAGCTGTACACCAACTATGCCACGCAGATTCTGTCGCCGCCCAACGCGCCCTCTCCTGTTTCCGTCCGTCTGCTCTTCAATCCCCAGATGCGCAGCAGCTACAACTTCGTGCCGGGCATCATGGGCATCATCCTGATGCTCATCTGCGCCATGATGACGAGCATCAGCATCGTGAGGGAGAAGGAGCGCGGCACGATGGAGGTATTGCTGGTGAGTCCCGTCCGTCCACTGCTCATCATAGTGGCCAAGGCCGTGCCCTATCTGGTGCTGGCCTTCCTCATCCTCACCGCCATCCTGCTCCTTGCCAAATACGTGCTGCTGGTGCCGCTGGCCGGTAGCCTCTTCTGGATCTACGCCGTGTCGGGTCTCTACATCCTGCTGGCTCTCTCGCTCGGCCTACTCATCAGTACCGTGGCCAAGACGCAGCTCGTGGCACTCCTCCTGTCGGCGATGATGCTCTTGATGCCGTGCATCCTGCTCAGCGGTATGATCTATCCCGTGGAGAGTATGCCCCGGATATTGCAATGCGTCTCGGCGGTCGTTCCCCCTCGGTACTACATCTCCGCCATGCGCAAGCTCCTCATTATGGGTGTCGACATCGGGCGTGTGCTGCCTGAGGTGGTCGTGCTCTCGACCATGACTGCCGTCCTGCTTGCCGCCGCCCTACTCAAGTTTAACAAAAGACTGGAATAACCATGACACTCCCATACCTGCTCCGCAAGGAGTTCCTACAGCTACGGCGCAACGCCTTCATTCCGCGCCTCATCGTCGCGTTTCCCGTCATGATTATGTGCGTAATGCCGTGGGTGATGAATATGGAGGTGAGGAACATCGTGGTGGACGTGGTGGACAACGACCGCTCCGCCTTCTCTGCCCAGTTGGTGCAGCGCATCGCGGCGAGCGACTGTTTTGTCTTCGGTGGTCAGAAGACCAGCTATGCGGAGGCTATGGCCGACGTGGAACGCTCCAAGGCCGATGTCATCGTGGAGATTCCGCTGCATTTCGGGCGGGACACGCGGCGTGGGAAGCATCCGCAGCTGCTCGTGGCCGCCAATGCCGTGAACAGCACCAAGGGCACGATGGGCAGTGCCTACATGGGCAGTATCGTCGCCCGTCACTTGCAGTCCACGGCCGGAGCCTCTGGTGCGCCGGAGACAGCCGACTCTTTCGTCTCTGTGCTCTATCTCTACAACAAGCACCTGAACTACAAGGTCTTCATGATTCCGTCGCTGATGGCCATCCTCATCCTGCTGATGTGCGGTTTCCTGCCGGCACTCAACATTGTGGGCGAGAAGGAGAGCGGCACCATTGAGGCCGTCAACGTCACACCGGTGAGGAGGTGGGAGTTCATCCTTGCCAAGCTCATCCCTTACTGGCTCATAGGTATGGTGGTGATGACCGTCTGCTTCGTACTGGCGTGGGCGGTGTACGGCATTACGTCGGCTGGCAATATCGCGCTGGTCTATCTGCTGGCTCTGCTCCTGGCCTTCTTCGTCAGTGGCCTGGGACTGGTCATCTCTAACTACAACGACACGATGCAGCAGGCGGTCTTCGTCATGTGGTTCGTCGTGATGTGTCTGCTGCTGCTCAGCGGTCTCTTCACGCCCGTGCGTTCCATGCCCCACTGGGCGTACCTCACCACCTACGTCAACCCGATGCACTATTTCATTGACGCTATCCGCACCGTCTTCGTGCGCGGCGGCGACTTCGGCAGCATTGCCCGTCAGGTGGTCGCCCTCAGCGTCCTCGCTCTCGCGATGAGTCTCTGGGCAGTGGGCAGCTACCATAAGAACCGGTCGTAAGGCGTCTTCGCTGCCAGTCCTCTTCGCTGCCAGTCGCCTTCGTGCTTATCCCAACTGGTCGAGGGCCTGGCGGATGTCGTAGAGGATGTCCTCTGCGTCTTCAATGCCAACGGAGAGGCGGATGAGGTCGGGAGCCACTCCGGCTGCCTTCAACTGCTCGTCAGACAACTGACGGTGGGTGTGGCTGGCGGGGTGGAGCACACAACTGCGCGCATCGGCCACGTGGGTCGCTATGCTGACCATCTGCAGGGAGTCCATGAACTGTATGGCCGTCTGCCGGTCGCCCTTCAGTCCGAAGGCAATGACCCCACAACTGCCGTTGGGCATATATTTCGTTTGCAGCCCGTGGTACTTGTCGTGCTCCAGTCCTGAATAGTGTACCCACGCCACGCGCGGGTCACGCTGCAGAAACTCCGCCACGGCCTGTGCGTTCTTGCAGTGCTGCGCCATCCTGAGATGGAGCGATTGCAGTCCGAGGTTGAGGATGAACGCGTTCATAGGTGCTGGAATGCTTCCTAAGTCGCGCATGAGCTGTGCCACCAGTTTGGTGGTGTAGCCCTTCTTCCCGAACGCCTTCACGTAGGTCAGTCCGTGGTAGCTCTCATCGGGCAAACACAGTCCCGGGAATTTGTCGGCGTGCGCCAGCCAGTCGAACTGTCCGCTGTCTACCACCGCACCGCCAACGGCCGATGCCGTCCCGTCCATGTATTTGGTGGTGGAGTGGGTCACGATGTCGGCTCCCCACTCAAACGGGCGACAGTTGATGGGTGTGGCAAACGTGTTGTCGACAATCAGCGGTACCCCGTTTCTGTGGGCGATGCGTGCAAACTTCTCGATGTCAAGGATGGCGCAGCCGGGATTGGAGATGGTCTCGCCGAACAGCACCTTGGTGTTGGGGCGGAACGCGGCCTGGATGTCCTCTTCCGAGGCATCGGGGTTGACGAAGGTACACGCGATACCTAACTTCTTCAGCGTCACGCCGAACAGGTTGAACGTGCCACCGTAGATCTCGTTGGAGGCCACGATGTGGTCGCCAGCCTCGCAGATATTAAACACGGCATAGAAGTTGGCGGCCTGTCCGCTGGACGTGAGCACGCAGCCCACTCCGCCCTCCAGTGCCGCAATCTTCTCCGCCACCATGTCGTTGGTTGGGTTTTGCAGGCGAGTATAGAAATAGCCCTCCTTCTTCAAGTCGAAGAGCATGGCCATCTCGTTGGAGTCGTCATATTTGAACGTGGTGCTTTGGATAATCGGCGGTTCCACGGGTTCGCCGTTCTTCGGCCTGTAGCCGCCCTGTACACACAGGGTTGATGTCTTGAGTTTCTTGTCCATAGTGTCTACCTTTCTCTATGATGCTGCAAAATTAATGCTTTTCGGAAACAAAATGCCCAGTTTTCCGAATAATTTGCAAAAATTCGTCAGGTAGGATTTCCCGTCAGCGGCAGTTGTTCGGAATTTCCGAACAACTGATTCCTCCTCCAATTCTCCCTCCTCAAAAATATGTTTTATGTGCTCGCTGATATTCGACTTGCTTGTGGCGTACAGCTCGCACATCTGTGTCTGCGTAAGCCACAGCGTGTCGTCTTCCAGTCAGACTTCCACTTTTGTCAGTCCATCGTAGCCAGTATATATCAGCATTTTGTTTTTCTCTTCCATTGGCTTAACCGTCATATTGCCCACAAAGATACTATTTTACTTTGACAACTGCAAGCAAATGGGGGCAACATTTGTTTGTAGCATTGCATTTTTTTTCGACGCATAGCGTCAGAGGCTGGAGGCATTTGGCAAGGTGTTGGCAAATGCCTGCCTAAAGTCATGGTTTGTCAGCGTAAAACATCCCTATGGGTATTTCTTCTCCCAACAAACGGGTAAGCTTTCTCG
>CAVFBU010000013.1:0-35175 GCA_963620725.1 Vescimonas coprocola
GACTGCGATCAACGGCTTGTCTTGAGTCTGTTTCTAAGGATTGACCCACTGCAGGGGCTTGCCCCGGTAGAAGTCGAGCAGGGTGACTTGGTACAGATGCTCGTAGCGCGCCTGCACGAGGTCGCTCTCGGCCTTGAGCCACTGGTTCTTCGACTCGTTGAACTCGGTGACGGTGGCCTTGCCGTTCTCGTATTTGGCCTGGGTCAGCGTGAAGGCGTCCTGGCTGGAGGTGCGGGCCAAGAGGCTGCTCTCGTACTTGCGTTGCGCCGCCACGGCATTGTAGTAGACCTGCTGGATTTCCTTGTAGAGCCGTTTCTTCACGTTCTCCAGTTGCAGTTGCTGGTTCTCGCGCTCCAACTGTGCCGAGCGCACACTGTTGCGCGTGCTGAAGCGGTTGAAGATGGGGATGCTGAGGTTGATGCCGATATACTGTGCGAAGTTGTTCTTCAGCTGTTTGCCGAAGCCCTCGGCGGCCAGACCGCTGGTCTTGTAGTAGTTGCTCTGCAGGCCACCGCTGAGCGACAGGGTGGGGTAGTAGCCGGCCTGCGCGATGCGGATGGTGTGCTCCGTGGCGTCGAGGCGCAGTTGTTCGGCCTGCACCTCGGGTTTGAGGGTCAGGGCCTCGGCAAACACCACGTCGGGACTGACGGGCACGGTCTCTGCCGCTCCAGCCTCCGGCCGCACGATGTCGAAGCCCTCGGGTGTGTCGAGTTCCAGCAGTTGCGAGAGGTCGAGCAGGGCCAGCCGCGTGTTGTTGTCGGCCTGCGTGGCGGTCAGGATGGACTGGCCGAGGGTGGCCTGCTGCTGCGACAGCTCGGCGGCACTGGCCTTGCCACCGGCCACGAACGCCTTGAGCCGCTCCACCTGCAGGGAGTCGATGCGGACCTGCCGGTGGGCCACCTCGGCGATTTCCTTGTCGTAGAGAATCTGCACGTAGGCCTGTGCCACCTGCATGCGCACATCGTTGCGCGCCTTCTCCAAGTCTTGCGTCGCCGCCTCTAAGTTGAGCTGGCGCAGGCGCACGGTGTTGGGAATCTCGAAGCCCGTGAACAGGGGCACGGAGGTGCTGAGGCCGAACGCGGTGTTAGTGGTGTTGCGGTTGGCATAGGTGTTCTCGATGGTCAGGCCGCGACCGAACGAGAACGACTCGCTGGCGGAGGCGTTGAGGTCGGGCAGACGGCTGTTGCGCGCCGTGCTGAGCTGGATTTCCTGCTGTTGCCGCTGGAGACCCTGCTGGCGGACGGTGATGTTGTGGCTGACGGCGTATTCCGTACATTCGCGGAGTGTCCACGCCTTCGGGACACCGCTCTGTGCCGTGGCCGGACTGGCGGAGAGCGACAGGACGGCTGCGGCCAGTCCCGTGCGCAGGGTGTGATGGTGTCTCATGCGTTTAGTCCTCATCCTCGTTGTTGTCTGCAATAATCTGTGGGCCGCGCACCTTGTCCTTCACGCTCAGCCCCTTCTTCACCTCGATGTGTACGCCGTCGCTCAGTCCCGTCACGATGGCCTGGCGGCGGTAGCTCTTCTCCTCGCCGCTACCCTTGACGAGGTAGACGAAGGCGGAGTCGCCCTTGAACTCTACAGCACTCTCCGGCACGGCAATCACCTTCGCCGCCTTGGCCAGTACGATTTCGGCGTTGGCACTATAGCCCGAGCGCACCTTGCCGCCCTCGACGGCACGGATGGCGGCCTTCACCTCAAACTGGTTGGCACCGTTGTTCTCCGTGGCTTTCGGCGAGATGTACTCCAGACTGGCGTCTAACTTCATGTCTTGTATGGCACCGACGGTGATTTTCATAGGCATACCTGTCACGAGGCGACCCACCTCCGTCTCGTCGATGTTGCCGCGGAAGATGAGGTCGTTCATGTTGGCCACGGAGGCGATGGTCGTGCCGTCGTTGAACGTGTTGCTGAGGATGACGGAGTTGCCGACCTTCACGGGAATGTCGAGGATGATGCCGCTGACGGTGGAGCGCACCAGTGTCGACGAGGCGTTGGCGTTGGACTTCGACACACCGTCGCGCACCACTTCCAGTGCGTCCTGTGCGGCCTTCACCTCCTCGGCGGCCTGCCGCATCTGCTGCCGCACCTTGTCATAGTCGTCGGCCGACACGAGCTTCTGGTCGAAGAGGTTCTTCTCGCGCTCGTGGTCCACCTCGGCCTGGCGCAGGTTGATGGTGGCCAGACGCACGCGGCTCTCCGCCGAACTGAGCTGTCCCATGTCGGGAATGACCTTCACCTTGGCGATGACCTCGCCGGCCTCCACGCGGTCGCCGGCCTCCTTGCACAGCTCGGTGATGATGCCGCTGATCTGCGGCTTGATGTTCACCTCGTTGCGCGGCTCAATCTTGCCGGTGATGATGGTGGACTGCACGATGTCCGTCACCTCGGGCTTCAACTCGCTGTACTGAATCTCCTGCGGCAGTGACTTCCGATAGAGGAACACGAACGTCCCGATGAACACCAGGGCGACGAGGGCCGCAATAATCAATTTGGAATACTTCTTCATATCCTTAATTCTTAATTCTTAATTCTTAATTCTTAATTGTCACTCGTCTCTCATCGCGTCAACGGGCTTGATGCTCATGGCACGCCAGGCAGGAGCCAGTCCGGCCAGTCCGCCCAACAGACAGACCATGGCGGCGGCGAGCAGTGCCGTCCAGAAGCTGACTTGGAAGTGGGCGGTGAGGATGCCGTCCTCGGTGTTCCTCAGCTCCAGCATCTGCAGGATGGCCACGCCGAGGAGGATGCCGCTCATCCCAGCCACTAAGGTCAGCACGATGCTCTCCGCGATAATCTGCGAGAGGATGGCGCGCGGCGTGGCACCGATGGCGCGCCGGATGCCTATCTCGGTGGTGCGCTCCTTCACCGTCACCATCATGATGTTCGACACACCGATGGCTCCGGCCAACAGTGTCCCGATGCCCACCATCCAGATGAGCAGGTTGACACCCCGGAAGAGGTTGTTCACGATGGCGAAGGTCAGCTCGGTGTTGAACACCATCACGGCCTGCTCGTCTGAGGGGTCTATGGCGTGTGCATGGGTCATCACGGCGCGGATGTGGTCGGTCAGGCTGCTCATCACCACACCGGGCTTCGCCGTCACGGCAATCAGGTCTACCTCCTCGCCCCGGTTGTAGGCGGCCTGCAACACGGACTGCGGCAGGGAGATGGTCTCGTCGCGCGCACCATTGATATTGATGCCGTCGCCCGAACGGTAGTCCACGCCCACCACACGGTAGTAGGTGGAGTCCACGCGCACGGTCTGGCCGCAGGGGTCGCCGCCCTCGGGGAAGAGGTTCTTGTAGACGCGCTTGCCGAGCACGCACACCTTGCGCCGCTGCTGCACGTCGACGCTGTTGATGAAGCGACCGTAGTACATCTGCGGAATCATGACCTTCGCGTAGTCGGGCGTCACACCGTCCACGGAGCTGCTGAAGGACTTGTCGCCGTGGACGGCCTTCTTCCTGTTGCAGCTAATCAGCGGTGTCACCACGTCCAGCTCGGGCACTTGCTGGCGGATGCGCTCCACGTCCTTCAGTGTCATGTTCCACGCGCGCCCCTTGTTGAAACCCTTGTAGGGCTTCGAGGTGTGGTTGCTCCAGATGAGTGCCGTGTTGCTGGCGAAGCCGGCGAAGTTGCGTTGCAGCTTCTCCTGCAGTCCCTGTCCGCCGCCGATGAGGGCGACGAGCATGAACACGCCCCAGAACACGCCGAAGCCCGTGAGGAAGCTACGGCTCTTGTTCCGCGTGATGGTGTCGAGGATTTCCCGGTAGGTGTCTATGTCCAGTCTCATGGTGTTGCTGTGTTTGTCGGTTTATTCTGCCCGCAGGGCTTCGATGGGGCGTATGCGTGCGGCCTTGATGGCCGGGATGAGTCCGGCCACGGTGCCGGCGATGATGAGGACGGCGGTGGCTCCGATGCAGACGTCCAGTCCCACGGTGGGATTGACGAACAGCGTCAGCTTTGCCATTCCCGTGTCCATGACGGCGCGGCCGAGTGTCGCGTCCATGATTTCGTTGGCCACCACACCGCACACCATACCGATGTAGCCGAACACGGCGGTGATGATGATGCTCTCGGTGATGATGAGTTTCAGGATGGCGAAGGGTTTGGCTCCGATGGCCTTGCGGATGCCGAACTCGCGGGTGCGCTCCTTCACCGTGATGAGCATGATGTTCGACACGCCCACGATGCCGCTGAGCAGTGTGAAGAGTCCCACAATCCAGAGGGCGGTATGGACGATGGCAATGCCTTTGTGCATCTGGATGTTGCTGGTGTAGCGGTTCCATATCCAGACGGTCTGGTCGTCGTCGGGCGCGGCCTGGTGGTTGGCGTTGATGGTGGCGCGGTAGGCGGTCTCGAAGGCTTCGTTGTCGGCCTCGGTCTCAAGTCCCTTGATGGTGAACAGGATGTCGCCGGCCTTGTCGCCCGTGGCGTAGATGGTCTGCAGCGTGGTGTAGGGGATGAACGCTTCGTGGTTGAGGCTCGTCGCGTCGTCCTTATAGATGCCGACCACGCGGAAGGCCAAGCCCTGCACCTTCACCATCTGACCCGCCAGCGAACGGTAGTCGCGGGGCTGCAGCTCCTTGGCCTGCGTCTGGCTGAGTACGGCCACCTTGCGCCGCTCCTTCATGTCGATGTCGTTGATGAAGCGGCCCTCCACGATTTCCAACTTATCGATGTGCGTATGGATGGGATAGACACCCGTCAGCGTCTGCGAGGTCACATAGTCCTTGCCGTGGCTGATGTCCACGGGGTTCTGGTAGAGCGAGCCTTCCACCTCGTCCACGTGGTCGCCGTGCACGAGTTTGGTGAGGCGCAGGTCGCGCTCGTTAAGCGTGATGTCGCGCCCTTCCTCCAGTCCTTTGTAAGCCTTGGAAGTTGTGCCGCCAAAGGCCATGATGGAGTTGGCAAGGTAGCGGTTGGACTGTTGCGTCAGCGCGTTGATGAGTCCGTTGCCTGCGCCCAACAGGAAGATGAGCATGAAGATGCCCCAGGCCACGGCAAAGCCGGTGAGCGACGTGCGCAGCTTGTTGCGCTGCGACGTGCTCCATATTTCCTTGATGAGTTCGCGCATGGGTCTATTTCACGTAGTCTTTGGAAACCAGGTGGTGGTCGGTGTTGGCCTCGATGCTGCCGATGAGTCCGTCCTTGATGTGGATGACCTTCTCGGTCTCGTTGGCCACACCGCTCTCGTGGGTCACCACGACGATGGTCATTCCGTCCTTCTCGTGCAGCTCCTTCAACAAGTCCATCACCTCAACGCTGGTCTTGGAGTCAAGCGCACCGGTAGGCTCGTCGGCCAGGATGATCTGTGGCTTGGTGATGAGGGCGCGGGCAATGGCCACGCGCTGCTTCTGTCCGCCCGACATCTCGTTGGGGTAGTGGCTGGCCCACGGGGTCAGGCCGAGGCGGTCGAGGTAGTCCATGGCTAACTGGTGACGCTTGCGGCGGCTCACGCCCTGATAGAACAGGGGCAGCTCCACGTTCTCTACGGCGGTCTTGAACGGGATGAGGTTGAACGACTGGAAGATGAAGCCAATCATGCGGTTGCGGTATTCGGCGGCGCGCGTCTCGCTGAGGTTGCGGATGAGCACGTCGTTGAGGCGGTATTCGCCCGAGTCGTAGTTGTCGAGGATGCCGAGGATGTTGAGTAGGGTGGACTTGCCGGAGCCGGACGCGCCCATGATGGAGACGAACTCGCCGCGCCGGATGTCGAGGCTGATGCCCTTGAGCACGTGGAGTGGCTGTGCGCCCTGGTAGGTTTTGTGGATGTCCTTGAGGTGAATCATCGTGGTGTTTGTATTGTTTTTTTTCGTTGATGCTGTCCGTTAGACTGACCGAAGGGAAGGAAAGTTGCAGGGCAAGGCATTTTTTTCTCTCGGCAGAGAAAATTTTCTCTCTGCCCAGCGCGTTTAATTTTTCCAGTTAGGGAGAGGACGGCGATCAGCTGCGCTGGTCTGCGCCCCACATCATCTTGTGGCGCAGGGTGTAAAAGTATTTCTGCTCGGCGCGCTTCACCACCTTGATGCGGTAGGGGGCTTTGCGGAGCGTCAGCCGCGTGGAGTCGGGCAGTTTCTCCGAGCGACCGTCAAGGGCCACTAAGAAGTTGTGCGAACGGCTCTCGATGGTGAGGCAGATCTCGCTGTCCTCGGAAAGCACGAGGGGACGCACGTTGAGCGAATGGGGAGCCACGGCGGTGAGGGAGAGTACGTGGGTGCCGGGCACGATGATGGGTCCGCCCACGGAGAGCGAGTAGGCGGTGCTGCCTGTCGGTGTGCTGACGACGAGGCCGTCGGCCTGGAACGTGGTGACGTAGTCGCCGTTGATGGTGGCGCGGATGCTGATCATCGCGGCCACGTCGCGCTTGAGGATGGCCACGTCGTTGAGGGCGAAGGGACTGCCCTCCAGCGGTGCGCCGTTGGTCTCCACCTGCAGCACCGTGCGCGTCTCCACGGCGTAGTCGCCTTCGTAGAGGGCTTGGATGATGGTTTCTATCTCCGGCGGATTGATGTCGGCCAGGAAACCGAGCCGCCCGGTGTTGATGCCGAGGATGGGAATACCCTTCGCGCCCACCATGGAGGCGGCTTTCAGAAACGTGCCGTCGCCGCCCATCGACACCATGAAGTCGGCCTCGAAGGCCGTGCCGTCGAACACCTCCACCTCACCGAGCGGCAGGTGCTGCCCCTCAACGAGGAAGTGGTAGAACTCGCGCTCGATGCACACTTCGGCACGATGCAGTGCCAGACACGACAGCATCTTCTGGATGGATGCTGACTTCTTGGCTTGGTAGGTGTTGCCGACGATGGCGAACCGCAGTTTTCTCGAAGTCATAAAAATTTCTCCATTATTAGACGTTAATTCACAAAGTTTTGTTACCTTTGCGCTGGAAATGCACCGCAAAATTAGTGTTTTTTCGCGAAACAACACTATCTGGAAAGACAAAATTTACAAGAACATGACAAAACTGAGCGTAAACATCAATAAGGTGGCCACGCTGCGCAACGCCAGGGGCGGCAACAACCCCGACATCGTGGAGGCCGCACGCAACATTGAAATGTATGGGGGCGAAGGCATTACCGTGCATCCGCGTCCCGACGAGCGACACATCCGCTACCAGGACGTGCGCGACCTGCGACCCATCATCACCACGGAGTTTAACATCGAGGGCAACCCCATCGACTCGTTCGTGCAACTGGTCCTGGAGGTTGTGCCCAACCAGGTGACACTCGTGCCCGACGGCCACGACCAGCTGACCTCCAACCACGGCTGGGACACGCTGGAGCACCGCGCCTTCCTGACGGACATCTGCCGCACCTTCGGCCAGGCAGGCATCCGCACCAGCATCTTCGTGGATGCTGACCCGAGGATGGTGGAGGGCGCGAAGGCTTGTGGGGCGGACCGCGTGGAGCTATACACGGAGCCTTATGCCTCGGGCTATGCGGCCTGTCGCGAAGCGGCCATCGCACCCTTCGTCGCTGCCGCCGAGGAGGCGCGCCGCGTGGGACTGGGACTCAACGCCGGCCACGACCTCTCACTCGAAAACCTCCACTACTTCCACAGCCGGATTCCTTGGACTGACGAGGTGAGCATCGGCCACGCACTCATCTGCGACGCGCTCTACATGGGGCTGCAGCCCACCGTCCAGAAGTATCTGGAAGCACTGAGATAAAAAACCATCACAAACCATAAAACCTTATTACTATGGCAAAAGCATACGTATTTCTTGCAAAGGGTTTCGAAGACATCGAAGCCCTCATCCCTGTCGACATCTGGCGGCGCGGCGAAATGGAAGTGACCACCGTCAGCGTCACGGGAAAACTACCCGTGGCCTCGGCTCATGGTGTGTACATCGAGGCGGACTGCTGTTTTGAAGACTGCGACTTCAGCGATGCGGACCTGCTGTTCCTGCCGGGCGGAATGCCGGGAGCCGTCAACCTCCGCGCCCACCAGCCGCTCTGCGACTTGTTGCAGAAGCAGGCGGCCTCGGGCAAGTATGTGTCTGCCATCTGTGCCTCGCCAGCGGTGGTGCTGGCGCCGCTCGGACTGCTTGACGGCAAGACGGCCACCTGCTACCCAGGCTTCGAGAAACAGATGCCTAACACGCACTACACGGGCGAACTCGTGGCCACCGATGGCAACATCACCACGGGTGAAGGCCCGGCAGCGGCCTTCCCGTTTGCCTATCGTCTGCTGGCGATGCTGAAGGGCAAGGATGTGGCTGACACCATAGCCGAGGGAATGCGCTACACACACCTCCTATCGTAATATGACGGACTACCTCATCATCGTGGCTGGCGGCAAGGGACTGCGCATGGGTGGCGACATTCCCAAGCAGTTCCTGTCGGTGGGTGGCCGTCCCATCCTGATGCGCACCATTGAGCGGTTTCGCCGTGCGCTGGAGTCGCTTCGCATCATCCTCGTGCTGCCGGAAGACCAACAGCAGTTCTGGCACGAGTTGTGCGAGTCGCACCAGTTTCGCGAGCCTTACCTGCTGGCCGACGGTGGCGAGACGCGCTTCCACAGCGTGCAGCACGGACTGTCGCTCATCCCCGATGATGCCTGTGGCGTGGTGGGCGTACATGACGGGGTGCGCCCGTTTCCTTCCGTGGAGGTCATCCGCCGCTGCTACGAGACGGCACGCGTGGCGAAGGCCGTGATTCCTGTCGTCCCCGTGGTGGAGACGCTGCGCCACGTCAGCGAGGGCACGAAGCCGCGCAGCGACTACCGCCTGGTGCAGACGCCGCAGACCTTCGACATCCAACTGCTGAAGGCGGCCAACCGACAGCCTTACACGCCGGCCTTCACCGACGACGCGTCGGTGGTGGAGGCCTATGGCCACAGCATCACCATGGTGGAGGGCAACCGCGAGAACATCAAGATTACCACGCCGTTTGACCTGACCATTGCCGAAACGCTCTGCCGATGATAGACCTCTTGCAACAGGACATCCAGTACCTGCCCGGCGTAGGACCCAACCGCAGGAAGCTGCTCAGCGACGAACTGGGCATCAACACCTTCGGCGACCTGTTGCAGTACTATCCCTACAAGCACATCGACCGCAGCCGTATCTACACCATCCGCGAACTGACGGGCGACCTGCCGTTCATCCAGGTGTGCGGCAGCATCCTCAGCTTCGAGTCGTTCGACATGGGACATCGGCGGACGCGCCTCGTGGCGCATTTCTCTGACGGTACGGGGGTGATGGATCTTACGTGGTTCAATGGGGCGAGGGAGGTGGTCAAACGCTACATGGTGGGCGCGCGATACATCGTGTTCGGACGACCCACCATATACAACGGACGCGTGCAGGTGGTACACCCCGACATTGACGAGGCGGAGAGCATCCGTCTGTCGGACATGGGGATGCAGCCTTACTACTCCACCACGGAGAAGATGAAGAAGCGCGGACTGACCTCGCGCGCCATCGACAGACTGACAAAGACGCTGTTGGAGACACTCAAGCAGCCTGTCGCGGAGACCTTGCCCGACTTCATCACGGGGCCGCTCCATCTGGTCAGCCGCGACGAGGCGTTGCGCCACATCCACTATCCGCACAACGCCAAGGAACTGGAACGGGCGCGGATGCGTCTGAAGTTCGAGGAACTCTTCTACGTACAGCTCAATATATTAAGGTACGCCAGCGACCGCCGCCGCAAATACCGGGGCTACGTGTTTCCGCAAATCGGGGAGTGCTTCAACGGCTTCTTCCACCACCACCTGCCCTTCCAACTCACCGAGGCGCAGAAGCGTGTGTTGCGCGACATCCGCAAGGACACGGCCTCGGGGCGGCAGATGAACCGCCTGTTGCAGGGCGACGTGGGTTCGGGGAAGACGCTGGTGGCCTTGATGGCCATGCTGATGGCACTGGACAATGGCTACCAGGCGTGTATCATGGCTCCCACGGAGATTCTGGCCGAGCAGCACCTGCGCACCCTCCGCGACTTCCTGGACGGGATGGACATCCGCGTCGAACTGCTCACGGGTATCGTGCGCGGCAAGCGGCGCACCAGCATCCTTGAGGCACTGGCCGACGGCACGGTGCAGATTCTTGTCGGCACGCACGCCGTCATCGAGGACACGGTGCAGTTTGCGCGACTGGGCATGGTGGTGGTTGACGAGCAGCACCGCTTCGGGGTGGCGCAGCGCGCCAAGCTCTGGAACAAGAGTGCCAATCCGCCTCATGTGCTGGTCATGACGGCCACACCCATTCCGCGCACACTGGCCATGACGCTCTACGGCGACCTGGACGTCAGCGTCATTGACGAGCTGCCGCCGGGGCGCAAGCCCGTAGTCACCACCCACGTCTTCGACAGCCATATCCCCTCGCTCTACGATGGTCTGCGCAAGCAGATGCAGCAGGGACGGCAGGTCTATGTGGTGTTTCCGCTGATTGAGGAGAGTGAGCGCATCGACCTGAAAAATCTGGAGGACGGCTACGAGATGTTGTGTCGTGTCTTTCCGGAGTATCGGCTGAGCAAGGTACATGGTAAGATGAAGGCGAAGGACAAGGATGAGGAGATGCAGCGCTTTGCCCGGGGCGAGACGCAGATGCTGGTGGCCACCACCGTCATCGAGGTGGGGGTCAACGTGCCCAATGCCTCTGTCATGGTCATCATGGAGGCGCAACGCTTCGGACTCAGCCAGCTGCACCAGTTGCGCGGTCGCGTGGGGCGCGGGGCGAAGCAGAGCTACTGCATCCTCGTGACGGGGGCGAAGTTGGCTGCGGAGACGCGCAAGCGCATCGACATCATGTGTGAGACGAACGACGGCTTCCGCATCGCTGAGGCCGACCTGAAGCTGCGCGGCCCGGGCGACCTGGAGGGCACGCAGCAGAGCGGAATGGCCTTCGACTTGAAGATTGCCGACATTGCGCGAGACGGACAACTCGTGCAACTGGCGCGCGACGAGGCGCAGCGCATCATCGACAACGACCCACTCTGCCAGTCGGACCGCTACCGCTTGCTCTGGGACCGCCTCCGCCAACTGCGCAAAACAAACATCAACTGGTCTTCCATCTCGTGAACGGTTTTGCGAGAAATTTGCAGTGCGCTGCAAATTTCTCACCGTTCTGTGATGTTTTTGCAGCGCGCTGCATTTTTTTCGTCGGTAGGCATTACCTTGCCTTTAGACAGGCATTACCTTGCCTTTAGACAGGCATCACCTTGCCTTTAGATAGGCATCACCTTGCCTTTACATTGCTTCAAGGGGCAGGGTGATGCTTGGGTGAAGGCTTTCTAAGAGCTTTCTGAGAGCCGTTTTAAGTGGGCGAAAAGTGTTAAATAACGCACAAAGAGTGTTAATAGTCATCTTTTTCCGGAAATTATTTCGTACCTTTGCAGCGTTCTGTTTGTTTTTGGACGGAACGAGAGTATGAACCGAATAGAAAATTATGTTTTTTAAGAATCTGAAGAAAATAGCAATTCTGACCATAGCTACTGCATGCGCCCTCCCGATGATGGGACAGGACTTGTTGGCACGTCAGGCTCCCATAGACCGCAAGATGAAGGCCGTTGACAGTATGGCACTCCGCCAGCTGATAGAGGCCGAGAGTTACGATACGCCAGCCGCCGATCTCTACGAGGACTGGAACAATCGTTATGCCCACAGGGCCACCGACCTTCCAGACTCCCTTCGCATCAGTCTGCGTCATTTCTGTATGCCCACCACCAACCGCGTCATCACCAGCAATTTTGGTGCGCGGTGGGGACGGCAGCACAAGGGACTGGACATCAAGGTGTACATCGGCGACACCATCCGTTCGGCCTTCAGTGGCAAGGTGCGCATCGTGAACTATGAACGGCGCGGCTATGGCAAGTATGTGGTCATCCGCCACGACAACGGTTTGGAAACCATCTACGGCCATATGTCGAAACATTTGGTGGAAGAGAATCAAGAGGTACGTGCGGGCGACCCCATCGGTCTCGGTGGCAACACGGGACGCAGCACGGGTTCGCACCTCCACTTCGAGACACGCCTGTGTGGCGTTGCACTGAACCCGGCACTGATGTTCGACTTCAGAAATCAGGACGTGGTGGACGACTACTATATGTTCCGCAAGGACACCTACGAGAGCGAGTCGGCTGAGGCCAACCGCCTGCGCGGCGTAGCCGGCAGCAGTGCGATGGACGATGACCAAGACGTGGCAGACCGCAGCGACAAGGCGATCCGGAGTGCGGCCACGCGCTTCCACAAGGTGTCCAGGGGCGAGACGCTCTATTCCATTGCGCGTAAGCGCGGCACTTCCGTCAATGCCATCTGCAAGTTGAACCACATCACGAAGCGGACGAAGATACGTCCGGGTCAAATCTTGAAATACAACTAAATCCACGGACTGATAGGAGAAGCGGCAAATGAAACGGAAAGTCCTATTTTGTGCATTGCTCGTATTGCTGTCCTCAGCGGATTTCACGTGGGCCAAGGGCAAGAGGAAGAAAACCAAGAAGGTGAACCGCACCGAGATGGCTGAGGCCGACTATTATGAAGAAATCGACAATTTCGATTTCCTGTATGCAGGCAACGACAGCACCGCAACCAGTTTCGCCCTCTCCAACGATATCATGAACCAAGCCACCTCGCTGATTGGTGCGCGCTACCGCAGCGGCAGCAAGGGGCCAAACGCCTTCGACTGCTCGGGCTTTACCAGTTATGTGTTTGGCAAGAGCGACATCAGCATCGGCAATTCCTCGCGCGACCAGTACGCACGCAACATCCCCATCAAGCGTTGGGAGATGCAGCGCGGCGACCTCGTGTTCTTCTCCAGTCCCGGTTCCGGTCGCAGCCGGGTAGGTCATGTGGGCATCGTTGTGGACTATGACCCCCTCAGCAACAGCTTCACCTTCATCCATGCCAGCAGCAAAGAGGGCGTGACCATCAGCAGCTCCACCGAGGCTTACTACAATCGCCGTTTCATTGGTGCTCGCCGCGTGGCGAAGTGATGTTTTCCAGATATTTCGAGGGGATTACACCAAATTCGGCCTTGAAGGCTTCGCGGAAGGCCGTCCGGCTGTTGTAGCCTACCGCTATCATGATGTCTGTCAGTGTGTACTTGCGCGTAAGGAGCATCTTTTCTGCCCGTTGCATTTTCACCTTTTTGATCAGTTCGTTGGCTGTCACGCCGGAGAGCGCCTTGAGCTTTCGGTAGAAGGAGGAATAGCTCAT
Source organism: Vescimonas coprocola (assembly GCA_963620725.1). Classification (GTDB taxonomy): domain Bacteria; phylum Bacteroidota; class Bacteroidia; order Bacteroidales; family Bacteroidaceae; genus Prevotella. The sequence continues at coordinate 13,165 of CAVFBU010000013.1, forward strand.
GTTCACGCTGTCTGCAAGGACACTTACATTGATTTGCTCGGTTTGTATGTTGTCTTCGATGGCCTTGAACACTTTGTTCATGAAGGCCCGGTCCAGTTCGTTCACCGATTTCGTGACCACGTCTTTCTTGTAGCCGTTGGCGAAATAATCCGCAATGGTTTTCCTGTTGGACAAGATATTGGCTATCCGCGATTTGAGGAGTTGTATGCTGAAGGGCTTCGTGATATAGGAATCTGCCCCGTGCAGATAGCCCTCCGTCTTGTCCGCCTCCTCGTTTTTGGCCGTAAGGAGAATGATGGGAATATGCGACGTGCGTGTGTCTTTTTTTAAGGAATCCGTCAACTCCAGTCCGTCCATGATGGGCATCATGATGTCGCTGACAATCAAGTCGGGGATGCGCTGGACGGCCAGCTCCATACCCTCATGTCCGTTATTGGCCAGAAGAATCTCAAAGTCGTGGGACAGGGAGTCGGAAATATACTGCTTGATGTCGTCATTGTCCTCAACGATGAGCAGCAATGGTTTGCTGTCGGTTGACCCTATCGTTGTTTTCAAAGCTTTTTGAACCACATGGATGGCATCGGGATAGGTGTTGTCTTTCTTGAGTCTTACCACGAATGTAGTGCCCTCTCCGACTTTGCTGCGGACGCTGATGCTTCCTTCGTGCAGCTCCACCAGGTTCTTGACGAGGGCAAGGCCGATGCCTGTTCCTACGGTCTGGTGTTCTCCTTTTGCCTGATAATATCTTTCAAAGATGTGGGGCAGTGCCTCTTCGGGAATGCCATATCCCGTGTCGTGTACGCTGATTTCGATGTAGGCGGTCTTGTTCTCTTCTGTTTGTCGCAGTCCGACTTCCACCATCCCTTCAGCGGTGTATTTGAGACTATTGGACAATAGGTTGTCAACGATGATGGTGACCACCTCCTTGTCGAAGAAGATGTTGTAGCTGTCTTCGATGAGCAGCGCGATGTCTATTTTCTTGTTGCGGTTCAGTTCCTTGTACTTCAGGGTTATCTCGTGGATAAGGACGGAAAGGTCTCCCTTGGACACCGTTAGGACGCGGTTTCTCGTCTCACTTTTGCGGAACTCCATAATCTGGTTGACCAGGTCATACAGCCTCTTAGCATTCTTATGAATCATCGAGACCTTTGAATGTTGCTGCGGGTTTAGGTCCTCAGCCTCCAAATCCTCCAGAGGCCCCAGTATCAGCGTCAGCGGTGTCCGCAGTTCATGAGTCACATTCGTGAAGAATCCCAGCCGTTCATTGTTCAATGCTTGTTCTTTCAGTCGAGTCTGTCGCTCTACCTCAATAGTTCCCTTGAGTCTCAGACGCCTTTTGTAAAAATGCAGCACCACCATAGCGAGCGCCACAACGAGGAAAAGATAGGCGAACCACGCCCATACGGAAAGATAGGGCGGGGGTGCTATTCTCACTTGGATGGATGCTATGTTCTCGCTCCATGGCCTGTTGACGAGTCGCGCCTTCACATAGATGGTGAACTTCCCCCATGCGACATTTCGGAAGGTCGCGTAGTTCAGTTGGTCTGGGATGACGTGCCACGTTCCGGCCTTCCCGGTCAGTGAATAGGCGTATTCCACCTTGTTGCGCAATGCAAAGTCCTTGAGGGAGAAATACACGGTAAAGGTGTTCTGTCCATAGTCCAGTTTCATTTGTGGACGGACTGGAAGGCTGAACTGCTTTAGTTCAAACTCGTTGTAAGTGTCCACCTCAAAGCGGGCGATGCAGGGAGCCGTCAAGGTCGTCTGCTCCATGCGTCTGTTGGAATCGTACCAACAGATTGCTTTCGATTGCCCGAACAGCAGTTTGCCGTCCGCCGTCATTGCCGCACACCCGTTTCGGAAGGAACCCAGGGGAATACCGTCCGTGGTGCCGAAGTTAATCAGAGAGTCATTTTTTCCGGACAACAAACTTATCCCGAGGTTTGTAGCCACCCAGAACCGGTGGTTGCCGTCTTCCAGAATTGACCGTATGGCGTTGCCTTCAGCATTGTTTTTCAGGTGGACAGTGTGAAAGTTGTAGATCCCTTGCTTCAGGTGGTCAAACCGTATCATTCCTTCGCTAAGCGTGAGCCACATACGGTCGTGAGAATCCCGATAGATGCTTCGGATGTAGCTGTTGCCGATGTTTATTTCCTTGATGGAACGGTCTGCATCTGTTACAAACAGCTGGTGGTTCGTGGCGAACCAGATGCCTCCGTTGCAATCCTGGGCAATGAAGGAGATGGGTTTGTTGAACACGAGGTCATTGCCAGGGCGGAAGGCCTTGAGGGTCGTCTTGTCCACGACGAAGAGGCCATCGTGTGTTCCCACCCAGATGTTGGACTGGGAGTCCTCAAAAATCTGATGGATATATGTGCGATAATTTTTATCCCCGTTCATGAAAACGCTTTGAATGTTTCCTGTCTGTGGGTCATGGCGCAGCAGTCCCATTTTGTCCACGGCCATCCAGATTTTCCCGGATCGGTCCGACAGAAGAGCCGTAACGCCTCCACTCATTTTTCGGCTTCCTACTTTAGTGAAGTTGCCGAGGTCTGCATCAAAGGCGAGGATGTCAATGTTCCCATTGTCCGTTCCCGTCCATACGCGGCCATCCGTTCCAATACACATGGTCAGTAAAGACTTGTCGGATAGACCTGACAAATGGCCTTTATAAGGCGAGTAAACGATAGCTTTGAACAGCGGCTCTTGGTGGGCGATGACATTCATCCCTCCTCCGAAGCAACCCAGCCAGATGTTGCCGAATCCGTCCTGGAAGATGGAAGTGACCGATGCCGACGACAGTTCCGAGTCGTTGTCTCCTGGCCAAATCTTCCGAAAGGTGGCCTCCGATGGCGTTGAGCGGTCAAAGGTCGTAAGATCCAGAATGTTGACTCCGCCCCTCCAGGTGCCTATCCACAGTTGCCCGTTGATTTCCGACAGGGCATGGATGTCGCTGTCTGACAGGGATGAAGCCTTTGTTGCTTGGTGGACGAAGGTTGTAAATGTCTTGGTGCTTTTATCGTATAGCGTCAGCCCCCAATGCGTTGCCAGCCAAATCCGTTTCTTGGAATCGATGAGGATGTCCAGCACTTCATTGCCGGGCAGCGTGTTCTTGGCGTGAGGGTCGAATCTGAAATTCATGACCGTATTCTCTTTCTGGGACAAGACGGAAAATCCGCCACCTTGGTAACCGATATAGATGCTGTTGCCCTCATCGCAGGCGAGACACAGCATTACCGCCCTGTCGTAGGTGCCCAACGATACCTTCTTTGCCGTTTTCCCTTTAAGAGGCAGTTTGTACAGTCCGTCATCGTGCGTGGCAATGAACAGGCAGGAGTCTTTGTCGAAACACAGGGCGGAGACATTGCACGTGGCGTTTCCACCGATGGGAATACGGTTCATCACCCTGTCGGAAGCTGATATTCGCAACAAGCCTTTCTGGGTGGCTACCCATAAATTATTGCTGCCGTCAAAGGCTATGTCGTTGACCGGTTCGGTGAGTGTCCTTGTCTTTCCGTTGTCCACCACGGAGCAGTTGAGAATCTGATGTCCGTCAAAATAATTGAGTCCATTTACAGTACCAATCCACACATTCCCCATGCGGTCTTGTGTGGTACACATAATGCCGTCTCCCAGCAGTCCGTCCTGCGTGGTAATCTTCTCGAAATTAAAAGCCGTAGCAATCCCGGTGAAGGTCGTGCTCCACAGGCAGAGAAGGCATAGAATGGTTCTTGGCAATGACATAGTGTTCCTGTTTCGTTGATTGTTTCTATTGCAAAATTAGCAAATCCAAGCGACACTTCAATGTCTGAGGTCTCCAAAAATGAAGAAATGAGAGAAAAGTGGCCATGTTTGAGAGCTTTCCAACCATTTTGGGAGATACAGGTAGGAGAAACCGAGGCTGCTGGTCTTGATTTTGAATGAACCGCGTGCATGATAAGCATTTTAACGACCGCGAATTAATCCGAAATGTGGTAATTTTGCACCGGAAATTTAGAACCTGAAAACTGTATATATGAGAAATCAAGTATTATGGTGTGTAGTCGCGATGATAGTAATGACGTGTCCCATGGCGAATGGACAATCCGTCACAAAAGGAGCATCCTATCCCATCACACCCGTTCCGTTCACCTCGGTGAAGTTGACCGATGTCTTTTGGGGTCGGAGACTGGAGGCAAGCCGCGATGTCACCATTCCGTTGGCATTCTCCAAGTGTGAAGAAACAGGCCGGTATCTCAATTTTATCAAGGCGGCCCATCCCAGTATAGAACATGAGTTCAAAGGCTTGGGGTTCGACGATACCGATGTGTATAAAACCATTGAGGGCGCAAGCTATCTGCTGCAAACCTACCCCAATAAGACATTGGCGGACTATATCGACAGCGTCCTGACGATTGTCGCTGCCGCTCAAGAACCGGACGGCTATCTCTTCACGGCAAGAACGATGAATCCCGGAAGAGTGCATCGCTACAACGGGAAGGCGCGTTGGGAGAAGGTGGAAACGGCGAGCCATGAGTTCTACAACCTCGGTCATATGTTGGAGGGTGCTGTCGCCCATTATCAGGCCACAGGTAAGCGAACCTTTCTGGACATCGCCATCAAGTATGCGGATTGTGTGGAAAGGGAAATCGGCGATGCACCCGGCAAGCAAGTGAAGGTGCCGGGACATCAAATCGCGGAGATGGGACTGGCCAAACTGTATCTGGTGACGGGCGACAGGAAATACCTTGACCTTGCCAAGTTCTTCCTCGACAAGCGTGGCTACACGGCCAGGAGAGACGCTTACAGCCAGTCGCACAAGCCCGTATTGGAACAGGATGAGGCGGTGGGCCATGCCGTGCGTGCCACCTATATGTATTCCGGTATGGCGGATGTCGCGGCTTTGACCGGAGACACCGCCTATATCCATGCCATAGACAGGATATGGAGCAATATGGTTGGCAAGAAGACATATCTTACAGGTGGAATCGGTGCCATCGCCCGACATGAAGGTTTCGGTGGCAACTATGAGCTTCCGAACGAAACCGCCTATTGCGAAACCTGTGCGGCTATCGGGAATGTCTACCTCAACCACAGGCTGTTTCTGCTGCATGGCGATGCGAAATACTATGATGTCCTTGAACGTACCTTGTATAATGGACTGATAGCTGGTGTGTCGATGGACGGCGGTTCTTTCTTCTATCCCAATCCGTTGGCCTCGTCGGGCGATTATAGCCGGAAACCGTGGTTCGGATGTGCCTGTTGCCCGTCCAATATCTGCCGGTTCATTCCCTCTGTCCCTTCCTATATCTATGCCGTCAAGGGCAGGGATATTTATGTGAATCTGTATATGGGCAATGTTTCCGAGCTTCCTGTCGGGAACAAGAAGATCGTGTTGGAACAGTCAACCGAATATCCCTATTCCGGGGCGATTGCCCTGACCGTCAAGAAAGGAAGCGGCAGTTACGCGCTTAAACTCCGAATTCCCGGTTGGGCGAGAAACGAAGTGATGCCACTGAATCTTTATCAGTATGCCGATAGTCTTCATCCGCAGTACACCGCCACCCTAAACGGACAGCAGGTTGTCGGAACGCTGGAAAAAGGGTATTTGACCATCGACCGCCGGTGGAAGAAAGGGGATGTGGTGCGAATCTGCTTTGATATGCCTGTGAGGATGGTAAAGGCCGATGACAGGGTGCTTGCCGACAAAGGAAGAATAGCCATTGAACGCGGACCGTTAGTGTATTGCGCAGAAGGGGCGGACAACAAGATGAATGTCCAGTCCGTGATTCTGAATGTGAACCAGACCTTCACCGTAGCATACGATTCCGCTGTCTTGGGTGGCCTGCCCGTCATCAAGACGGCCGTTCAGACTCTCGGATATGACAAAAGCCACAGGCTCACGATAGGCGACAAGGAACTGAAAATGATTCCATATTTCGCGTGGGCTCACCGTGGAGCGGGACAAATGGCTGTATGGCTTCCAGCATCCGTACAGGCTCTATCGCCCATGAGCAGCAGCACCAAACATTGGGAAAACAACGGATATTTCAACAACAACTAACGATGAAGAAAATATTGATAAGTACTATTTGGGGTATGTCACTCGTCTCAGCGTATTCGCAGGTTAACGAGTCGTATCCCATAACTCCGGTTCCGTTTACATCGGTGAAGGTTAATGACGCATTTTGGTCGCCACGGTTACGGGTTAGCCGGGAAGTGACCATCCCACTCGCATTCCGAAAATGCGAAGAAACGGGTCGTTACCATAATTTCGAACTTGCAGCCCATCCGAGTCCTTCAAATGTGTTTAAGGGATTGCTGTTCGATGATACCGATGTATATAAGACCATTGAAGGCGCAAGTTATATTCTGCAAACGTATCCTGACAAGAAACTGGAGCAATATATTGACAGCGTTTTGGCGATTGTGGCAGCAGCCCAGGAGAAAGACGGCTACCTCTATACAGCCCGCACCATGAATCCTGATGGTGACTCGCGATGGATGGGAAAGAATAGGTGGGATAAGGAAGAGGCAGGAAGCCATGAACTGTATAACTTGGGACACATGATAGAGGGGGCTGTTGCCCACTATATGGCCACCGGGAAGCGTACCTTTCTGGATATGGCCATAAGATTTGCGGACTGTGCAGACCGTGAATTGGGTTACGGGACAAACAAAAGAGTGATTGCTCCCGGTCATCAGATTGCAGAAATGGCTCTTGTTAGGCTCTATCTCGTGACAGGAGAAAAACGATATCTCCGTCTCGCCAAGTTCTTTCTGGATGCTCGCGGACACGACAACGGCACAAAAGACAACCTGCATCGGTCGCCGGAGTATGATCAGACGCATCTCCCAGTTACAAAACAATATGAAGCGGTAGGACACGCCGTGCGAGGCACCTATATGTATTCCGGTATGGCGGATGTCGCGGCTTTGACCGGTGACACCGCCTATATTCATGCCATAGACAGGATATGGAGCAATATGGTTGGCAAAAAACTTTATATCACAGGAGGAATTGGCGGCCAAAGATTGGGGGAAGCCTTTGGCAACGATTATCAGCTTCCGAACCTTGATGCCTATTGTGAGACCTGTGCTGCAATCGGTAATGTGTATCTGAATCACAGACTGTTTCTTTTGCATGGCAAGAGCGCGTATTACGATGTACTTGAACGTACGCTGTACAATGGCTTGATTTCAGGTGTCTCGCTGTCCGGGGATGCTTTCTTCTATCCAAATCCCTTGGAGGCTGATGGTGAATATGCTTTTAATGCCGACCATACCAAGGAACGCCAACCCTGGTTTGGATGCGCTTGCTGCCCCTCAAACATTTGTCGGTTCATCCCTTCGTTGCCTGGATATATCTACGCTGTTAAGAGTGACAACTTGTACGTCAATCTCTTTGTCGGCAGCAGTGCAGACCTGAAGGTCAACGGGAAAAAGGTAACGGTTGTCCAAAGTACCAATTATCCGATAGACGGGAAAATAAAAGTTGCGGTTAGACTGCGTGGAAAACAAAATTTCGCGCTAAAATTACGTCTGCCAGGTTGGTTAAACAACGAGGTCGTCCCCAGTCGGTTATATGCCTTTGCGGACACCATTTCCCGTCCGACATACGCTGTTTCTTTAAATGGAAAGCTGATAGACGCACCGGTAGACAATGGCTATATCACCTTAAAACGTAGCTGGAAGAGTGGAGATGAAATCGAATTGTCGTTTGATATGCGTCCTCGGTTTATTTATGCGAATGAAAATGTTATTGACGATGAGGGATGTCTTGCAGTCCAACGTGGCCCTTTGGTATATTGTGCGGAAGAAGTGGACAATGACTTTGACATAAAAAGTGTGCTGGTCAACAGGCACGCTGAAATTACAGAAAAATTCATGCCCCATCTGCTCAACGGCATTGTGGAATTGAATGTTGCCGGTCAAGCCCTCCATTATGATAAGTCAAGGAAATTGCAGGCTATGGATGTGAACTTGAAACTCATTCCCTACTACGCGTGGAACCATCGGGGCGTGGGCAAGATGCTGGTCTGGCTTCCAGAGGACGTGCGCTGTGTAAAACCTCAACAAGTTGCCGAATAATGCTCACTTTCTCGCGATAGTGTTCATAATGAAATAACAATTACCATAACAAAAAATATAAACGAATGAACAGTTATTCTTTTTTAAGCGGTCGGCATAGGGCACTCGTTCTATTGCTCGGCACAGTTTTTATTACTACATCGCCACGACAGGCTTTTGCCTTGCCTCATCACAGTATGATGCAGAAAACACAAGTGGTACAACAACAGAAGCAACTCGTAACAGGTGTTGTGACAGATGCCACGGGCGAACCTATCATCGGTGCCAGTGTAATGGTAAGGGGGACATCGAACGGAACGGTTACCGATTTGAATGGTCGTTTCCGCTTGTCCTGCAGTTCCGATGCCGTATTGGTTGTCAGCTACATTGGTTATCTTTCGCAGGAGATTCCTGTGGTTCAGATAAAGAACGGAAAGCATGAAATCGCAATGCGTGAAGACACGAGGGCATTGGATGAGGTTGTTGTAATAGGTTATGGCACTCAACGCAAAGGCGATGTGACCAGTGCCATTGCTTCCGTTAAATCCGAAGACTTTACGACAGGTAAGGTGAATGATGCGGCCGAGTTGATTAAGGGAAAGGTGGCAGGTCTTACCATCGCCAAAGGCAGTGGAGACCCTAACCAATCATCCACCATTCGGCTTCGTGGCGTAATTTCTGTGAACGGAAGTACTACACCTTTAGTATTGGTAGATGGTGTAGAGGGCAATCTAAATACGGTGGCACCCGAAGCCATTGAGTCCATTGACGTGTTGAAAGATGCTTCTGCCGCCGCCATCTATGGAACACGTGGAGCCAATGGTGTAGTCCTTATCACCACCAAGAACGGCAAGAGAGAAGAACGCGCCAACGTAACGTATTCCGGTTATCTGTCAGCTTCCACATACAGCAACAAACTGGATTTTATGAACGCACAGGATGTACGTGACGGAAAAACAGATTTTGCAGATGCCGGTTCGGATACGGACTGGCTGGGCCTTATCAGTCGTACGGGGTTTACCCATAATCATAATGTGAATATCACTGGCGGTGGAAAACAAACCGCTTATTCGGCAGACTTCACTTATCGTAGGGAGAATGGCATCATTAAAAAAACGTATGGTGATGACACGCGTATGCGTTTCGATGTGTCGCACTATATGCTGGACGATATGTTGAAATTGAATTTCAATTTGGTGCAACAGTGGCATAAGAACAGCGTCAATGATGCCAGTAATACGGGTTTTGCAAATGTATACCGACAAGCCGTTTTACGCAATCCCACTTCGCCAGTATACAATGAGGACGGAACATATGATGAAAATTTCGGGACAAACGAATACTACAACCCGGTGGAACTGATCAATGAACGGATAGGGGAATACACCTATTCGCAAACGCGTGCCACCGGCAACATCACGTTTGAGCCGATAAAGAGATGGAAAACGAACCTGATGCTGGCAACCAACCGCTTTGTTTCGCATGACAGGACGTATTATAGCAGTAAGTATTGGGAATGTCAACTTAACGGTTACAACGGAGCCGCTTATCACACCAGTAATGAAAGTCGGACGGACAATCTTGAAGTGACCACACGTTACGACCTGCACGTGGGTAAGCACCGTGCTGACGCATTGCTCGGCTATAGCTATCAATATTATACTTGGGAGAAGTTTGCAGCCAACAACAAGAATTTCCCCACCGACTTTTTCCAATGGAACAACTTGGCTGCTGGCTCATTTTTGAAAGATGGCAAAGCCGGTATGGAGAGCAATAAGAGCGAAAACACGTTGATTGGCTTTTTCGGACGTATAAGCTATGCCTACGATAATCGTTATAATCTGTTGGTGAGCATTCGTCGGGAGGGGTCTTCGAAGTTTGGTAATGATAACAAGTGGGGTACTTTTCCTTCTGTGTCTGCCGGTTGGACACTGAGTAATGAAAAGTTCTTGAAAAATGTGGCATGGATGAACTTGCTGAAGCTTCGTCTGGGTTATGGCGTGACAGGTGTCATTCCCAACGATTCTTACATGTCGTTGACCCGTTATAAATATGGCAGCACCTATTATATGGATGGTGACACATGGAAACAGGGGCTGGAGGTAGCGTCTAATCCCAATCCGAAACTGAAGTGGGAAAAATCAACGGAATACAATGTCGGTCTGGACTTTAGTTTCTTCGATGACCGCTTGGGTGCATCCGTTGACATCTATCGGAAAAAGACCACAGGCTTGCTCTTCTGGTATAATGTGCCCACGCCGCCCAACTTGTTCAGTACGACATATGCCAACGGCGGTTCTGTGCGCAACCAGGGCATAGAAGTGGCTTTGAGTGGTGTCCCCCTCCGCAATAAGGGTTTTGAATGGAAAACTACCGTTACAATCGCACACAATGCCAACAAATTGCTCAGCCTCTCCAATGATTTGTATGAGTCTGGAAGTTATATGGATGTCAATAAAATACAGGCACCGGTTTCTGCCTATACGCATCGCATGGAAGAGGGGCGTCCGTTGGGAGAATTTTATGGCTTAAAGTCTGTTGGTGTATCAGAAAATGGCCTTTTCCTGATTGAAAAGCCGGATGGCGAAATCGTGGAATACAACAGCACCATGCAGAGTAACGATGAGTATAGGCAGTATTTAGGCAATGGCCTGCCTAAGGTCTATTTAGGCTGGAACAATACATTGCGCTATAAGAATTGGAATCTCTCCATGCAGTTCACGGGGCAGTTCGGATTCAAGATACTAAACTGTTCGCGAATGTTCTATGAGAATAATGCCATTCCTTACAACAAGTTGAAGTCGGTGGAGAATGCCCCTTACGGCAGTAACTATACACTCTCGTCCTCTCAACAAGCCGCTTTTGTAAGTTACTATTTGGAGAATGGTGACTTTCTGAAGCTGACCAACCTTACACTGGGCTACAATATCCCTGTCAAACCCAACAGGTACTTGAAGGGTGCCCGGGCGTATATTTCCGGCGACAATCTCTTCTGTATTACCGGCTATTCAGGACTGGATCCGGAGTTGTCTAATGCTTCGCCGACCTATGCCGGCATGGATTCCCGTGAACAATATCCTTCCATTCGCTCCTTTACATTTGGAGTAAATCTTATATTCTAACCTGACAATACATAATAAACAAGTATGAAAACTACGATTTACAAATCACTGTGTTTCTCGCTGCTCGGAAGCAGTATGCTGGCTCTGAATGGCTGTACGGATTTGAGTGAAAACATATACAATCAAATAGCCAGTGAGAATTACGAATTTACCGAGACGGACAATAACAGTATGTTCGCTCCTGTATATGCCTCGTTGCGTACCTTTTATTGGAGTTGGTTCGATTATGGTACACTTGAGGTCTGCACGGACTTGTGGAATATTCCCTCGCGCATTGGTGTGGGTTGGGGCGGAGAGTACAATGATATGAATAAGCATTCATTTCATTCTGGCCTCTCTTTCGTCAAGACCTTTTGGACGAATGGCTATGCAGGGGTTAATGCTTGTAACAAGTTGTTGGATCAAAAGGAAACATTAAACCTGACGGAGACGCAAGTTGGTGAGCTGCGTGCTTATAGGGCCTTGTACTATTATCTGCTGTTCGACCTTTTCCGCAACATTCCTTTGGACACGACTTATCAGCATGAAGAAGGCTGGCAGCCCACACAGGCGACTCCGCAGCAAATGTGGGATTTCATCATCACGGAGTTGGAAGATGTAAAAAATAAGTGTGGTGATGATGCTGAAGCCGGACGAAAAGGGCATTTGAACAATGCTGGTGTGCGCATGATTCTTGCCAAGATGTACCTCAACCACAATGCCTGGTTCAAAGATGATTCGGACCACTCATATTATCAAAAGTGTATTGACGAATTAAACGTTGTACTCTCCAATACGAGTGATTATGCTCTTGCTGACAATTACACTGACAATTTCAAAGAAGACATTACGAGCTGTAAGGAAATCATTTTCGGCATTCCGTATGCTGAACCTTATGCGGCTGGCAACTATTATGCCAGCTTGTGGATGAACGGTGAAGGGCGTGCCACTTGGGGATTTACCCTTTGGGCAACTGGAGGCGGAGCTGCTTTGAATCAGTTCCTTGATACTTATGAAAGAAAAGACGGAGAAGTCATAGACAAACGTTTTGGCTTGAGTTGGATCGGCGGTCCGCAAGTGGATGTGAATGGAGAGAAAATTATGGTGGGTGACCAGCAGCTAAACTACACTTATGAGATACGCAGCGTGGAAAATCCCGGTTGCTATCCCATGGAAGGTTATCGCTTGCAGAAATATGAAATCCTGCCGTTGGACCAGGGTACACGGTACGATGACATTCCGTTCTTTCGCCTTGCTGATGCCATGCTGATGAAGGCAGAGTGCCTGCTGCGTCTGGGAGGCTATAATGGAGAAACGGAGCAAACCGCCGCAGACTTGGTGACCGAAGTGCGAAAGCGCGTCTTTGATGATGCAGCCGATGCTGTCCGCACGGTGGCTGAGCTTAAAGGTCCCAGTGCATATCGCTATGGTCATTATGAGAACACGGCAAAAATAGACGAACCGGATAATATTCGCGATGAACGCACGGCTGACACAGACATCGAATTGGGGGGCTTGTTAGATGAGCTGGGCTGGGAGTTCTTGGCCGAGCATCATCGCCGACAGGATTTGATACGTTTCCGCTTGAATAGCAGCGGCGGACAGCAAAATGTTTTCAATGGGAAATCTTGGTTCTGTAAAGATGCCGTTGATGGCAACAACCGCAATCACGACCTGTTCCCGATTCCAAAAAGCATCATGAGTGGAAATGTAAACCTGAAACAAAATCCTGGTTACTAAACGCAGCAACTAATATGGTTAGGGCATGAGAAAAAGTGTATTTCGACTGCTTCTTGCGACGATGGTGTTGCAGTTAAACACCTTCAAGGCCTATTGCAGGCTGGATGTAGACTGGCAACGGTTTTTGTCCAAACATGATTTGGTGTGGAACAGAATGCCCCGGTATTGGTATGATGCGCCGTTTATGGGCAACGGCGAGATGGGACTGATGATTTACCAGGAGCCGGACAGTAACTTCGTACGCTTTGAAACGGGTAATTCTATGGTTCATGACCATCGGGATGCCAATGACCTCTTTGGCAAGCCGAGGCTGCTGACCGGCCATTTTAAGTTATGCCCGGTAGGAAGGATTGTCGGAGCGGAGATGCGGCTGAACCTCTGGAATGGTGTCACATCGGGAACCATCCATACCTCCGAGGGCACCATCTGTTTTGAGAGCTACGTCCATGCCGACAAGATGCTTATAATGGTCGAAACCACGACGCGTGGCAATGAGTCTGACTTCCAATGGGAGTGGGTGCCTGCCGAGGCGACAAGTCCGCGGGCGCTTTTCGGTCGTGTCCGTCCCGACTGGGTCAAGACACCGGAGGACTACTATTCCAACCCGTCTCCCATCGTCAGCATCCGGGGGAATGGTGGTACTTCCGTGCAAGACCTCAAGGCCGGTGGACAGACGGCTGTCTGTTGGGAGGAGGTTTCCTCGTCCGGCACACGATGCCTTCTGGCGAATGTCACCCATTCCTATCCGTCCTCAACTGCAGTGATTGCCAGCCAGAAGACGGTGAAGGATGGTGTGGCGACGGGCGCGGAACGACTGAAAACCACCCACACCCGATGGTGGCATCAGTTCTATCCCAAGAGCTTCCTCACCATCCCGGATGCCCAGAAGGAAGGATTCTATTGGATCCAGCTTTACAAACTGGCCTCTGCCACCCGTTCCAATCGTGCCCTCATCGACAACACAGGGCCGTGGCTGACCGTCACCCCTTGGCCGAACGCCTGGTGGAACCTCAATGTGCAGCTGACCTATTGGCCGCTGAACGGGTCGAATCATGTCGATATGGCTGCGTCTCTTGAACACGCGCTGTACGACCATACGGAAAATCTTCGTGACAACGTCCCGGAAGCCTACCGCCATGACTCCTTCGGACTGAATCGCTATGGCAATATGGAGTGCCAGACCGCGCAGATAGGCGTGCCGGGAGAGAAAGGCGCGGAGGTGGGACTTCTGACGTGGGCTTGCCATAACCTGTGGCTCATATACCGGCACAAGATGGATGATGCGTTGCTTCGTGAAAAACTCTTCCCATTATTGAAAGGTGCGGTGAACTATTATCTCCATTTTCTGCAGTACGGCGCAGACGATAAGCTGCACCTGCCACTCACTTATTCTCCCGAGTATGGCGATGCGGACGATTGTAATTTCGACCTTGCATTGTTGAAATGGGGATGCGCGACGTTGGTTGACATCGACAACCGGCTGCACCTTAACGATACGCGCAGGGAGAAATGGGAACAGGTGCTGGCCGACCTTGCCCCGTTCCCTACCGATTCGATGGGGCTGTCCATAGGCAGGGGTGTCCCCTATGCCTTCTCCCATCGTCATTTCTCCCATCTACTCAGCGTCTATCCGTTATACCTGCTGAACAGAGAGCAGTCGCCAGACACCATCCGTCTCATCAAACGAACCATAGCCACCTGGCACAGCCTCAAGGGTGACCTTCAGGGCTATACGTTCACCTCCGCCTCTTCCATGGCATCAGCCTTGGGCGATGGAGACGCGGCCTTGGCGTACTTGAACCGACTGTTTGACAAATACCTAAGCAGCACTACGATGTACAGAGAGGCCGGGCCGGTCATTGAGACCCCGTTGTCTGGCGCGCAGTCCATACTGGATATGCTGTTGCAGAGTTGGGGAAACAAAATCCGCATATTCCCAGCTATGCCCATGGGGTGGAAAGACGCAGCTTTCGGCAAGTTGTTGGCGGAGGGAGCCTTTGAGGTGAGTGCCAAGCGGGAGAACCGCAAGACAACCTACATCGCCATACGGAGTCTCGCCGGAGAGCCTTGCGTCATCGTGACCGATATGGAAGAGCCGAGGTTCTCGGGAATCTCCCGGAAGGCGGTGAAGCAAGTGGAACGGAATACCTATAGGATTGCACTGAAGAAAGGCGAGACCGTTGAACTCCATCCGGCAGGAACAAGGAAGCACGCAACCATATCACCCATCGAACACGCGGAAACGCAACATTTTGGACTTAACTAAATATTACACAAATGAAGAAACAACGATTAATCATGTGGCTGCTTGCGCTCGTCTTGAGCGTGACAACCATGAGTGCTCAGCAATATACGTTGCGCGGCACTGTACAGGACAAGGACGGAGAACCGCTCATCGGTGCATCCGTCATCGTGCAACACTCGAAGACGGGTATTTCGACCGATATGGACGGCCGATTTGCTGTCAAGGCCAAGAAAGGCGAGACGCTGACGGTCAGTTACATTGGCTATACAACGCAGACCATTCGGGTTGCCGGACAAAATGACATTATCGTAACGCTGGCCGAAGACACGGGGCTGCTTGAGGAGGTCGTGGTGGTCGGCTACGGAACGGTGCGGAAGAAAGACCTTACCGGTGCCGTCACACAAATCAATCCGGACAAGCTGGCCGACCAAAACCCCAACACGGTGCAAGATGTGTTGAGGGGTACTGCGGGACTTCAGGTGGGAATGAACACATCGGCTCAGGGCGGTGGCACCCTGCAACTGCGCGGTCAGAATTCCGTTTACACCAGCGGTGACCACAATTCTCCGCTGATTATTTTGGACGGTATGGACTTCTACGGCACGCTTTCCGAAATCAATCCCGACGACATCGCACAGATTGATGTGCTGAAAGACGCTTCTGCGGCAGCTGTCTATGGAGCGAGAGCCGCTTCCGGTGTGATTATCATCACTACGAAGAAGGGTAAGACCGGCAAACCCGTCATCACTGCAAGTGCCAATATCGGAATGAGCCAACGCACCAATTTCCGCAAGGTGTATTCTGCCGATGAAGTCATGTCCTTCCGTGAAGCCTATTACAAGGATGTCAAATCCTACGGACGCAATCCGGAGACGGGGAAATATGAATACTATCAGGCAGTGGACAAGAACGGCAAACTGGCTTATCAGCCTGGCTATTTCGACCATTATAACAATCTTTCGCAGTATGGCATCACCCAGGAACAGTGGCTCGGCTACACCACCAATACGGATATGAGCCTTGACGAAGTGTATGCCCGCCGACTGGGACTGCACGAGTCGGAGGAGGTGCTTTCCAACTATCTTCTTGGTCGCACCTATAACTGGGCTGATGATGCTTTCCGAACCGGCTTCAACCAGGATTATAATGCAAGTATGTCGGGTGCAACAGAACGGATAAACTACTATATGTCCTTCGGATTCCTCAAGAACGAAGGTGCCGTCAAGGGCGATGACTACCGTTCGGTAAGGGCCAATATCAAGTTGAACGGAAAGGTGACCAAATGGCTGGAGGTCGGTTCAAACATCAATTTCCAGGACCGCTCCGACGACTCGCAGCCAGCCGACTGGGAGTCCTCGTTGCGCAACAGTCCTTACGCCTCTAAATACAATGAAGACGGCAGCCTGGCACAGTATCCGATGAGCGTGCAGTCGAAACGCGGATACAACTATGATTTCGAGAAGCAGTATTATGACTTGGAGAAGGGATGGATGATTCTCAACACCATATTCAACGCAAAGGTCACCCTGCCCTTGGGCATCACTTACCAGTTTAACATCGCTCCGCGCTACCAGTATTACTATAACCGCAAGTTCACGTCATCGGAAAAGCCGGATGCCTCGAAAACCGAAACGGGTGTCAACCGTGACTGGGGCAAGCGTTTCGACTGGTCTTTGAACAACATCATCACGTGGGACTATACCATCGCAAAAGACCACCATTTCATTCTCACGCTTGTCCAAGAAGCGGAAGAACGCCGGATGTGGTCGGATGACAAACAGGCGTACAACATCTTGCCGTCTGATGCCTTGGGCTTCCACAATACGTCCAATGCAACGATGGCCAACAGCAAGTTCAGTACCACCGACACCCATTCCACAGCCGATGCGCTGATGGCTCGTCTGTTCTATGCCTATGACAATCGCTATCTGCTCACTGCCACACTGCGTCGTGACGGATATTCGGCTTTCGGACAGAACTATCCTCATGCCACGTTCCCGTCTGTGGCGTTGGGCTGGAACTTTACACAGGAGAAATTCTGGAACTGGCAGGGAATGACTTCGGGAAAGCTCCGCGTGTCGTGGGGTAAGAACGGCAACCGCTCACTGGCTGATGAATATATGGCACTGGCCAATCTCGGCTCTGGTACGGGCGCAACGATGGGCTATCTGGGAGCCAATGGACAAGTCCTGACAGACATGAAATATCTGAGCTACGACCGCCTGGCCAATCCCTATCTGCAATGGGAGAAGACGGAATCCCTGAACGTCGGACTGGACTTCGGATTTCTCAACGACCGCATCTCGGGAAGCGTGGACTGGTATGACAAGAAAACCCATGACATGATTATGTACAAGGCGTTGCCGGACTTCTCGGGATTCTCCCAAATAGCTACCAATCTCGGTGAGGTCAGCAATAAGGGCGTGGAAGTGACCTTGAACACGGTCAACATCCAAAACAAGAGTCTTGTCTGGACAACCACGGCCACCTTCGCTTACAACAGAAACCGGATCAACCACCTGTATTACGAAAATGAGGACATCCTGGATGCCAACGGCAATGTGATAGGACAGAAGGAGATGGACGACACCAGCAACAATTGGTTCATCGGGAAACCCATCGGTGAAATCTGGAACTACAAATTCGACGGGATATGGCAGGAGGAGGAATACGAGGAGGCCGCCCGTTCTGGACAGCGTCCCGGTGACCCCAAAATCGCCAACATATACACCGCCGACGATATTGTCAATGCCGATGGCACCATCACGCCCGTTTATAACGACAAGGACAAGGTGTTCCTCGGCACGACAACGCCTCCCGTCATTTGGACACTGCGCAACCAATTCGTGCTTTGGGACAAATTGGATATTGCCTGCTCCGTCTATTCTTACATGGGTCACAAACGAACCTCTACGGACTATCTGAACCGGGTGAACTACAATAATCTCATGACCTATGCCTTTAATCACTACCGGCATGAGTATTGGACTTCCGAGAACCGTTCCAACGAATACGCGCGGTGGGAGGCCATGGGGCCGAAGGGATGCGAATCGCCGGTGAAAGTCCATAATGCGAACTTCATCCGTCTTGACAACATCTCTCTCGGCTACACCTTGCCCACGAAATGGACGCGTAAGTGGCAGATCGAGAAGGTGAGACTCAGTGCATCGGTCAGAAACGTTGCCGTATGGGCGCAGGACTGGGAGTACGGCGACCCGGAAACGGGCAACATCGCCAAACGTGACTATAACTTTGGAGTTCAAGTAACATTCTAATGATAACGAAGCAATGAAAAATCTGACATACAAAATGATGACCCTGCTGATGGGCATGGTGACCCTCAGCACGACAAGCTGCTCGGACGATTTCCTTGAGCCGGACCCCCTGTCGTTTTATGAACCGGAAAAAACGTTTTCCACGGTCGAGGGACTTGAGGCGGGCTTGGCCATGTGTGACCGCCTCCTTCACAATAACTTTATCTACTATCAGGGACGATGGAATAATGTGCCTATCGGATGCGACTATCTGTTCTCCGACTTGATGGTATTCGGACAGACGGACGCCGGTTCTAATATGGAAGACGACTTTGTGCGCAGGCTGACCCCGACGACCCAGGGTGCGTCCTATCTTTGGGATGAGTTCTGGAGCGATGCGTACGGCGGTGTGAAATATGCCAACGGCATCATTGCCAATCTTCCCAATGTGTCGATGAACGAGGAACTGAAGAACGCTTACCTGGGGCGCGCATACTTCCATCGTGCCAACCAATACTACCAGCTGATTTTCCATTTCGGGGACATTCCGCTGGTCACCAAACTGGTGACCTCACCTAAAGAGGACTACCGCTCCACCAGGAAAGAGGCGATTATCGAGAAAATGATTGAGGACCTCGAATTTGCCGTAAAATATGTGCCATCACAAAAGAACATGACCTACTATGGTATGGTGAACAACGAGGCCTGCAAGCATCTGCTCATCAAATACTACCTTTCTGCCGGCCGCTTCGCGGACGCGGAAAATCTGGCCACAGACTTGATAGAAAACTCTGGGTTGGCACTGATGAGAGAACCTTTTGGTACCAACGTTCCCAGTGGGGAACCCCAGACCTGGGAGGTGAAGCGCAATGTCATCTGGGACCTCCATCGCTCCGAGAACAAGATTGGCAGTTTCAATACCGAGTGTATCATGGGAATGCCCAATGTCAGTGAGACCTCGTTCGTGCCTTACCTGGCACTCCGCATCTTCGGGCCATTCTGGAACGACGGCAACCTGATGACCCCGGACGGATATAAGTCCGGCGTGCAGCGTCCGTCCCGCAGCAGCAAAGCCTACGAGCCCACACTGGACTGGGTGAGGGTGATGGGGCGCGGCATTGCGACCTATCGTCCCACCTATTTTGCTCAGCATGGCTTGTGGATGGTCAATGGCGTTGAAGACACCGTAGACCTGCGCCACAACAGAGAGGTGGGCAACTGGATGAATATGGAGGACATCCGCTACAACAACCCCAAGTCGGCATGGCACGGAAAGAACTTGACGCTCTATGCGCCGGAGGATTGCGGCGACATCAAGGCCGGAACGCTGCTGTGTCCGGATACGATACGCTCGTGGTTTGACTATCCGCTTTACAAGATTTATTATCTGGACGTGAAGCAGGAGGCCAACATGAACGCCACCAATTTTGAGGGAGCGTCGGCGGCAGGGGCAACCGCCAACCTGTACTTGTTCCGTTTGGCAGAAACGTATCTCCTGCGTGCAGAGGCAAAACTGTATCAGGGAAAAGACGCGACCAGCGATGTCAATGAGGTGCGCAAGCGTGCTCAGTGCTCCCAACTCTATACCTCCGTCAATATTGGGGACATCATGAATGAACGGGCGAGAGAACTGTATCTGGAGGAGTTCCGCAATGTGGAACTGACTCGTGTGTCCATGATTCTGGCCATGACCGGCATTCCCGACGAATGGGGTAACACCTACGACATCAACACCTGGGACAAACAGGACGGTACGGATGCCACAGGCGGAAGCTATTGGTACCAGCGCATTATGCACTACTCCTACTACAACAAGGGTGCCATCGTGTCTAATAATCCCATCAACTACACGATGGGCAAGCACAATCTCTTCTGGCCCATCCCTAACAAGTCCATTATCGGCAACAAGAAAGCACCCCTCAAGCAGAACTACGGCTATGACGGCTATGACCCCAACGTTAAGGTATGGGAAACCTGGCAGGAGGCTGTCGCTGACGAGGAAGCGAACTGAAAAACATATAGGTTAGTAATACGATAGACGTTGTATTCAGGAACGGGGCTGTATTTGGGTCTTTACCAGACCTTAATACAGCCTTTTTGAATGGGAAGGTGTGTGGCACTATTCCACAAATCACGGAAAAATGCAAAGAAGAACGCGTTTTTCTTTGCATTTCCCTCACTTTATCGTAACTTTGCGCTTGTATGTTGAATTTACAGTTGCAACAATGACACAGGCGGAACAGCGACAGACCGACGAACGCTATATGCGGATGGCATTGGCGGAAGCGGAAGAGGCCGGCAGGGTGGGCGAGGTGCCCATCGGTGCGGTGGTGGTCTGTGGTGGGCGCGTCATCGCACGCGCACACAACCTGACGGAGACGCTCCACGACGTGACGGCGCACGCCGAGATGCAGGCTGTCACGGCTGCCGCCAACGAGTTGGGCGGCAAGTATCTGACGGACTGCACCCTTTATGTCACGGTGGAACCCTGCCCGATGTGTGCCGGTGCCTTGGGCTGGTCGCAGCTGTCCCGCGTGGTGTATGGTGCGGCGGACGAGAAACGCGGCTATCAGCTCTTTGCCCCACGCGTGTTGCACCCCCGTACGATAGTGACTGGCGGCATCCTCGGGGAGGAATGTCGCCAGCTGATGCAGGATTTCTTCAAGGACAGACGGTAGCGTCTCTCTCTGGGGTGCTCCATCGGTTGATGGAGCTTGGTACCTGTGTTTTAGTGTGCCACCAGTCCGCCGTCTACCAAGTAGTGGCCGCCGGTGCAGAAGCTGGACGCGTCGGAGGCGAGGAAATAGACCATCTCGGCCACTTCCTCCGGCCGTCCTACGGTGCCTCGGGCGTAGAGGGCGTTCTCCTCGCGCCAGTAGTCGTCGACGGTGCAGTGGTTCTCCTTGGCGAACTTCTCGAAGAGGCTGTCCACTAACGGCGTGTGGATGGTGCCAGCGCAGACGGCATTGACGCGGATGTTTTTCGGGCCAAGGTCAATGGAGAGGCTGCGCGTGATCTGTCCCAGTGCGCCCTTGGTCAGTCCGTAGCCGAAGCTGTGGGCCTTGCCGACAAACCACTGGTCGGAGGCGTTGATGACCACGGTGCCGCCCCCAGCCTTGACGAGGTGTGGCACGGCCTCGCGCAGGGTGTTCACCGTGCCGTAGATGTTGGTCTGGATCATGAGGTCCAGCTCCTCGTCGGTGATGTCTAACAGGGTGTTGCAGCGGTGGATGCCGGCGTTGGCCACCACGCTGTCCAACTGTCCGAAGCGCGCCACGGTCTCCTCAACGGCGCGGTGGATGTCGGCACGGCAGCGCGTGTTGCCCGCCACGAAGAGCAGCTGCTCGGGGCGGTTGATTTCCGCCATCCGCTCGTGGGCGGCCTCCTCGTTGATGTCCATGAACGCTACGTTCCATCCCTCCTGGATGAATTTCTTGACAGAGGCGGCCCCGATGCCGGTGGACCCGCCGGTGATAAATACGGTCTTCATAGTTCTCGTCAGTTTATGTTATGGTTCACAACTTCCCATACTCCTCATCCGACACAGGCTCCAGCCCTTCCTTGACGATCCACTCTCCGATGGTGCGCTGCTGGCTGTCGTAATTGACACCTATCTTATACA
>CAVFBU010000014.1:0-33625 GCA_963620725.1 Vescimonas coprocola
GCAGAATTCTCACTCGCTCGGCAGAGAAAATTTTTTCTCTCGGCAGAGAAAAAAATGGAGCATCCAAAAAGGGGGAGGAAATAAATCGTGCGGAATACTTGGAGATACGGTGGGAAATGCCTATCTTTGCAGACAGAAACCAAGCCAAACAGACAAAAGCAACACCAAACAAAAAACAAAACCAAACAGACAGATATGAAAAGCGTATTACTCCTGACAATGGCAGCAGTGGCCTTCGGCAGTGTACAGGCCAAGAACAAGAACACCGCCCCGGCACAGGCCAACGGCTATCCCATCACGCAGGTGGCCTTCACCGCCGTGAAAGTGCATCCGCAAACCTTCTGGGGACAGCGCATCAAGGCCGCACGCGAGGTGACCATCCCACTGGCCTTCGAGAAATGCGAGACGACCCACCGCTACGACAACTTCAAGATGGCGGCCTACACGCTGCAACACCCTGGCCACGAGGGACTGCAGACCCCGGAGTGGGACGTGAGCCGGTTTATGGGCTTCTCCTTCGATGATACGGACGTGTACAAGACCATTGAGGGTGCCAGCTATGTGTTGCAGACCTACCCCGACAGCCGCCTCAAGCAGTATATCGACAGCGTGCTCGACATCGTGGCAGCGGCACAGGAGCCGGACGGCTACCTCTACACCGCACGCACCATCAATCCCGCGCATCCGCACAAGTGGTCGGGCGACGCACGCTGGGAGAAGGAGGAGGTGCTCAGTCACGAGCTATACAACCTCGGCCACATGGTCGACGCGGCCTGCGCCCACTACCAGGCCACGGGGAGCCGAAAGTTCCTGGACATCGCGCGCCGCTACGCAGACTGCGTGGTCAAGGAGGTGGGACCGGCCGCGGGACAGGCCTGCGTGACCCCCGGCCACCAGATTGCCGAGATGGCACTGACGCGCCTCTACCTCCTCACCGGCGACAAGCACTACCTGGACGAGGCCAAGTTCCTGCTCGACTTCCGGGGTAAGACGGCCACGAAGAATATCTACTCCCAGAGCGACAAACCCGTGGTGGAGCAGACCGAGGCTTGGGGACACGCCGTCCGTGCCGGGTATATGTATGCAGGAATGGCCGATGTGGCCGCACTGACTGGCGACTCGGCCTATCTGAAAGCCATCGACACCATCTACGACAACATCGTCAGCCGCAAATACTACATCACAGGCGGCGTGGGCGCACGCCACAGCGGCGAGGCCTTCGGGGCGGACTACGAGCTGCCGAACCTCACCGCCTACAACGAGACGTGTGCCGCCATCTCCATGGTCTACCTCTTCCACCGGATGTTCCTCCTGCACGGCGACGCTAAATACATCGACTGCCTGGAGCGGACACTCTACAACGGCGTCATCAGCGGAATGTCCGTGGACGGCGGACGCTTCTTCTATCCCAACCCCCTGTCGAGCGACGGCAAGTATAAGTTCAATGCCGACGGCACAACGGAGCGTCAGCCGTGGTTCGGCTGCGCCTGCTGTCCCAGCAACCTCTGCCGCTTCATCCCCTCGTTCCCCGGCTACGTCTACGCCGTGAAGGACCGCACGCTCTATGTCAACCTCTTCACCGGCAACACCGCCACGATGGAGATTGGAGGCAAGACGGTGGCTGTGGAGCAGCAGACCAACTACCCCTGGGACGGCGACATCACGCTCCGCATCCAGAAGAACAAAGCCAAGAGGTTCGCCCTGGCCATCCGCATCCCGGGATGGGCAGTCAACACGCCCGTGCCCAGCGACCTCTACCGCTTCACCGACTGCAGGACGCGCACCTGGCAGGTGACCGTCAACGGCGAGCGCGCCAGTGGTGTGAAGACGGAGAAGGGCTACCTCATCATCGACCGCGCCTGGAAGAAGGGCGACGTGGTGGCACTGCACCTCGATATGCCCGTGCGCATGGTAGTGGCCAACGAACGCGTGGCTGACGACCGGGGGCGCGTGGCCGTGGAGCGCGGACCACTGGTCTATTGTGCCGAAGCAGCCGACAACACGGGTCATAGCATCTTCCGCTTCCTCCTGCCGCGCAAGCCGAAGTTCAGCGTGTCAGACCGCACCATCAACGGACAGCACCAGGTGTCGTTTGGCGTGAAGGCCATCGAGGTGGACGGACAGACCGTGGACACCGATGCAGAAGGTCGCGCCACCGTCAGCGACACGCGCCTCACCCTCATCCCGTATTACGCCTGGAACCACCGGGGCGCAGGCGAGATGGAGGTGTGGCTGCCACAGAGCATCGAAGCACTGGGCAGTTGCCGCTGATACCCACATTTGACGCGCATTTCTTTGGTCGTTCGGGCGAAAAGTAGTAACTTCGCGGGCAAAATACAACAACATACAAGAAACACAAGGACATGATTCTCTTTTTCAGAACGCCACAGGCGAGTGTGATAGCCACACAGACGGAACGTCAACTCGAAGAAAACGAAGTGAAGGAGCTGTGCTGGCTCTACGGCAACGCCGAACTGCTGAAAGAACGGACGCTGACGGGCTGCTACGTGGGGCCGCGCCGCGAGATGGTGACTCCATGGTCAACGAACGCCGTTGAGATTACGCAGAACATGGGACTCCGCGACATCGTGCGCATCGAGGAATACTTCCCCGTGGCCAGTGAGGAGGCGGACCACGACCCGATGCTGCAACGTATGTACAACGGCCTGGACCAGGACATCTTCACCGTGAACATCCAGCCCGAACCCATCAAATACATTGACAACCTGGAGGAATACAACGAGCAGGAGGGACTCGCCCTCTCGCCCGAGGAAATAGCGTATCTCCACAAGATAGAGAAAGAGAACGGACGACCGCTGACCGACTCCGAGATTTTCGGCTTCGCACAGATTAACTCGGAGCACTGCCGCCACAAAATCTTCGGTGGCACATTCATCATCGACGGCCAGGAGATGGAGTCGAGTCTCTTCGCCCTCATCAAGAAGACGACGCAGGAGAACCCCAACAAGATTCTGTCGGCCTATAAGGACAACGTGGCCTTCGCACAGGGTCCCGTGGTGGAGCAGTTTGCTCCGGCCGACCAGTCGACCAGCGACTACTTCCGCGTGAAGGACATCGAGAGTGTCATCTCGCTGAAGGCCGAGACCCACAACTTCCCGACCACCGTGGAGCCTTTCAACGGAGCAGCCACGGGCACTGGTGGCGAAATCCGCGACCGCATGGGTGGCGGCGTAGGCTCGTGGCCCATTGCCGGAACAGCCGTCTACATGACAGCCTACCCACGCATCGAAGAGGAAGGGCGCGACTGGGAGAACCTCATGCCTGTGCGCCAGTGGCTGTATCAGACCCCGGAGCAGATTCTCATCAAGGCGTCGAACGGTGCCAGCGACTTCGGCAACAAGTTCGGACAACCGCTGATTACGGGTTCGGTGCTGACCTTCGAACACCAGGAGGGTGCGGAGAAATACGCCTACGACAAGGTCATCATGCTGGCAGGCGGCGTGGGCTACGGCACCAAGCGCGACTGCCTGAAGAAAGAGCCACAGCCCGGCAACAAGGTCGTGGTGGTCGGTGGCGACAACTACCGCATCGGACTCGGTGGCGGCTCGGTGTCGTCGGTGGACACGGGACGCTACAGCAACGGCATTGAGCTGAACGCCATCCAGCGCGCCAACCCCGAGATGCAGAAACGCGCCTACAACCTCGTGCGCGCCCTCTGCGAGGAGGACAGCAACCCCGTGGTGTCCATCCACGACCACGGCAGTGCTGGCCACCTGAACTGTCTCTCGGAACTGGTGGAGGAATGTGGCGGCGAGATAGACATGGCGAAACTGCCCATCGGCGACAAGACGCTGTCGAGCAAGGAAATCATAGCCAACGAGAGCCAGGAGCGCATGGGACTGCTCATTGACGAGAAGCACATCGACCACGTGCAGAAGATTGCGGAGCGCGAGCGCGCCCCGATGTATGTGGTGGGCGAGACTACGGGCGACGCTCACTTCTCCTTCAAGCAGGCCGACGGCACGAAACCCTTCGACCTGGACGTGGCACAGATGTTCGGTCACTCGCCGAAGACCATCATGCGCGACCGCACCGTGGAACGGAAATACGATGGGGTGAGCTACACGCAGGACAAGATACACGAATACCTGCGGCGCGTGCTCCAGTTGGAGGCCGTGGCCTGCAAGGACTGGCTGACCAATAAGGTGGACCGCAGCGTGACGGGAAAGATAGCGCGCCAGCAGTGTCAGGGCGAGATACAGTTGCCGCTGAGCGACTGCGGTGTCGTGGCCCTCGACTACCGAGGACGCAAGGGTATTGCCACGGCCATCGGCCACGCGCCACAGGCTGGACTGGCCTCGCCCGAAGCCGGCAGTGTGCTGTCGGTGGCTGAGGCACTGACCAACATCGTCTGGGCACCCTTGGCCGAGGGAATGGACTCGCTGTCGCTGAGTGCCAACTGGATGTGGCCGTGCCGCTCGCAGGAGGGCGAGGATGCGCGCCTCTACAGTGCGGTGAAGGCACTGAGCGACTTCTGCTGCGACCTCCACATCAACGTGCCGACGGGCAAGGACTCGCTGTCGCTGACCCAGCAGTATCCGGGCGGCGAGAAGATTATCTCTCCGGGAACGGTCATCGTCAGTGCTGGCGGCGAGGTGTCTGACATCCGCAAGGTGGTCAGCCCCGTGGTGGTCAACGACAAGAACGCCTCGCTCTACCACATCGACTTCTCGTTCGATGAGCAGCGGCTCGGTGGCTCGGCCTTCGCACAGAGCTTGGGCAAGGTGGGCAGCGATGTGCCGACGGTGAAGAACGCCGAGTACTTTGCCGATGCCTTCATGGCGGTGCAGGGACTGATAGAGAAGGGCTGGATTATGGCCGGCCACGACATCTCGGCGGGCGGTCTCATCACCACCCTGTTAGAGATGTGTTTCGCCAACCGCACGGGCGGACTCCACGTCAACCTGCA
The DNA here is from genome assembly GCA_963620725.1 of Vescimonas coprocola. Taxonomy (GTDB): domain Bacteria; phylum Bacteroidota; class Bacteroidia; order Bacteroidales; family Bacteroidaceae; genus Prevotella. The sequence continues at coordinate 4,931 of CAVFBU010000014.1, forward strand.
CGACCTCTGCACGGACGGCGACGTGGTGAAGACGCTCTTTGCCGAGAACCCTGGTGTGGTGGTGGAAATCAGCGACGACCACAAGCACGACTTCTTCGACTATATGGAGGAGCAGGGGGTGGCCTTTGCCAAAATCGGCTATTCCGTGCCTCAGAGCCGCACCATCGTGGTGAAGGCTGGCGAGGAGGAGCTGACCTTCGACATCGACGCGCTGCGCGACACGTGGTACAAGACCTCTTACCTCCTGGACCGCCGGCAGAGCTTCAACGGCAAGGCTGCCGAGCGTTATGAGAACTACAAGAAACAACCGCTGGAGATGGTGTTCAAGCCGTCGTTCACTGGCACACTCGCCCAGTATGGGCTGTCGGCCGACCGCCGCACTCCATCGGGCATTAAGGCCGCCATCATCCGCGAGAAGGGTACGAACGGCGACCGCGAGATGGCCTACTCGCTCTACTTGGCTGGCTTCGACGTGAAGGACGTGACGATGACGGACCTGGTGAGCGGCAGGGAGACGCTGGAAGACATCCACATGATTGTGTTCTGTGGCGGCTTCTCCAACTCCGACGTGTTAGGTTCGGCCAAGGGATGGGCTGGTGCCTTCCTCTTCAACGCCAAGGCGAAGGAAGCCCTCGACCGCTTCTATGCTCGCAAGGACACGCTCTCGCTGGGCATCTGCAATGGTTGCCAGCTGATGGTGGAACTGGGACTGACGGGCGCGAAGGGTGCTAAGATGCTGCACAACGACTCGCGTAAGTTCGAGAGTGAGTTCGTGTCGCTGACCATTCCCGAGAACAACAGCGTCATGTTCGGTTCGCTGAGTGGCAGCAAGCTTGGCTTGTGGGTGGCCCACGGCGAAGGGAAGTTCTCGCTCTCCGAGTCGGAGCAGTCCTATCATGTCGTGGCCAAATACAACTACCACGGCTACCCGGCCAACCCCAATGGCTCGGACTACGACGTGGCTGGCCTCTGCTCCGAAGACGGACGCCACCTCTGCATGATGCCCCACCTGGAGCGCGCCATCTTCCCCTGGCAGTGTGCCTGGTATCCGAAGCAGCGCCGCATGGACGAGGTCACCCCGTGGATTGAAGCCTTTGTCAACGCACGCAAGTGGATTGAGCAGCAATGAGCAATATCTACTGGAGTGCGTTCCGTACCTTCTTCAAGATTGGTATGTTCACCCTCGGGGGTGGCTACGCGATGATTCCCATCATCGAGGAGGAGGTGGTCAACAAGCACCGCTGGGTCTCGAAGGAGGATATGCTCGACTTGATAGCCATTGCGCAGAGCTGTCCGGGGGTCTTCGCCATCAACATCGCGACATTCATCGGCTACAAGCTACGGCTGACGCGCGGCGCACTGGTCACAGCACTGGCTACGGCACTGCCGTCGTTCCTCATCATCCTCGCCATTGCCGTCTTCTTCCATCAGTTTGAAGACAATAGGGTGGTGGCGGCTATGTTCCAGGGCATCCGCCCGGCTGTGGTGGCCTTGATTGCCGTCCCCACGTTCAACCTGGCCAAGCGTGCGCACCTAAACCGCTACACGCTGTGGATTCCCATCGTCTCGGCACTCGCCATCTGGCTGTTGGGCGTGTCGCCCATCTGGGTCATCATCCTGGCAGGCACGGGCGGCTACCTCTACGGACTGATACAAAACAAGAAGCAAGTATGATATTCCTGAACCTCTTCATCACCTTTTTCAAAATCGGCCTCTTCGGCTTCGGTGGCGGCTACGGGATGTTGTCGCTCATCCAGCACGAGACCGTGGAACGCTGGCACTGGCTGTCGTCGTCGGAGTTTACGGACATCGTGGCCATCTCGCAGATGACTCCTGGTCCCATCGGAATCAATTCCGCCACCTACTGCGGCTACACGGCCGTGCATCATGCTGGCTACGGTGGTGCGGCGGCTGTGGCTGGCTCTGCCGTGGCTACGTTTGCGCTGGTGTTGCCGTCGCTCATCTTGATGATACTCATCAGCCGGATGTTCATGCGCTATATGAACACGCGGACGGTGCAGTCGGTGTTCGCAGGACTGCGCCCTGCTGTTGTCGGACTGCTGGCTGCGGCCACGCTGCTGCTGATGACTCCCGAGAACTTCTCCACGCCGTCGGACAACGCCTGGCAGTTCTATATCAGCGTGGCCTTGTTCTTGGCCACCTTCTATGGCACAAAGGTGTTGAAAATCAACCCTATCAAGATGATAGGATGCTGCGCCGTGGCTGGTCTCGTCCTGTTCTATGAATAACGTCCTGTCCTATTGTAATAAGGAGAAAGAGGGAGACGCGCTCCGGACTACTGGCTATTTGTGCTGGAGATAGTAGGCCGGTTACTTGTGCTGGAGATAGTAGGCCACACCGCGTCGCACGTTCTCATTGACGGCGTTGGACGACAGCGTGGCTCCCGTCACAGCATCCACCTGTGGGGTGCGCTTCTTACTGACGGACTGCCCGGCAAACTTCGGCACTAACTGCCGGTTGACCTGCTGGAAATACTTGGGGGTCTCCTGATTGGGCAGTGCCTTGACCTTCACGATACGGTTCTTCAGAAAGGTAATTTCAAGGGGCGTAGGGCCGCGGTATCCGTGTACGTCCTGTGCCAGTGTCGTGGTGTTGACGATGTAGGAGCCGTCCTTCTCCTTGCGCATAATCTCCTGTGCCGATACGGAGGAAAACAGTGCAACTGCGAGGGTTGCCATATAAAGTCTTTTCATTGCTTCCTGTGTTGATATTGTTTTTCGCGACTGCAAAGGTAGTGCAAACCAAGAGAAATACAAAGAAAAATTTGGCATTTCTCTTGGTTTGCACTACCTTTGCAAAGGATTTTGCAAAAGGTTATGATTTTATGGCAGAAGAATTAGAAATCAAGGAGCTTGACCAGGTGGTCGTACGCTTCTCGGGCGATTCCGGCGATGGTATGCAGTTGGCCGGAAACATTTTCTCCACGGTGAGTGCCACCGTAGGTAATGACATCTCCACCTTTCCGGACTATCCGGCAGACATCCGTGCCCCACAAGGCTCGCTGACCGGCGTGAGCGGCTTTCAGGTTCACATCGGTGCAGGACGCGTTTATACACCAGGCGACCTCTGCGACGTGCTCGTGGCGATGAACGCAGCGGCACTGAAGACACAATTGAAATACGCCAAGCCGCAGGCCACCATCATCATCGACACCGACTCGTTCGGACCGAAGGACCTGGAGAAGGCACAGTTTGCCACTCCCGACTACCTCGGCGAACTCGGCATAGACCCTGACCGCGTCATCCAGTGTCCGCTGACCACCATGGTCAAGGACTGTTTGGCCGACAGTGGTATGGACAACAAGGCGGTGCTGAAATGCCGCAATATGTTTGCACTGGGACTGGTGTGCTGGCTCTTCAACCGCGACCTCAACCTCGTGGCTGCCTTCCTGCGCGACAAGTTCGCCAAGAAGCCTGCCGTGGCCGAGAACAATATCAAGGTGGTGCAGGCCGGTTTCGACTACGGGCACAACACCCACTCGTCCGTGCCTGCCACCTACCGCATCGAGTCGAAGACCAAGACTCCCGGACGCTATATGGACATCACGGGCAACAAAGCCACGGCATACGGACTGATTGCTGCCGCCGAGAAGGCTGGACTGCGGCTCTTCCTGGGCAGCTACCCCATCACGCCCGCCACCGACATCCTGCACGAGCTGTCGAAACACAAGTCGTGCGGAGTCATCACCGTACAGTGTGAGGACGAAATCAGCGGATGCGCTTCGGCCATCGGTGCCTCCTTTGCCGGGGCACTGGCCGTCACCAGCACGTCGGGACCGGGTGTCTGTCTGAAGAGTGAAGCACTGAACCTTGCCGTCATTGACGAGTTGCCACTGGTGCTGGTTGACGTGCAGCGCGGAGGTCCCTCCACCGGACTGCCCACCAAGAGCGAACAGACCGACCTGTTGCAGGCGCTGTTCGGCCGCAACGGCGAGAGTCCCATGCCGGTCATCGCGGCCTTGAGTCCCACCGACTGCTTCGATGCGGCCTATGAGGCAGCAAAGATGGCACTGGAGCACCTGACACCCGTCATCCTCCTCACCGATGCTTTCATTGCCAATGGTTCTGCCGCCTGGAAGCTCCCTGTTATGGACGAGCTTCCGACCATCAAGCCCCACTACGTCACACCCGAGATGAAGGGGCACTATACGCCGTATTTCCGCGACGAAGAGACGAAGGTGCGCTACTGGGCCATTCCCGGACAGGAGGGCTACACCCATATTCTTGGCGGACTGGAGAAGGACGGCAAGACTGGAGCCATCTCTACCGACCCGGAAAACCACGACCACATGTGTCGGCTGCGCGCCGAGAAGGTGGCGAAGATTGCCGTTCCCGACCTGGAGGTGTTGGGCGACAAGGACGACGCTGACCTGCTCATCGTGGGCTTCGGCTCAACCTACGGTCATCTGGTCAGTGCCATGCAGGAACTGCAGGCCAAGGGCTACAAGGTGGCCGAGACCCAGTTCAAATACATCAATCCCCTGCCCAAGAACACGGCAGCGGTGCTCTCTAAATACAAGAAGGTGGTGGTGGCCGAGCAGAACCTCGGACAACTGACCACCTGGCTGCGCGCCAACGTTGACGGTTTTGTGCCCTACCAGTTCAACCAGGTGAAGGGACAGCCGTTTGCCGTGGCAGAACTGGTAAAGGCATTTGAGGACATTCTAAAGAAGTAAAGCATCATGAGCGAATATACATTTCAAGACTATAAGAAGGGACAGCCGCGCTGGTGTCCCGGTTGCGGTGACCATTTCTTTCTGGCCTCGCTCCACAAAGCCATGGCCGAAGTGGGTGTGGCTCCCCACAATATGGCGGTCATCTCGGGAATCGGCTGCTCCAGCCGTCTGCCCTATTACGTGAACACCTACGCCATGCAGACCATCCACGGTCGCGCGGCAGCCATTGCCACGGGTGCTAAGGTGGCCAACCCCGACCTCTGCATCTGGCAGGTGAGCGGCGACGGCGATGGTCTGGCTATCGGTGGCAACCATTTCATTCACGCTATGCGCCGCAACATCGACCTCAACATGATTCTGCTCAACAACCGCATCTACGGACTGACGAAGGGACAGTATTCGCCCACATCGCCTCGCGGCTTCGTCTCGAAGTCAAGTCCCTACGGCACAGTGGAAGACCCGTTCCGTCCCGCCGAGCTGTGCTTCGGTGCACGCGGCCATTTCTTTGCGCGCAGCGTAGCCACCGACGCTCCCGAGACGCAGGCCATCCTCAAGGCGGCCTATCAGCACAAAGGAGCTGCCGTCTGCGAAATCCTACAGAACTGCGTCATCTTCAACGATGGTTGCCACGAATCGGTGTACACCAAGGAGGGTCGGAAGAAGAACGCCATCTACGTGCGCCACGGTGAGAAACTCGTGTTCGGCGAGAACAACGAGTACGGACTGGTGCAGGAGGGCTTCGGCTTGAAGGTGGTGAAGATAGGAGACAACGGCTATACGCTGGACGATGTGCTGGTGCACGATGCGCACTGCGAAGACAACACGCTGCAGCTGAAACTGGCCATGATGTCCAACGAAGACGGCTTCCCCATCGCCCTCGGTGTCATCCGCGACGTGGACGCACCGACCTACGACGAGTCGGTACACGCCCAGATTGCCGAGGTGTCAGGACAGAAGAAATACCACAACTTCGCCGAGCTGCTAGAGACCAACGACACCTGGGAGGTGAAATAATGTTTGCACAAAAAGAAGAACTAAACGAAGAAGAATGTCATTAAAATGTGGAATAGTAGGACTCCCTAACGTGGGAAAGTCCACCCTTTTCAACTGCCTCTCCAGTGCCAAAGCACAGGCGGCCAATTTCCCGTTCTGCACGATAGAACCGAATGTAGGCGTAATCACCGTTCCTGACGAACGCCTCACCAAACTGGCGGAAATCGTACACCCCGGACGCATCGTCCCTGCCACGTGTGAAATCGTGGATATTGCCGGACTGGTAAAGGGCGCATCGAAGGGCGAAGGCTTGGGCAACAAGTTCCTGGGCAACATCCGTGAGACGGATGCCATCATCCATGTGCTCCGCTGCTTCGAGGACGACAACATCACGCACGTGGACGGCAGCATTGACCCGATACGTGACAAGGAAATCATCGACACCGAACTGCAGCTGAAGGACTTGGAGACCATCGAGAGTCGGCTGGCCAAGACCGAGAAGGCCGCTGCCGCCGGCAACAAGGAGGCCAAGACGGAGGTGGCCGTGCTCAAAGCCTACAAAGAGGTGCTTGACCAAGGGAAGAACGCTCGCATCGTGGAGTTTGAGAGCAAGGACGAGCAGGACTGCGCCCGCAACCTGTTCCTGCTGACCGCCAAGCCGGTGCTCTATGTCTGCAACGTTGGCGAGGCTGAGGCCAAGGACGGCAACGACTTTACGCGCCGCGTAGAGGCTCTGGCCAAAGAGGAAGGAGCTGAGGCCATGGTCATCGCCGCCAAGACGGAGGAAGACATCGCCGAGTTGGAGTCGTACGAGGACAAGCAGATGTTTCTGGAGGAACTGGGACTGGAGGAGAGCGGTGTGAACCGCCTCATCAAGAAAGCCTACTCGCTGCTGAACCTGGAGACCTTCATCACCGCTGGTGAAATGGAGGTGAAGGCGTGGACCTACCATAAGGGTTGGAAAGCACCGCAGTGTGCCGGTGTCATCCACACGGACTTCGAGAAAGGCTTCATCCGTGCCGAGGTCATCAAGTACGATGACTACATCCAGCTGGGTTCGGAGGCCGCCGTGCGCGAAGCCGGCAAGATGGGCATTGAGGGCAAGGACTATGTGGTGCAGGATGGTGACATCATGCATTTCCGCTTCAACGTCTGAGCCTGCTTCAAGACAAACGTTACCTGACCTAACAAACACTGCGCGAAATGTTACACATCCTTAATTTCATCGTTTGGAATCCCTCCATCACCTTCGGGCCGCTCCGTTGGTATTCCCTGTGTTGGCTCATCGGACTGGTGCTGGCCTACTTCGTTGTGCGCCGGCTCTACCGCGAACAGCACATCAAGGCCGAGCTTTTTGACCCGCTCTTCTTCTATTGCCTCTTCGGCATCCTCATCGGAGCGCGTCTCGGCCACTGCATCTTCTATCAGCCCGACTATTTCCTGACCAGTGGGAAGGGCTTCATTGAGATGCTCCTGCCCATCCATTTCCTGGCGGACGGCGGATGGAAGTTCACGGGTTACGAGGGACTGGCCTCCCATGGTGGCACCCTCGGACTGATGCTCGCGCTGTGGCTCTACGTGAAACGCACCAAACTCAGCATTTGGACGGTGCTCGACAATATTGCGATTGCCACCGGTAGCACCGCCTGCTTCATCCGGCTCGGCAACTTGATGAACTCGGAAATCATCGGAAAGATTACGGATGTGCCCTGGGCGTTCATCTTCGAGCGCGTAGACACCATGCCGCGCCACCCCAGCCAGCTCTACGAGGCTGCGGCCTACGCCGTCCTCTTCGCGGTCATGTGGGTGCTCCACAAGCGTATGGCCGACCGCATCGGTACAGGGTGGTTCTTCGGTCTCTGCCTGACCGCCATCTTCACCTTCCGCTTCTTCATTGAGTTCACCAAGGAGATACAGGAGGCGTTCGAGGCATCATTGCCTCTCGACATGGGTCAGATCCTGTCCATTCCCTTTGTGGCCATCGGCCTCTATTGTATGTTCCGGAGACACGGAGGACACGACATCAAACATCGGGACGACACAGAATAGTGTCGCCCCGATTTCATCGCTTTCGTGACATTTCTTACTGGAGTATCTCGGCGGCATACTGACCCATGGCCTCATAGCCTTTCGGGTTGAGGTGCAGCCAGTCGTCGGAGTATTCTGCCTTTAGGCGTTGTGGGTCTTTCGGGTCGCACACCAGTTTGTCGAAGTCAACAACGCCATCGAACGCACCGCTCTTCCTGATCCAGTCATTGACGGTCTGTCGCACGGCCTCGTGCCAGTGCGTGAAATAGAAACTTTCCTTGATGGGGGTGATGGTGCCCCCGTACACCTTGATGCCCTTGGCTTTGGCCTTGGCTATGAGGGTCTTGTAGCAGGCGATAAGGGTGTCGGCCACCTGCTCGTAGTGGCCCTGTGAACCACCGATGTCGTTGATGCCCTCGAAGATGACGAGTTTCGTGACACCGCTCTGTCCCAAGATGTCGCGGTCAAACCGCTTCATGGCAGGCTCGCTCAGTCCGCCCTGTACCACGCAGTTGCCGCCGATGCCCAGGTTCAGCACACCATACGGCCGCTGACGGTTCAATGCATCCGCGAGGAAGTCCGTCCAGCGGTTCTGCAGGTTAGTGGTGCTGCCGCGTCCGTCGGTGATGGAGTTGCCGAGCACGGCCACCACGGGAACGTTGCCGGAGGTCTTTACCTCCAGTGCTGCGAGGTTGTACCAGTGATCGACCTTTTCACCATCGACAAACGATGGGTCTGCAGGCTTCGCGGGTTTCTTCGCCGGTCCTATAATATAAGAGGTGGTGCGCGATCCACGGTGTGAGGTGGCGTGCTTCGGTGTCTGACCGTAGTCAATGGTGATGGTGAGACGTTGTCCAGCCTTCAAGTCGTACGGGCAGGCATCCGAGTAGATGGCCTTTCCGGCCTTGATGGTCACGCTCTTCTTGCCGCCAAAGCGGAGATAGCGAGCCGTCTTGTCCTTGACGAGCCAGTTGTTGTCGTCATCCGTGTCGGCGAGGTACACCGATTTGATTTCAACGGGTTGTGCACTGAATTCGTTGCTGAGTTTCAGACGCACCTCCTTACCGCCGAACGATACGTGAATGACTTGCCGGCAGGAGCGGTCGGTAAGCCTTTCCTTAGGCATATCGCCCTTGCCCGTCCATTCTGCGGCCGTGGCCCATGTTCCTTTCCATACGTTATGCGCCGTCACGGTCGTCGTGCCAGCGGAAAGCAACAGGAGCGATGCGATTCCGATAAGTTTCTTTTTCATGATAGTTGTTGTATAAGTTAGTGTATGTTGTTGATGTCGTTATTTCAGTCGTTTCTCCAGTTCCTGTTCCACCTTGTCGGGTTCCAGGTCGCGGGCGACGATGCGTCCGCTCTTGTCGGCCACGAGGAGGGCTGGGACGGTGGCTACGCCCAATTGTGTGGCCATGGGCGACTGGAACATCTGTCCGTCGCAGACCACCGGCCACGGGATGGAGTCGCGCTCCACGCGGCGGCGCACCTCCTTGACATCTCCGTCGAGACACAGCGTCACGATGGCGAGCTTCGAGCCGTAGGTCTTCCGCAGTTTATGCAGCCGGGTCTGGATATTACCACTCTGATAGCTCCATGTGGCCCATACGTTGACCACATTCACCTTCCCGTCCAGTTGTGCATTGGACACCTTGCGCCCTTTGAGGTCTGTGGCGGAGAAGGTGGGTATCTTGGCTCCCTGCCGGTTCTTCTTCAACACGTCGAGCTGTCGGCGTAGGAAGAGCAGCCGCGCGTTGTCGGGCTGCGCCTTCACCATCAGTGCCGCCAATTCTGCGGCCTGCTTCAGGTCGGCATCGACGGTCAACACGAAATAGCGGTTGAGGAGGTAGGTGCTGATGGGCGACTGGGGATGCTTGCGGATGAAGGCCTCCACCTCCTTGCGCTCTTCGGGCGGCGTGAGGCGGTTCAGTTGGGTGCGCAGGTCGTCATACTGTTTGTTGACCTCCGAGCCCTTCACCGTGATTTCCTTTAGGTGCGTGGCGTCTCCCTTGATGTCCAGCGAAACGCCCGGTGCGGCAAACACCGCCAGTTCGCTATAGTTGGGGAAGATGACGATAAAGGTATAGCGTCCCTGTACGGCCTTCTCGTAGGAGAAGCGTCCGTCGCGCACCTTGATGGTATCGGTGCCCGTCATTCCCCCGTCGGGGCTATACACATAGAATTCGCCTTGATTCAGGTTTCGGAGTCGGCCTTCGAGACGAAATTTCTTATCGCCGAAGCCGCATGAAACAAGAATCAAGACGAACGCTATATATCCGAGAATTTTTCTCATTCTTTATTTGTTGACCGCGCTCAGCTCCAGGTCATTGGCAGCATACTGGGCCAGTTTCGGGTCCTTCTGGATGGCGCTGCGCAGGTAGGTGGCAGCAACATCGTTGTTACCCTGACGTGCGTTGACGATGGCGTTGAGGTAGTCGGTCATACCGTTGGCATTCTTCACGTTGGCCAACGTCTTGGCAGCACTGGCGTAGTCCTTGTTGAGCAGCTGAGCCAGAGCGGCACTGTTGGAGTTGATGCCTGCGAAGTCCTGCTGTGCCAGAGCGTAGTTGCCCTGTGCCAGATGCAGGTTGCCCAGTGCCTCAGACAGGTTGTTGGCACCAGCAGCGCGGGAGATGTAGTCCTCGGCGGTCTTCACGTCACCATTCTGGAGAGCCAGCATACCTAAGTTGGCATTGGCCTCGGCGTTCTTGCTGTCAATGGAACGAGCCTGATTCAGGTACTTCTGTGCCTCCACGCTGTTGCCCTTCTGCATAGCCAGCACGGCCAGGTTGTTGGTGGCACGGCTGTCCTGACGGTAGAGGTTGGCGGTGGTCTTCAGGATGTCCTCACGCTGGCTGTCGTCCTTGGTGATAGCAGCTCCGTAGAGCAGTTCCTCGACGCTGAGCTTGGAGGGGTCTTCCTTGTACTGAGCCAGAATCTGGTCGTCGCTGCGGCCGATGGTCTCGTAGTTGATGGTCAGACGGGCGCGACGCAGCTCGGGCAGGATGTTGTCAGCCAACTCGCGGAAGCCCTGGCTCATGTTCTTGATCTGCTGCTCACGCTCCTGCGGGTCTTTGTACATAGAGAGTACGCGAAGGATGACCTCCTTGTCCTGGATGTTGCTGGCCTGCACCAACTCCTGGAAGCCTTCCCAGTCCTGTGCAGTGTACTGTGCGGAGAGGGCGGTATTCACCTTGGCGAGCTTCATCTGCTGCTTCACGTACTTCTCGGTGTTCTGCTGACGCTGGTTAGCCAACTTCTCGTTGAGCGTCACGCCACCATCCGGTGATGCGTAGGCGGAAATCTCTACGTTGTTGATGTTGAGGGTCTCCTGCTCCTTGGCGATGCGCTTGAGGAGGCTGGTGAACTCCTTAACGGAATTGTTCTTCAGCTCGCTCTTGCGGAGGTTGGCCTGCTGGATGAGGAACTTGATGGTGGCATCGTACTTCTGTGCGTTGACGCGCTGGTAGGCATCCTGCGAGGTGCAGGGCTGTGCGTCAGCCACGGTCGAGCGGTAGAGCTCGCTGGTGGCAATCACGCCGGTAGCCACCTTGACGGCAGGCACTTCCACCACCTTCTGCTTCTTGCCGACGCGGGCATCGAAGACGAGGTAGAGGTCGCTCTTCTGCATAGCGGGCTGATAGGCGAAGTTAGCCTTCATGGTGTAGTTGCCGCCCACCTTGTAGGAGATGGTCTGGTCGTTGCCCAGCACCTTCTCGCCCTGGAAGGTTGCACTCTGTCCCTGCACGGCCTTCTCAGTGCCGTTCTCGGTGAAGCGCAGTTCTGGGGTCACGGTAACCACAGCCTTTTTAGCCATATACTTTTCAGGGAACATACCATTGATGGTGGCGGGCACCTGGCCGGCCTCGGTAATCAACGGATTGGGCACTACCTTGAAGTTGTCTGCAGACAGTTCTCCAAGCTTGCTGCCACACGATGTCAGCGTGGCAACAGCCACAGCTGAGAGGAATAAAAGTTTTTTCATTGTTCTATGTATTAATGGTCTCTTATTTATTTTCGGTGCAAAGATAGCGACTTCTTCTGTAAATTGTCCAAAAAAAGGTGTTTTTTAGTTATTTTTAAGACGCTATGGCCGTCCGTGCAGCAGTTCACCATAAAGGTCATAGACCTGCAAGGCCACGGTGTCGCCCTCAAAACGACGGACATACTGCTGACTGCGACGGATGCGCTCCTCGCGTTCCGCACTGCCTGCGAGCGACTGGCGGAGGGCTTCCGCCATGGCTTCTGTGTCGGTGGGCGACACGTAGCGGCAGTCGGGACCGCCGGCCTCCTCCAGACACGAACCCGTGCAGGCCACCACGGGCAGCCCCTGGCGGATGGCCTCAATGATGGGGATGCCGAAACCCTCGTAGACTGAGGGATAGACAAAGGCTTCTGCGGCAGCATAGAGGGCGGGCAGATGGACATCGGGTACGCCATGCAGGATGTGGAGGCGGTGGGAGAGGTGATGGCGGCCGGCGTAGCGGACTATCTTGTCCGTGTAGGGTGTGTGGCGACCTACCATGACGAGGGCGACATCCTCGGGAAGCAGTGGCAGTGCCTTGACGGCCAGCAGCATATTCTTGCGTGCTTCGATGGAGCCTACATTTAGGATGAAGCGAGCCGGCAGACCATACTGGTGGCAGACCGTCTGTCGTTGTTCTGCGGTCACTTCCGTTGAGAAACGTTGGGCACAGCTCTGATAGATGACGGAAATCTTCTCCGCGTTGACACCACCCAGCTCCATGATGTCGCGCTTGGTACACTCGCTGATGGCAATGATGTGGTCAGCCTCGCGCACCATCTGCCGGAATTTCCGGGTGTAGATGCCAACATCCGCCCAATGGTAGAACTCGGGATGGCGCATGAAGATCAAGTCGTGGACGGTAACCACACAGCGGATGCCACTGCGGCGGATGCCCATCGGCAGCTCACCGGACAATCCGTGAAACACCTGCACGCCGTCGCGGAGCAGGTCTTTTACCATGCCGTGGCTGCGCCACAGCGACTTACCCACGAGGGGCATCAGCCGCTGGTTGGGCAGGCAGAGCTTCACGTTGTCGTGTCCTGACACCTGCGAGCGGAGGTCATCGCGCCCTGCATCGGGCGCATACAAACGCAGCTGCAATGGCAGAGCAGCCAGGTCGTTGACAAGTGTCCTGCCGTAGCTGCCCAGTCCCGTGCCGTTCCTGACAATGCGTTTCGCGTCGAATCCGATGATGGGTGTCGTGTCCATGGATATCTTCTTTTCGGCGCAAAGGTACGACGAAGCAGGCAAAAAGCCAAACAAAAGCCTGGCAATCTTTGGTGCAACAGATAAAAAGTACTACCTTTGCAGTATGATAATTGAAGACAACGTCCCGGAACAATGAGAAAAGTGCTATATTATTTTGTCTACGCCGTATGGTACGTCCACTCGCTGCTGCCCATGCGCGCGCATTATGTGCTCTCTGACCTCCTCTTCCTGTTGCTCTATTATGTAATGGGATACCGCCGCCGCACGGTGTGGGTCAACATTGTGACATCCTTTCCCGAAAAAACCATAGACGAAAAGAAAGCCATTGAGCGCGGTTTCTACCATTTCCTCTGCGACTATATGGTGGAGAGCGTCAAGATGTTGACGATGAGTGAGGCAGAGATGAAGCGTCGGTTGGTGTTCAAGGGTACGGAGCACATCAACGAGGTGGTGGAGAGCGGACAGTCGTGTGCCGTCTACTTGGGACATTACTGCAACTGGGAGTGGATCACGTCGCTGCCGCTGTGGGTCACGCCCAAGGCGCAGTGCGGACAGATCTACCATCCGCTGGAGAACAAAGACTTCGACCGACTGTTCCTGCGCTTGCGTCAGCGGTTCGGTGCTAAGTGTATCGCTATGAACAGCACGCTGCGCGAAATGGTGAGGTACCGCAAGGAGGGGCAACCCGTGGTCATCGGCTACATCTCCGATCAGGTGCCGTTCTGGAACAACATCCACCACTGGTGCGACTTCCTCCACCACGACACGCCTGTGCTGACCGGAACGGAGCGCATCGCACGGAGTATGAACCACGCCGTGTTCTACATGGAGGTGCATCGCGTGAAACGCGGATACTATGAGGCCGAGTTCAAACCCATCACTCGCGAGCCTAATGCCCTGCCCGAATACGGCATCACCGACCGCTATTTCCAAATGTTGGAGGCATCCATCCGCCGCGCTCCAGAGTTCTGGCTCTGGAGTCACAACCGCTGGAAGCGCACGCGCGAGGAGTTCAACCGTTTCTACGAGGTGGTTGACGGCAAGGTCGTACGTCGCGACACTGCCCGGTAAGCGTGAAGTATTTTTCGAGCACCATCAGCGAGATGAGCCTCTCGCATCGTTTGTTCCTAAACTGGCGTGTCCACTCGTGCGCGTGCCGGACGATGGCCTTGGCTTCATCGGGATGCTGTTCATAGTACATAACCCGTTCGATAAGATCATGGAAGTCTGCCGCAATCTCAATGTAGTGGTAGTTGGGTATCAGCCGCCCTTCCATATACCATGTCTCACACGTCGGACGGGGCATGACGGCGATGGAGTTGCTGGACATCACCCATTTCAGGTTCGATGCCACATCGTTGCCCTCCAACGCCATGATGTATCTGCTGTACAGATGGTCGTAGAGCGTCATACTGCCCGTGGCTTGGAGGTCGCACAGCGGATGGGCACCCCAAGTCTCTATGAAGCGGATGCGGTTGGCCTTGTTGGTCACATCCCCACGAAACAGGATGCGGCATTGCTTGTCCTCCCATTGAAAGGGGTCATGCACCCAAACGAAATGCCTCACCTTGTCCAGATTGAGCAGGATATTGTTGCGGTTGTCGTCGGAAGCCGTCACCGGACGACTCTTGGTAATCTCCGGGAGTGGGAATAGGTAGTTGACATCGCCGGGGTTATACGCCCATTGGAAGGAATCCGGAAAGAAACGGGTAAACTCATAGGCATCAAAGAAATAGGAACTGTTGATGTAGTCGTCCACATACGACCTTCTTTTCTTCAGAGTGTACTGCGCCAGTGTCGGGGCATCGGCCGGCAAGTCTATTTTATCGGTAAATTTACAGTAGTAGTCCACCCGGTCTTTCACGTAGGTCTGCTCTTCTTCGGACAGTGTTTCAAACCGGGCAAGCAGTGCCTTGCGCCTCCAACGGAGTATCCGTTTGGGATAGACATAACGTGCGAACCCCTTGAGGTAGAACCCTAAGTGGCTGTTCTTTCTGGTGTGGTGCGCCACGGCATTCCACCATGCTTTTATGTTTTCTGTGAAGGTGTGTGACTTCATTGCTGTCTGTTCAAATTCCGTTCATCTCAACCAGTAGAGCAAATGCTTGTATGCCTTCTTGTAAAACCACCTCAGGCGCTTGTACGGCCTTGGCTTTGTGGGAATCAAGGTCGGCATACTGCCGTCACAGCTGCACTGGCAAGCGATACAAGGCCAGCTCCAATAGTATGTTATCCGCCCTTCTTCAATCAAGTGACTATGTAGGCGGTCGCTGGCAAAGGCCGTTTTGTTAGCTTTGACATAGTCCATGATTACCTCGGCGGCCTTGCTGCTGACATACATACAACCTGTAAAACGGTCGCGCTCGGCCTTGTAGAGCACCTGTCCCCGGCACCGCCTGCTGCGTGCCACCAACAGCAGACTGCTTTCCTCGTAGTTCATGATGCACGGCTCTGTGGGGAAGTTCGTCAACCATTCCACCAGGCTTTCTTCAAAAACAGCCTTAAAATTCCGTTTCAGTCGCAAGTCGTCCTCTACCACCAGTGCACCGGGCAGATGGTGGGAGAGGATATACTCCATGGCCAGCAAATGCTTGTATGCGCAGCTCGTGGCTGGAGTACGACCATAGATGGTGTCTGCCTGTCCATTATCCTTGAAGTACTTTTGCAACACCTCATCGGTCAAATCCTCTATGTTGCCGTCTTCTATGAAGGTGACGGGATAGTCCAGCGCCGACAACTGTTGTGTGATGTAACGCTTGCGCCCAGCATTGCCGCGGACGTGGATGACAAGAACTTCTGTCTTCGGAATTTCGGGTGTGGTTGATTTCATACGCTGCAAAATTAGCAAATAAAAACAACCTAATGAAGAAAAAAGGAGTTTTCTTTTGTATTTCTCTCGGTTTGCGCTACCTTTGTACATAAAAACACCATCATGATACCCAAAATAATACACTATTGCTGGCTGAGCGACAACCCCTTCCCTGCCAAGATACGCAAGTGCATGGACACGTGGAGGAAGACACTCCCCGACTACGAGATAAAGCGGTGGAGCATGAAGAATTTCGATGTCAACGCAGTGCCTTACGTGAAGGAGGCTTGCGAAGCGCACAAATGGGCCTTTGCCGCGGACTACATACGGATGTATGCACTGTATTCAGAAGGAGGCATCTATTTGGACTCCGATGTGATGCTGCTGAAGAAATTCGATGGTTTCCTTGACCATGCGTTCTTCTCCAGTATGGAATACCATCCGACCCAGGTAGAACGCACTGGTGCGCTGCAACATCTGGATGCTAAAGGCCACCGCATTGACGATGCCTTCATTGAGGGCATACAGATCCAGGCCGCTGTCATGGGGGCTGAGCGCGGATGCCCGTTCGTCAAGGAGGTACTGGACTGGTATGCAGGCAAACACTTCTGCAAACCTGACGGCACGCTGATGACCGATGTGTTGTCGCCGTATATCTATGCTCGTGTGGCGGAGAAACTCGGGTTCGTCTATAAAGACATAGACCAGCAATTGCCGGGACGCATCCACATCTATCCGTCCGAGATCTTCGCCGGCAACAAACACGAAGTGACGCCGCGCAGCTATGCCATTCACTATTGCGCACACAGTTGGCATCCCACACCGAAGGAGAAAATCACCAAAGTCCTTAAGAAAATTTTCTGCCAGTGAGCGTTGATTGCAGTCAACGCTCACTGGTCTCTCCGTACGAGTGCCGTTACAACTTGACACCCGACAAGTCGGATGACTTCAATGTCAGAATCATCAACATCATTCAAGCTGCCAAACAGCAAACAGGCAAGGATGTCGTCGTATTGATTGACGAGTATGACGCCCCGATGCACGACTCCATGAAAGACGAGAAATTGCAGGGGCAGATACGTGACATCATGCGTAATTTCTTCAGTCCGCTAAAGGCGGAAGAGGACAATCTTCACTTTGTCTTCGTAACGGGTATTTCCAAGTTCAGCCAACTGAGCATCTTCAGCGAACTGAACAACATCACCAACATCAGCATGGAGGATGAGTACAGCAGTATCTGCGGTATCAGCAAAGAGGAGCTGTTGGAGCATTTCCACGAAGACATCAAGGACTTGGCGAAAGCCCCAAATATGACGGTCAACGAAGCGGTGACAGAACTCCAATTCAATTATGATGGTTACCACTTTAATGTACAAGCTCGGCTTCCCCAACGAGGAGGTGCGCAAAGGCTTCTCCAACAGTCTCTTCCGCTACTATGCTCCTGACAATATGTGCGACCGCGATGAATCAGATTGACCGAAAGGACTACGTCTCAGCCTTCGCTGATGACAAACGAAAGAAGTTCAAGGTGGGCATTAACTTCTCCGAGGATCGTAGGAGCATCAATGGTTGGAAGGTGGAGGCGTTGTAAAAAAGCCTCACGAACCTCTTTCTTTATTTCACCACAAGTGTGTTCTGCGTCATCCGCTCCATATACTGCTGGATGACGGCCTTCACCTCGCGCTCCATCTGCTGTTGCACGGCGATGCGCCCCATGAGGTTGTGGCGCATCAGTCGGTCGTCCAGCCGGTAGAGGGCACGGGTGCGCTGTCCGTCAAACTGCAATACGTAGCCATACTTGACGTATTGGTAGATGCCGTTCAGATAGTTGACGGCCCAGGTGTCCTTGCCATCGGTCTGCAACACGTCGATGCCGAAGGCGCAATAGGCTTTCGGATAGTGCAGCAGACCCAGAACGGTGGGAAGGATGTCGGTCTGCTGCGCCACCTTGTCTTCCACGCCGGGCTGGAGCGTGCCATCGGGTGTGTAGATGACAAGGGGTGAGGCGAAGCCGCCAAGGTCGGTCTGATATTCGGCGTGGCAGCTTTGGTTGGTATGGTCGCTGGTCAGCACGAAGACGGTGTTCTGAAACCACGGCTGGCGCGAGGCCGTTTGGAAGAAGCGTCCGAGGGCCATGTCGGTGTAGCGGATGCACTTGTGGATGGGGAGCTGCTCCTCGGGGAAGTGTGACTGGTACTTTTCGGGAATGACGAAGGGATGGTGGCTGGAGGCCGTGAACAGGGCGGTCATGAAGGGCTCTTTCATCTCGCCCATCTTCGTGGCGTAGAATTGCAGGAAGGGTTCGTCCCAAATGGCCCACGTACCGTCGAAGTCGGCATCGCCGTCGAAACGCTTGTCGGCGGCGAAGTCCTCACGACCGTAGTAGTGCTGGAATCCCGTTTTCGTGGCAAAGGCTTGAAAACCCATCGAACCGCGCTGTGCACCATGGAAGAAGGCCGTCTCGTAACCCTCTTTGGCCAGCAGCGAGGCGAGGCCGTCCACCTCGTTCATGGCGGCCGGCGTGAGGAAGAAGGGCTCAACGAACATGGGGATGGCGGAGAGGATGCTCGGCATGCCATCGATGCTCTTGCGACCATTGCAGAAGCTGTGGCGGAAGGTCACGCTGCGCGCTATCAGTGAGTCGACACAGGGGGTATAGCCCTTGTACCGTCCCTGCTCCAGGTCGCGGTTCAAGGCTCCGATGTATTCGCGTCCGAAGCTCTCCACGATGAGCACCACTACGTTCTTCTTCTGCAGCTGTCCGCCCGTGGCCGGATGGACGGGCGTGTAGACCGCCGACAGCGATGCCTCGTCGGTATAGTAGTGGGGCACGGTGAACACGGCCTTGCCGATGGTGCGGTAGAGGGAGAACGGGGTGTTGAGCACTAAGGCTGCTTCGCTCGGACGGGCGGTGTACTGGTTGGCATTGCTCACCGTGATGGGGCGCACGGCGGTGGTGAAACCGCCACGGATGCCGCCGATGGCCAACGGGGTGACAACGGCCAACGACAACACCATCGCCAAGGCATAGTGCCACGGCGAGAGATGGTCTGCATGGAGCTTCGGGGCATGGTACAGTCGCCACAGCACGTAGATGACGGCCACGGCCAACAGCACGAAATACCAATGGTGGAGCAGTTCCTTCAAGACGATGCCGCCCAGGTTGCCCTCGTTGCTGAACTCGCTGAACACGGTGGTCGTGGTGCGCCGCATGGTGAAGGGAAAATAGGCCGCATCGCAGAGATTGACCACGAGGGCCAGGCCGTTGACGGCCACGAAGAGGATGCGGCACAGCCGGTGATACCATGGGCGTTCCTTCAGCCACAGAGGGAAGAGCATCAGCACCAGCCAGAGGCTGTTGGTGACGAGCAGAGCCGACGTATCGAATACCAGTCCGCCACGGCACAGGTGGAGGAAATGGCCGGCGGTCATCGTCTCGGCAAAGAGGCTCCAGTTGTCCAGCAGGAAGGCCACGCGTGCCAGCATGTAGACGGCATAGGCCAACACCATATTATATAGTACTGCCGCGAGCGGCTTTAGGTAGGTCGGGTTTTTCATCGCTTCATCGGGGCTTTATCGTTTCTTTAGGTCTTCCGACGACCGCTGCAGCAGGGCTTTCCCCAGACGAATCAGTCGTTCCTTGTCGCTGGCGTTGGCGGCAATGACCTTCTCGGAGTTGAGGTCGTAGACCACCATGCCCGTGGAGTCCACCAGCGAGAAGCCGTTGTTGTAGGTGTGGTAGGCAAAGGGATGGCGGTAGGACGGGCTGAGCACGTCGCGGCTGAACGTGAATGCCTCGTGGCTGATGCCCAACTGGGCCAGCAGTGTCGCGGCGAGGTCTGTCTGGTTGCAGAGGGTGCTGATGCGTCGCGGTTGCTTCACGGCTCCGCCCACCCATACCATGGGGATATGGTTGCGCACGGGATGCGTCTCGTCGATGTCGCGGTAGTTGATGCCGTGGTCGGGGAGCATCACCACCAGCGTGTTTTTCCAGCGCGGCGACTGCCGCAGCTGCGCCATAAAGCGGCCGATGCACTGGTCGAGGTAATGGAACGCATTGAGCACCTCGTCCTCGAAGTGGTGGGTGGGCACGTCCCACGGCTCGTGGCTGCTCAGTGTGCTGTAGCCGATGAGGAAGGGCTGCGGCAGGGTGTCCGCCAGTTGGAGCAGTGTGCCGAACGTGATGTCATCGCGCACGCCCCAGTTGGCCGACTGCTGTTGCTCGCGGCTGTAGTCGGCCTTCCACGTCAGTTGGCTGAAACCGCCCGAAACGAGGTAGCTCCGCATATTGGTGAAGTTGATGTCGCCGCCGTAGAGGTAGTGGGTGTGGTAGCCCTGCCGCGCGAGGGTGGCGGCCAGGTTGGGCAGGTTGCGTGACTTGGCTGGCATCTTCATGACCGATGTGGTGGGGAACGACGGATAGCCGCTCCACGTACACAGCGTGCCACGGTCTGTGCGCCACGAGTTGGCATAGCAGCGGTCGAAGCTGACGCCCTCGTGCATCAGCCGGTTGAGGTTCGGCATGATGTCCGTTCGTCCGCCCAGCTCCGTGAACGCGCCTCCGGCACTCTCCAACAGGATGACGATGATGTCGGGACGTGGTGTGGTAAGCAACGAGTCGGTGCCGATGCTGGTGGTGGGGAAGAGCGTGGCTGTCAGCCGCTCACACTCGCTGTCGTCCATGTAGTGATAGTCGGTCTGGTCGCTGGCGGTCTTCTCCAGCGATGCCAAGAAGCTGAATACGGGATTGACCGCCGCGTGGTTGAGGAACTGGTTCTGCGAGAAATAGACCTGTCCGATGTTGGTGGTCGACTCGTCAACACCGCCCCGGATGCCGATAATCATCAGTGGGGAAAGCAATATCATGAATATTGTGGCCAGCCATCGCCGACATCGCCTCTCGAACGTCCATCGCCGGCGGGTCAGCAGGAAAAGGATAACCGCTGCCACCCCACTGGTCAAGACCACGCGCCACACCACGTATCCCACGCTGACACTGGCAAAGGCATCGCCGGGAGTGGACAGAAACTGCAGGCAGGAGGCATCGAGCTTGAAGCCCCAGAAGGGATAGAGGCTGGTGTCGGCTACGAAGGCCAGGGACAGCACGACGGCCACGAAGCAGTAATAGCCGTTGAGGCTCTTGCGCAGGATGTCGTGACGCTTCCACCAGATAGAGACGAGGACGACGAGGAAGGGCACGATGAGGAAATAGAGGGCTGTGGACAGGTCGAGCGAGATGCCGTGGCGCACGACGTGCCATATATCAGACTCCGTGAACGGATGGCTCTCCCTCAGCGATAACATAAAGCCGATCTTGGCCACCACAAACAGGCAGACCAGTTTCAGTCCGTCGTTCAAGAGAAACAGGAGTCGTCCGATGATGCCTTTCATAGCGGTTGCCGTGATGATGGTTTATCCTAAGTTCTGCATGTCGGTGAGCCGCTTGTAGAAGCCGTTGGCGGCCAACAGCGACTCGTGGGTGCCGCGCTCGACGATGCGCCCCTCGTGGAGCACGCAGATCTCGTCGGCATTGCGGATGGTGCTGAGCCGGTGGGCAATGGCGATGGTGGTGCGCTGCTTCATCAGCCGTTCCAGGGCATCCTGCACCAGCCGCTCGCTCTCGGTGTCAAGGGCCGAGGTGGCCTCGTCGAGGATGAGGATGGGTGGATTCTTCAGGATGGCGCGGGCGATGCTGATGCGCTGCCGCTGGCCGCCCGACAGGCGACCGCCCCGGTCGCCGATGTTGGTGTCAAACTGGTGTTCGCTCTGCATGATGAAGTCGTAGGCATTGGCGATGCGTGCGGCCTCGGCCACCTGGCTGTCTGTCGCGCCGTCCACGCCGAAGGCGATGTTGTTGCGGAACGAGTCGTTGAAGAGGATGGCTTCTTGGTTGACGTTGCCGATGAGTTGCCGCAGGTCGCGGAGGCCCAGCTCCTTGACGTTGATGCCGTCCACCAATACCTCACCCTCCTGTACGTCATAGTAGCGTGGGATGAGGTCGACGAGGGTCGACTTGCCACTGCCGCTCTGTCCCACGAGGGCGATGGTCTGGCCCTTGGGGATGACGAGGTTGATGTCGCGCAACACCCACTGGTCGCCGTAGCGGAACGACACGTGGCGCAGCTCGATTTGATGCTCGAACTGTTGGATGTGGCGGGGATGCGCTGGTTCCTGGATGGTGTTCTCTGCCATCAGAATCTTGTCGACGCGCTCCATCGATGCCAGTCCCTTCGGGATGTTGTAGCCGGCCTTCGAGAACTCCTTCAGCGGATTGATGATGGAGTAGAGGATGACCATATAATAGATAAAGGTGGGACCGGACAGTGTCTGGTAGTTGAGCACCAGTACGCCACCGAACCACAGTACCACGACAATCATGACCGTGCCGAGGAACTCGCTCATAGGGTGTGCTAATTGCTGCCGGATGTTGACGTGCATGATGTCGTTGCGGTAGCCCGTGTTGATGCGGTCGAACTTCTGGCGCATCTTCTCCTCGGCACCGAAGGCCTTGATGATGCGCAGTCCGCCGAGTGTCTCTTCCACCACACTCATCGTGTCGCTCCAGAGCGACTGGGCCTTGATGGACTGGGCTTTCAACCGGCGGCCGACAACACCCATGAACCATCCCATGACGGGCACGATGACGAGGGTGAAGACGGTGAGTTGCCAGGAGATGAACACGAGGGTGACGAAATAGGCGATGATGAGGACGGGGTTCTTGAACAGCATATCGAGGCTCGACATGATGCTTGACTCAATCTCCTGCACGTCGCCGCTCATGCGAGCGATGATGTCGCCCTTGCGCTCCTCGCTGAAGAAGCCGAGGGGCAGGGCGGTGATTTTCCGATAGAGTTGGTTGCGGATGTCGCGCACCACACCGGTGCGGATGGGCACGATGGTGGCCGACGAGAGGAAATAGGCTCCCGTCTTGAGCAGGGTGGTGAAGGCCAGGAAGAGGCCAATGAAGAGTAGGGTGGTGGTCTGTCCGTGTTCGGCCAGCAGCGTGTTGACGTAGTAGTTGAGGTTGTTCATCAGCACGCCCTGCGCGTTGCTCCAGTCCCACGCCATCCAGTGGGTGGCGGCCTGTCCGTCGCCCGTCCGGAAGATGATTTGCAGGATGGGGATGAGGGCGGCAAACGAGAAGATGTTGAGCACGGCCGAGAGGATGTTGAAGACGACCGACAGCACCAGGTATTTCTTGTAGGGCGGCACGAAACGCCTCAGCACGTTCAGGAACTCTCTCATAGTATCTCGCCGAAAAGGGTTGCGCTGGTACTTCCCGTGATGCGTACGCGCACGGTCTCACCGATGTGGTGGCCGTTCTTGTTCATCACCACGGCCTTGTTCTGTTCGGTGCGCCCCATGAGTTGCTCGCGCGAACGCTTGCTGAAGGATTCTATCAGCACATCGAACTCCTGGCCTTCGTCAAGGCGGTTCTGCTGGGCACTGACCTCGGTCTGCAGGCGAATCAACTCGTTCAGCCGTTCGATCTTCACCTCCTCGGGCACGTTGTCGGGCAGGTGCTTGGCGGCATAGGTGCCGGGACGCTCGCTGTATTTGAACATAAAGGCGGAGTCGAAGTGGCACGCACGGACGAGTGACAGCGTCTCGGCAAAGTCGTCCGGGGTCTCGTCGTGGTAGCCCACGAAGACATCGGTGGACAGGCCGCAGCCGGGGATGATGCGCCGGATGGCCTCGACGCGTTCGAGGTACTGCGCCCGCGTGTATTTGCGGTTCATCAGCCGCAGGATCTTGTCACTGCCGCTCTGCACGGGGAAATGGATGTGCTTGCAGAGGTTCGGCTCCTCCGCCACGGCGTAGAGGATGTCCTCCGTCATATCTTCGGGGTTGGAGGTGGTGAAGCGTACGCGCATATCGGGCACGGCCTGTGCCACGAGGTGCAGCAGTTGCGCAAACGAGGTGCTGCCGGGTTCGCGCCTGCCGGCGGGTGACAGGCCGTAGCTGTTGACGTTCTGGCCGAGCAGTGTCACCTCCTTAAATCCCCGGTCGTGCAGGTCGCGCACCTCGCGCAGGATGCTCTCCACGTCACGCGAGCGTTCGCGCCCTCTTGTGTAGGGCACGATGCAGTAGTGGCAGAAATTGTTGCAGCCGCGCATGATGCTGACAAAGCCGCTGATGTGTGCACCATGCAGCCGTTGCGGCACGATGTCGCGGTAGGTCTCCGTGGTGGACAACTCGATGTTGATGGCTTTGTGGCCGTTCTCTGCCTGAGCGATGAGGTCGGGCAGTGTGAGGTAGGCATCGGGTCCTGCCACCAGGTCGCAGTGGTGGTTCGTAATCAGGTCGTCCCTCACGCGCTCGGCCATACACCCCAGCACCCCGATAATCAACGGGTGCTTGCGGCGTATGGCATCGAGGGCATCGAGGCGGTGGTATATCTTCTGTTCGGCATTGTCACGGATGGAACAGGTGTTCAAGAACACGGCATCGGCCTCGTCGAGGTTCTCGGTGTTTTCATAGCCTGCCATCTGCATCACGCTGGCCACCACCTCCGAGTCGGCCACGTTCATCTGGCAGCCGTAGGTTTCGATATAGAGTTTCTTCATGAGTCTGCTGTGGGTTGAACCGTGCCCTTACCAAATCTGGGCACGCTTCTTCTTGGGCAGGAACAGGCGGTTGCCTTTCTTCACGCCGAAGGCCTGATACCAGGCGTCAATGTGGGGCAGTGCACCGTTGACGCGTGCCTGGTGGGGCGAGTGTACGTCCTGCTTGAGCAACATATCCAGATACTGTTCGCGGCTGTTGCCAGCCCAGATGCGGGCATAGCCGAGGAAGAAGAGCTGGTCGGGGGTGAAGTCCTTCTGGTCGGCGTTGAGGGTGTGGCCTTCCTTGCGGGCGTTGTGGTAGGCGCGCAGGGCGATGTTCAGCCCGCCATTGTCACCGATGTTCTCGCCGAGGGTCTGCTTGCCGTTCACCTTCTTGCCGTCCACCACCTCAATGGAGGAGAAGTGGTCTACGAGCACGGCGGTGCGCTTGTCGAAGTTGGCCTTATCGGCTGCAGTCCACCAGTTGCGCTGGTTGCCGGTCTTGTCAAACTGGCATCCCTGGTCATCGAAGCCGTGGCTCATCTCGTGGCCAATCACCACACCGATGGCTCCATAGTTGATGGCATCGTCGACCTCGGGGTCGAAGAACGGAGCCTGGAGGATGCCTGCCGGGAAGCAGATCTCGTTGGTGGTGGGGTTATAGTAGGCATTGATGGTCTGCGGTGTCATCAGCCACTGGGTCTTGTCCACGGGCTTGTTCACCTTGCGCTGCAGCTCGTCCTGCAGGAAGAACTCCGACACGTTGGCGAGGTTCTCGCGGAGCGACAGCGAGTCGCTAATCTCCAGCTTGCTGTAGTCCTTCCACTTGTCGGGATAGCCGATTTTCACGATGAAGTTCGACAACTTGTCCTTGGCCTGTGCCTTGGTCTCGCTGCCCATCCAGGTGGCCTCGTCGATGCGCTGGCCGAGTGCCACCTGCAGGTTGCGCACCAGTTCGAGCACGCGGTTCTTGCTCGACTCGGGGAAGTATTTCTCGCAGTACATCTTACCGATGGCATCACCCATCACACTGTTCACCAGGTTGGTGGCACGCTTCCACAGCGGGTCGTCCTGCTGCTTGCCGCTCATCACCTGGGAGATCTCGAAGGCCACCTTGCGGAAGTCGTCGCTCAGATAAGAGCTGGCACCACCGATGATGCGCACCTCGGCATAGCTCTTCAGGTCGTCGAGCGATGTCTCGGCGAGGATTTTCTCCACCTCATGCAGCGGTTCGGGCTGTCCCATGTCCACGCTGTCGAAGGCCGGGAATCCCGTCACCCAGAACACGGTGGTCCAGTCGATGCCGGGGAACTGCTCGCAGAGCTCGCTGAACGACATCTTGTGGTAGTTGGCATCCACGTCGCGCAGCTGCACCCTCGAATAGCTCTTCTCAGCGATGCGCTTCTCGATGGCGTAGATGGCCTCTGCCTTCTGCTTGGCCGTGGCCTCGTCGTAGCCCACGAGGGTAAACATCGAGGTCATGTATTTCATATAGGCATTGCGCACGGCCACGGTCTGCGCGTCATCGTTCAGATAGTAGTCGCGAGTGCCCAGACCGAGACCGCCCTGTCCGATGCCCACGATGTTGCGGTCGGCCTGGCGCTGGTCTGCACCCACACCGATGTCAAACATCATGGTCGACTCACCGTGGCGGTCCAGTTCTGCCGTCACACGCTGGTATTCCTTGCGGCTCTTCACGGCGCGGATCTTCTCCAGGTTCTTTACGATGGGCTGGAAGCCCTCCTTGTTGCGGCGCACGGAGTCCATCATCTGGTTATAGAGCGTTCCAATCTTCTGTCCCAGCGAACCCTTCTCCTGCGGTGTGGTCGAGAACTGCAGGATGAGTTCCTGAATCTGTTTCTGGTTTTGGTCGTACAGGTCCATGAAGGCACCGTTGGTCACCTGGTCGTCGCGCAGCGGATGGCTTTTAATCCATGCTCCCGTGGCATATTCCACGAAGTCGTCGCCGGGCTTCACCGCCGTGTTCATGTTTTCCTTTGCATAGCCGCGTACTTTCACGGGCTGTTGGGCGAAGGCCTTGCTGGCCTCAGCACCGCCTGCCAGCATCAATATGGTGCAGCAGGTTCCAAGAATCGTCTTTGACATCATTATCGTAGTCTTTATCAATGTGGGTGCAAAGGTACGATTAAGCGAGAGAAAAACCAAATTTATTTGGGTTTTTCCGAGTGTGAGTACCTTCGAGCGTAGCTCAGAGTACGATTAAGCGAGAGAAAAACCAAATTTATTTGGGTTTTTCCGAGTGTGAGTACCTTCGAGCGTAGCTCAGAGTACGATAAAGCGAAAAAACGACAATCGCCTCCCGTTGTCCAGACCGATTTGGCCGAGGCCGAAGGGTTGTTGAAAAAGGGGGCTAAAAAACGGCACTCGACTCAATCGATCAAATGAGTCGACTCAATCGATCGATTGAGTCGAGTGAAACGATTTTTTGAGTCGAGTGATACAATAGCAGTTCGCGGCTCCTTTCCGCGTCCAAATCCGCTGCGTTTTCTTTACAACCTTATCGCCTGTATCCTTGAACCGGCGGAACCTGGATTGATAATCTTATGCGAAGGTAAGAAAAGATTTACGACCGGCTCACGGCGTACTGGGCATACATATGTCGGCTCGCGTGTGGAGCGGCAAGGATACCTTTTATACGCCCAAAATAATACTGGCATCAATGCCCAGTTTTCGGTTCATCTTACGAGCTACGTTGAGCGTGGGCTCGCATCGTCCAGAAAAATAGTCGCTGATGCGCGAGGGACTGACTCCCAGCAGTTCTGAAAGCTTGGTCTGGTTGAGTCCCATCTCGTACATTCTAAGCCTCAAGATGTCTGTCAGCGATGGTGACTTGATGGGATAGTGCTCATCCTCATATTCCGATGCCAATGCTGTCAAGAGGTCAAGTTCTATGAGATTGCTGTCAGTATTGGGCGTTTCGTCGTCCACCGTAGGAATGAGTTCCTCTATTCTGGCCATAATGGCCTTGTATGCGTTTTCGTCCTGTATCTTTGTCATATTTCAGATGTTTTTTGCGTCAATCCTGTCATATTCGGCATGAGTGCCAATGAAGCGTATCAGTACCGTTTTGATGGTAAACTTTATCACCACAATCAAGCGGAAATCGTTGCCTTTGATGTTGAAAACGTAGTGCTGATTGCCGATACTGTCCACGCTGTTGAACGTGCGCTTCATATCGGCGAAACAAGTCCACTCCGCTCTTTTTGTCTTTTGATACCACTCTTCCAAAGCCACTTCTGCAGAAGCGTGTACAGTGTAGTATTCTATGATTTTACTTCTTGCAATGATTCTCATTGTTATATGTCTGACGGTGCAAAGTTACAGCATTTATTCTATATCGCAAAATATTTTATGGAAAAACAGAAGCGTTTGTGGCGGAACCCATTACGGCCTGACTATCTTTTTGACCCGATTGCCTTGCTTGAGGATGTATATCCCTCCTGCAGGAATCTGTACTGCAAGGTTTCCGCCAGACACTCGTCGCTTCCACTTCTATCAATCATCTGAAAGACAAAAGGGTAACCATCTGACATCAATCGTTCCATCAAATCAGCTTTTGATAAACTGGGATGGCCACCTTATCCATTTCGTCCTTGGTTATTTTCACCACGCCCGGGGTTGCATCAAAGTAGTCCACGGGATAACGATACTTGCCATTGGGCATCAACACCTTGGTCACTCGACGAAACAGCGCGATGCCCTCATCCGTTACGATCTTTGTTATTGTCCTGTCTATAATTTTACCCATAACCGCCAAACTTTGCTGCAAAGATAACCTTTTTTCTTGAAACCTCCAAAGCAAATCCGAAAAAACGTCAATTGTCGCCACATTGAGTCGCTGCAAATGGCGGAGAAGGAAGCGGTGCGCAGCTCCCACTCGTACTAAGCACACAAAAAAAAGAGTATCCTTGCCGACTCGCGTGTGGAGCGGCAAGGATACACCTTTTACTTATAGAGTCTCGTTCTGACTATTAATCGTTTGGTCAAAAGACTCTAAAAAACGTTTGAGTATTTTGTTGACGTAGTCTGGTGAACGCTTCATATGGACGATGGTCATTATGACAATGGTACCCTCCTCCAACAAATAGTAAATCACATTGGGTGGCAAGTAATGCGCTCCACCACTTCGGCGTGTGGCACACATTGACCCTCCACAAATTGTTTGTGGGCATATTCCGCAGCCTTCCGCATTAGGTTCTTATCAAGACCATCCAAGAAAGTCTCTACTTCCCGATTTGCGATTTCCTCTTCCGTCAAGGATTGTTCTATCAGTTCAGCAAGATTACTTCTGTCTTCGTGGCTCAGCTTCTTGATTTCGTTCCAATATGGAGCTACGATATGGGTCGGTTTTGTATTCGTCACATAC